>JAEKKO010000013.1 GCA_019510335.1 Novosphingobium sp. | reverse complement strand
ACATCGACCGGCGCCTCCTTGATCGCGCCGCGCAAGGCAATCGGCCGGCCGCTGTCATCGAGGAGGAGCAGCGCGGGGTCGGCCAGCGGCTCCAGCGCGCGCGACAGCGGGGCGGTAATGACCAGCCACAGGATCGTGATCGCTAGCAAGCCCGCAACCGAATAAAGCACGAGCGGCCAGCGACGGCGGCGCGGTGCTTCCCCCTCAGGAGTCTCGTCCTTCGGCGGCGGCGTTTCCGGCGCCAGCGGGTCCGGAAGCTCCTCCAGCGGCACACCACCGCGAGTCCAGATATCGTCCCTTTCGGCTACCCTCATCTCACTCGCCGGACTCGCTCAACTGCTTTACTCCAGTAAAACAGTTGGAACGACATTTCCAGATGCTTGCTGAATGGTTCGTTGCGGCTAAACGGTCCGCCATGCGGCGACTGTTATCCCTGCTGCTCATTCCTGCCGTGGCCTTGGCGCCCGCGGCATGCAAGCCGCAACCGCAAGGCGAGATCAAGGTCGTGGTGATCGGCGCGGAGCCGAAGCTGCGCGATCCGGCGCTCGGCCCGCTGCCCCCCTCGGACGCCGTGCTGCTGCAGAGTGTTGCCCAGGGTCTCGTCCGCTTCGATGCGAGCGGCAATATCGTCCCGGGCCTCGCCGAGCGCTGGAATGTGAGCGACGACGGCCTCAGTTACATCTTCCGCATCGCCGCGATGAAATGGCCCGATGGTCAGAAAATCACGGCCCAGCAGGTGGCGCGGCTGCTCAAGCGTCAGCTCGCCGGGCGTAGCCGTAACCAGCTCAAGGATACCGTCGGCGCGGTCGAGGACGTCCTCGCGATGACCGACCGAGTCGTCCAGATCCAGCTCGTGGCGCCGCGCCCGAACCTGCTTGCGCTGCTCGCGCAACCCGAATTTGCGATCCTCCGCGGCAGCAGCGGCACGGGACCGTTCACCGCGGTCTGGACCGGCGGACCGGGCGGCGAGCTGCGGCTGAGCCGGGTGATCACCAGCGATGACGAGGAGGAGCCCGAGCACGAGGAAGTGCTGCTGGCAGGCGCTTCGGCCAAGGACGCAATCCGCGACTTCGCGGCGGCGAAATCCGACCTGGTGCTCGGCGGGACTTTCGCCGACTTGCCGCTCGCGCGCGCCGTGAAGTTGCCGCGCACCGCCCTCCGCTTTGATCCCGCTTCCGGCCTGTTCGGACTAGTTCCGACCAGCAGCGGCGGGGCCTTCGACAAGACGGAAATTCGCCACCTTCTCTCTCAGGCGCTCGACCGCGGCAACTTCGTTGGAGCGCTCGGCGTGCCGGGGCTCGATCCACGCGCCACCTTGCTCGAGGCGAGTCTTGATGGCGTTCCGGCGCCGGTCGCCCCGGCATGGTTCGGAACGCCGCTCGGCAACCGCTTGCCCGCGCTCCGCGCGCAAGCCGACCGGTTGTTCGGCAAGACCAGGCCGGTGATCCGGATTGCCTTGCCGGAAGGCCCGGGCGCTGACCTGCTTTTCCAGGAGCTGGAGCGCGACTGGGGCGCGCTCGGCCTGACGGTGGAGCGCGCGGCCAGTCCCGGTGACGCCGATTTCGCGCTGATCGACGAGGTCGCTCCGTCCTCGTCTCCGGCATGGTTCGTCCGCCGCTTCCGTTGCGGCGTCGCTTCCGTCTGCGATCCCCAAGCCGATCAACTGATCGACGCGGCGCGGCAGTCGCCCGTACCGGCCCAGCGCTATGCGCTGCTCGCTCAGGCGGCGGGCTTGATCGACGACGGGCAGCTCTTCATTCCGCTCGCAGCGCCGGTGCGCTGGTCGCTCGTGTCGGTGCGCATCCAGAACTTCGCCGGGAACCGTTACGCGCGCCACACGCTCACCGACCTGGAGCAACAGCCAGGCCGGGATTGAGATGGCGATCCCCAATAATCTGCCCTTCCCCATCGGAACTGATCCGCAGTCGGTGCGGCAGCGGGTGGAAGCGATGGAAAAGCTGCTCGAGCGGCTGGTCGTCATTCCGGGCATCAACCGCCCCGTCGGGCTAGACGTGATCCTCGACGTCGTCCCCGTCGTCGGCGACATCGCCGCCGCCGCGCTCGGCGCCTACATCGTCTGGGAAGGCCGCAATCTCGGCATGTCGAAGTGGCAATTGTCTCGCATGGCCGGCAATGTCGGGTTTGACTGGCTGCTCGGGCTGATCCCGTTCGTCGGCGCAATTCCGGATTTCTTCTTCCGCTCAAACACACGCAATCTCAGAATGATCAGGCGCCACCTCGACAAGCATCACCCAGGCACACGCACGATCGAGGGGGAGGCCCAGCGGGTCAAATGATGGCGCGGGCGATGCAGCTCGACCTCCCCGGCGAGCCGCTACGCGAGGTTTCCCTTGAGCTGCCCGATCCAACCGGCGCCGACGTGCTGATAGAAGTGACAGCGTGCGGCGTGTGCCGCACCGACCTCCACATCGTCGACGGCGACATTCATGGCCGGCTGCCGATCGTGCCGGGCCACGAGATCGTTGGCCGGGTGGTGGCACGGGGGTCAGAAGCCAAAGAGTTCGCCATCGGCGGCCGCGTCGGCGTTCCCTGGCTCGGCGGCACCGACGGGAGCTGCTTCTACTGCACGCACGGCATGGAAAATCTCTGCGATCGGCCGACCTTCACCGGGTTCACCCGCAACGGCGGCTATGCGACGCACGTGATCGCGGACTCGCGCTTTTGCCTGCCGGTCCCCGACCGCTACGGCGACGTGGAGGCGGCGCCGCTGCTCTGCGCGGGGCTGATCGGCTACCGCGCGCTGAAGCTCGCCGGCGAGGGTGAGCGGATCGGCTTCTACGGCTTCGGCGCCGCAGCGCACATCCTCGCACAAGTTGCCGCGTGGCAGGGGCGGCGCGTCTTCGCCTTCACCCGCGACGGCGACACGGCGGGCCAGCAGTTCGCGAACTCGCTCGGCTGCGCGTGGGCGGGTGGGTCGAGCGAAGCGCCGCCGGAAGATCTCGACGCCGCGATCATCTTCGCGCCCGTCGGCGCACTCGTTCCGGTCGCGCTCAGTAACGTCCGCAAGGGCGGACGCGTGGTCTGCGCCGGTATCCACATGAGCGACATCCCCTCCTTCCCCTACGCGTTACTGTGGGGCGAGCGGTCGATCCTCTCGGTCGCTAACCTCACGCGCGGCGACGGGCGGGAGTTCATGCAAATTGCAGCCGATGCGCCAATCAAAACGCACACCACGCCTTTCCCGCTGAGCGAGGCGGACGAGGCGCTCGCTTGCTTCAGAAGCGGTGTGCTCGATGGAGCGGCCGTGCTGGTGCCCTAGCGGCCGTGCGGGATCCACTCCTGGTCCCAGTCCACCACTTCGCTGACCGGGCGGCCGTAGCGGTCTGTCGCTGGGCGGAAGCGAAATCGCTGCACGGCTATTTGGCAGGTGAGCGCATCGAGCTCGGGCACGCCGCTGGAGTGGGTCACGCGGCAGCCGGTCACGCGGCCGTTCGTCAGCACGGTGAAGCTGACGCCGACCGTGCCGCCGACCCCCGCATTGCCGAGGTGCTTGGGATAATCGCGCTGGGTGATGTCGCCCGAGATCAGCTCGAGCTCGGTGCCCCCGCCTTCGCCCGCGCCGTAACCATTTCCGCCGGTCCCGCCGCCAGCACCGCTGCCGACTGCCGGGCCGGTGCCGGTGCCGCCGCCGGAGGGTGCTGCCGTGGGCTTCAGCGGGACGATCGGCGTGACCGACGGCAGCGCATGCGCCGGTTTCGGTCCTGGCGAACCGCCGAGCTTTTCGGGCGCAGCTTTGGGCGCTGAAGCCTCGTGCGGCTTCTCAGCGGGTTTCACCGGGACAGGTGGCGCTGGCAGAGGTGGCGGAGGCTTGGGCAGAGTGACCTCGACAAGCCGCTGCACGATGTCGCTGCCGCGGCTGATGTCGACGTTGAGCCCGCGCAGCAGCGCGATCCCCACGCCAAGCTGAACGAGCGCGACCGCGGCGAGCGCAAGTGCGCGCTCCCGCGGCCGCGTCGTTCGATTACGCTGTGCATAAGCGGGCACAAGTGCGCGCCCGCTTAAGCCTTAGCGGTAGTAGCAGCGCCGGCGTGCGGTCATGCTGCGGTCGATCGCGCCGCCCGCAACCGCACCGCCGACCGCGCCAACCGCGGCACCGAGCAGGCCGTGACCGATGATGCTCGGCCCGGCGACGGCGCCGGCGACACCGCCGACCACCGTTCCGGTCGTTGCCGACGAGCGGCGGCAATACTTGCGGGCATAATGGACCCGCCCGTGATAGCGATGCCTGTGCGGGTAGTAAGTCGAATGCGCGTCGGCCGGCGCCATCACCGGAACGCCGCTGGACGCGACGACCGCTGCGGCCGTCAGGATCTTCAAAACTGTCTTCATAGTGCGAGCCTCTCGTTCTGTTTCGCCAATCTAACGAGAATTTCTGCCGCGTGGTTCCCGTTTGGCTCCGGTAACGCCGAGCCGTGCGCCGACAGAGATATACCGAAACACGCTAACTGCCGGACTTTAACAACGGTACGACGGACCAGCTGTTCCGCCTTCAGCGTAAAGCGTAGCCGACCGGCCGCCCGTCGATATTGCCGGCACCCGAGTAGCGGCACACGAGATAATCGATCCTTGGCGTCGAAGCGAGCGCGCAGCCGACGCGTGTCGTCGTCGGCCAGATCATCTGGCTGTAATGGCCCACGTCCACCCAATTGCCGGTGCGGCTGACGTTCGGGAACAGACCCGGCCTGAACCAGCGCCGCTCCGACGCCCAGCCGCCGACCATCGCCTCGACGCTGAACGCACCGCGCGTGCCCATCCACAGATTCTCGCCGGTGCCGCGGCGTTGGGTGCGGTCCGAATGCTGGAAACGCCCGGTCATCGCCATTTGCTGAGCGTAAGCCGCGGCCGCCGAGCCGAGCGCATTGTCCCACATCAGCGGCGCCACGCCCGCCTGCGCGCGCACGTTGTTGTGTGCGGCGAGGATGCGCGCGGGAAATTGCGCCGCGAACGA
>JAEKKO010000012.1 GCA_019510335.1 Novosphingobium sp. | reverse complement strand
AAGCGGTGATCGTCGGCATCGGCATCGTCCCCGCCGTCGGCCCGCTGCTCGCGGCCGGCGCGGCCGGGGCCAACGGGGTCGACGTCGACGAATTCTGCCGCACTTCGCTGCCCGACGTCTACGCCATCGGCGACTGCGCGGCGTTCGCCTGCGCTTATGCCGACGGCACGGTAATGCGCGTCGAGTCGGTCCAGAACGCCAACGACATGGCGACGTGCGTGGCCAAGGCGGTCTGCGGCGATGCCCAGCCGTACCATGCGTTCCCGTGGTTCTGGTCGAACCAGTATGACTTGCGGCTCCAGACCGCCGGTCTCTCCGTCGGCTACGACCAGACGGTGGTCCGCGGCGATCCGGCCCAGCGCAGCTTTTCGGTGGTCTACCTCAAGGGCGGCCGGGTGATCGCGCTCGACTGCGTCAACGCGGTCAAGGACTACGTCCAGGGCCGCAAGCTGGTCGAGGCGCGGGCGACGCCCGAGGTGGCCCAGCTCGCCGATGCGGGCGTGGCGCTGAAGGAGCTGCTGTAGCCGGAAGCGCTGCGCGCGTCCTTCGACAAGCTCAAGACGAGCGGGGGTGGGAAACCGAGGCCGCCGACATGGCGGATTGCACCAAGACCCGCTCGTGCTGAGCCTGTCGAAGCACGCGCGCTGACAGCTCCACCAGCGCCCATTCCGCCGCTTCGGCGACGACCGGATCGGAGTCCTCGCGCAAGCCTTCAACGAGCGCCCGCAACCCCGCATCCCCGCCGTTTCCCGCCGCGATCAGGCAATTGCGGACGAAGCGGTTGCGGCCGATGCGCTTGATCGGGGTGCCGGCGAAGAGCTTCCGGAAACCCGCGTCGTCGAGCGCCAGCAGCTCGGCGAGGCGCGGGGCGGCGAGCTCGGCGCGGGGGAGGAAGGCGCGGTGGGCGGCGGCGGTTTGCGCGAACTTGTTCCACGGGCAGACCGCCAGGCAATCGTCGCAGCCGTAGATGCGATTGCCGATCGCCTTGCGGAACTCGTGCGGGATCGGGCCTTTGTGCTCGATCGTGAGGTAACTGATGCAGCGGCGGGCATCGAGCTGATAGGGCGCGGGGAAGGCGTCGGTCGGGCAGGCCGCCTGGCAAGCGGTGCACGAGCCGCAGCGATCGGCGCCCGGCGCGTCGGCCGGCAACTCCAGCGTCGTGTAGATCGCGCCGAGAAAGAGCCAGCTGCCGTGCTCGCGGCTGACGAGATTGGTGTGCTTGCCCTGCCAGCCGAGCCCGGCCGCTTCGCCGAGCGGCTTTTCCATCACCGGCGCGGTATCGACGAACACCTTGACGCCGATTTCGCCGAGCCCGCGCCGCGGCGCTTCGGCGACCAGCCAGCGGGCCAGCGCCTTGAGCGCCTTCTTGACGGTGTCATGGTAGTCGGCGCCCTGGGCGTAGACGGAGATGCGGCCGCGCTCCGGTGCGCCGGCGAGCGCCAGCGGATCGGCGGTGGGGGCGTAACTCATCCCCAGCGCAATCACGCTCTTCGCCTCGGACCACAGTCCTTCCGGGCTGCGGCGGTGAGAAGCGCGGGCGGCCATCCACTCCATCTCGCCGTGCATCCCCGCCTCGAGCCAGGTGTCGAGCCGGGCCGCGCGCGCGCCGTCTTGCGCCCCGGGCGCGATCCCGACAGCAGCGAAGCCGAGCCGCCGCGCTTCCGCTTCCAAGTCGCGGCGCAAGTCAGGTATGGCGGCCTCATTAACCAAAGTTGCTGTTGCTCCCGTTCATGCGGCAGGGTTAACCGCCCTACCCGATGAAGATGGACCTCGCATTGCCGAGCGCAACGCCCGACCCGAATACCGCCCGCCCGCTCGCCATCGAGGCGCGCGGCATGGTCAAGCGCTTTGACGGCTTCACCGCCGTCGACGGCGTCGACCTGACCGTGCCCGAAGGCTCGATCTACGGCATCCTTGGCCCCAACGGCGCGGGCAAGACCACCACCTTGCGGATGCTGCTGGGGATCATCGACCCCGACGCCGGCATGCGCCGGGTGCTCGGCCACGAGCGGCCGCACGAAGTCGCCCACGCGATCGGCTACCTGCCGGAGGAACGCGGGCTCTACCCGTCGATGAAGGCGACCGAGGCGATCGCGTTCCTCGGCGCGCTGCGCGGGCTGCCGCTGGCCGAAGGGCGCCGCCGCGGCCGGGTGCTGCTCGAGGAGCACGGCCTCGGTTATGCCGCCGACCGCCAGATCCGCCAGCTCTCCAAGGGCATGGCCCAGCAAGTCCAGCTGCTTGGCACATTGGTCCACGAGCCGCGGCTGGTGGTGTTCGACGAGCCGTTCGCCGGGCTCGACGCGCTCAACCAGGGCAAGCTCGAGCGCATGATCCGCGCGCTCGCCGGCAAGGGCGTCACCGTGATCTTCTCGACCCACGTCATCGCCCACGCCGAACGGCTGTGCGATGAAGTGGCGATCATTGCCGGCGGAAAGGTCCCGTTCGCCGGGCCGGTCGACGTCGCCCGCGACCGCATTCCGCCCCAGGTGCGACTCGAGACCCGCGCGCTCGACGGGCCATGGCGCGCGGCGCTGCCCGGCGATGCCCGCCACGAGGGCGCGTTCTGGATGTTTTCGCTGCCCGAAAGCGGGATCGAGCCGCTGCTGCGGGCGCTGATCGAGGGCGAGGCGGGCATCCTCTCGCTGTCGATCGAGCGCGCCGGGCTGCACGACGCGTTCGTGGCAATCGCCGGCGATGCCGCCGCGCGTGCGCTCGAGCAGGACGAGGAGGAGCCGAAACGATGACCGCACCCGTCCGCACCGGCCGCCTGTCCACGCTTGCCGCCGCGCTGGTCATCGCCCGGCGCGATTTCGGCGCGATCCTGTTCAGCCGGACGTTCATCTTTTTCCTGATCGGACCGCTGTTTCCGCTGCTGGTTGGGGGGCTTGCCGGCGGGATCGGCCAGGCGGTCCAGCAAAGCGCCGACCGGCCGGTGCTCGGGCTGGCCATGCAGTCGCACGACGTCGATGCGATGCTCGCCGCGCGCGCAGCGCTGGCGCCGCGGCTCAACGGCGAGCTGCCCGAGTTCGTGGTGGTCAAGCGTCTCGCCCCCCGCGCGAGGTTCGATGCGCGCGCCGCGCTCAAGACCCCGGGCCTCAACCTCGCCGCGATTGCCAGCGGCAGTCCGACCGCGCCGGTGCTGACCGGGACCGGCGACCGCATCGGCGAGTGGCGCGGGCCGCTGTCGCTGGTCGCCGCACAAGCGCTCGGGCGCGGTCCGGAGCGGTTCCCCGAGGTCACCCTCGCCGGGACCGCGACCAGCACCGCCGATCGCCACCACGGCCAGCTCAGCACCGCCCAGGGCGCCCAGGTCCTGCTGTTCCTGCTGACGATGATGCTCGCCGGCATGGTCCTGTCGACGCTCGTAGAGGAGAAGGGCAACAAGATCATCGAAGTCCTTGCCGCGGCGATCCCGATGGACGCGGTGTTCCTCGGCAAGCTGTTCGCGATGCTGGCGGTGTCGCTGGTCGGGATCGGCACCTGGGGTCTGGTCGGGCTGGCGGTTCGCGTCGCCCATGGCCAGGCGCTGCTCGAACTCGCCGCGCCGGCGGTCGGCTGGCCGGCGTTCTTCGCACTGTTCGTGATCTACTTCTCGATGGCCTACCTGCTGCTCGGCTCGGTGTTCCTGGCGATCGGCTCGCTGGCGAGCACGGTGCGCGAGGTCCAGACGCTGTCGATGCCGGTGACGATGCTGCAGCTGCTGGTGTTCTTTTTCGCCAGCTACGCGATGGCCCGGCCGGGCAGCGGGATCGAGCTCGCCGCCCAGGTGATCCCGTTCAGCTCGCCGTTCGCGATGCTCGCCCGGGCCGCCACCGATGGCGCGCTGTGGCCGCACCTGATCGGGATCGCCTGGCAAGTGCTGTGCGTGGCGGTGTTCATCCGCGTCGGCGCGGCGCTGTTCCGCCGCCGGGTGATGAAATCGGGCGGGGCCGGCGGCAAGCGCCAACGGCGCTCGCTGGTCGAGCTGCTTCGCACCGCCCGCGCCTGACGCGCATCGCCGATTTGCAGCGGCCCGCGCGGGCGCCTACATAAGTGGGGTCCGCCCGAAGGCGGCTGCGATGTGGTGACGGTATGATTGAATCGATTTGTTTGGGACGGCGGCGCTTCCTCGCGCTTCTCGGAGTTTCCGCCGCGGCTTTGCCGGTGCTCGGCGCCTGCGGTTCGGGCTCGGCCGAAGCCAAAGGTTACCCCGTCGCGTTCAGCGATGCCGAATGGCGCAAGCGGCTGTCGCCGGTGCAGTACCAGATCCTGCGCCACCGCAATACTGAGCCGCCGGGGAGCTCGCCGCTGCTGGGCGAACACCGCAAGGGCACGTTCCTGTGCGTCGCCGACGACAACCCGCTCTACGATTCGGCAACCAAGTTCGAGAGCGGGACCGGCTGGCCGAGCTTCTGGAAACCGCTGCCCGGGGCGATCGGCACCTCGATCGACCTCGACGCAGGCATTCCGCGGACCGAAGTCCACTGCGCCCGCTGCGGCGGGCACCTGGGCCATGTCTTCGACGACGGTCCGCCCCCGACCGGCAAGCGCTATTGCATGAACGGCGCGGCGCTGAAGTTCCGCCCGGCTTAGGGCGCGGGCGGCACATCCTCCAACACCCGCTCATCCCGAGCGGAGACGAGGGATGTTGCGCGAGCGTGAGACGTGGCGCGGCGTGTCTCGTTTTCCGCCACTGTCGGAAGGTTATCCTGAGCGCCCGTCCTGGCAGGCAGTCGAAGGGCTCGACGCGAGCGAGGTCGTTGGCCCGGCCTGTGCGGCGGCCTTATAGCGGCGCGACGCGGTACACGCTCAGCCCGCCGCGATATCCCGGCAGCGGGGTGAGCCAGGCCGGCGGCTTGCCGGCGAGCAGGCGGTTGGCGAGATTGTCGCGCCGGACTTCGGCGTGGACCGAGGCCTCGGGGTCGCCGGCGCAGAACACCACGTAAGCGGCGCGCTCGCGGCGGACGATCGCTTCGGCGCGGACCGGATCGCCGCCGAACGCCTC
>JAEKKO010000377.1 GCA_019510335.1 Novosphingobium sp. | reverse complement strand
CTCGGCTGGAGCGCGAACGCGCGCTGCCGCTCGTAGAGTGCTTCACGCACCGAGCGATGCACGGATACACGGCTGGCGAGCGCCCCGGTCGCCTCGGAGCGCAGTTCGGGGTGGTGGAGCAGCGCATCGGGAAAGCTCGTCGCCGCAAGGGCGTCGCTGCCGTCATCCGGATCGCCGCCGTCGAGAAACACCTGCCGTCCGACGGCGCGATAGAGCAGGCCGGTGTCGAGGTGGGGCAGGCGGAAGTGCGCAGCCAGGGCGCGCGCGACCGTGCCCTTGCCGGACGCGGTCGGTCCGTCGACGGCGACGATCACGAGCGCGCTTTCGCCGCGCACGCCGCTTTGGCCAGGCCCCACACCGCGATGCTCGCCCAGACTCCTTCGAGCACCAGCGATGCCGGGTTTAGGTTGACCAGCAGCGAGACGGTGAGGAGGCCAGCGCCGAGCAGATTGACGCCATGTTGGATCACGGGGTTGGGGGCCTTGACCTGGGTCACGTAAGCATAAGCGCAGACCACGCATCCCATCCCGCTGAACCCGAACAAGTTGGCGACGGCCGGACTCATGCGGCAGCAGCGGCGCCGTCGAGCAGCGCCTCGAACGCCGGGAAGCTGGTCGCAATTGGGCGGGTGTCATCGAGCTGGACCCCGCGGCGGCTGGCGAGGCCGGCAACCGCCATGCTCATCGCGATGCGGTGGTCGAGGTGCGTTGCGACAGGTGTTTCGGAGCCCGGAAGCGGTTCGCCGCCGGTGCCGTCGATGACCAGCCCGTCCTCGCGCTCCTCGACTGAAGCGCCGGCCAGCGTCAGCGCCGTGGCCATCGTCGCCAGCCGGTCCGATTCCTTGACCCGCAATTCGTCGAGACCGGAGGTGACGGTGCGCCCTTCGGCAAGCGCGGCGGCGACGAACAGCACCGGGAACTCGTCGATCATACTCGGCGCCACGGCCGGGTCGACCACGACTCCGCGCAGCGGCGAGTGGCGGACGCGCAGATCGGCGACCGGCTCGCCGCCGACCTCGCGCGCATCGAGCTCGTCGATCCGCCCGCCCATCTCGCGCAGAACCGCGAACAGCGCAGCGCGCGTGGGGTTGAGGCCGACGTTCTCGATCACCAGGTCCGAGCCGGGGACGAGCAACGCAGCGACGGCGAAGAACGCCGCCGACGAAGGATCTCCGGGGACCGCAAGCGTTTGGGGCTTGAG
>JAEKKO010000011.1 GCA_019510335.1 Novosphingobium sp. | reverse complement strand
GAAATCGCTGATCGTCACCTACAAGGATTGGCGGGGCGAGCCGCGCGGCAGCGTCAAGGAAGCCAACGGCACCTCGACCTCGCTCGGCGACTGCATCGACTGCAACCAGTGCGTCGCCGTTTGCCCGACCGGGATCGACATCCGCGAAGGACCGCAGATCGGCTGCATCACGTGCGCGCTATGCATCGACGCTTGCGACAGCGTCATGGCCAAGCTCGGCCGCACGCCGCGGCTGATCGACTACGCGACACTCGAAGGCTGCGAGCGCGAGAAGGCCGGCGGCCCGCCCGAAAGCGTGATGAAGACGCTGCTGCGGCCGCGCACGCTGCTCTACTTCGGAGTTTGGTGCGCGCTCGGAATGGCGATGCTGTTCGCGCTCGGCACCCGCCGGCACCTCGACCTGTCGGTCGCCAAGGACCGCAACCCGCCGTTCATGCTGATGAGCAACGGCAGCGTCCGCAATGCCTACACGCTCAAGCTGCGCAACATGGAAGGACGGCCGCGGACGATGCAGATCGGCCTGGCCGGGCTCGGCGGCGCGGTCATGTGGAGCGACGACATGCCGCGCGCGGCCGCAGCGCGCAGCTTCACCCGCACCGTTGCTCCCGACCAGTCGGAGGCGGTGCGGGTCTACGTCATCGCCCCGGCCGGGGCCTCCGCGCAAAGCGTCCGCTTCACCCTCGCGGCGCTCGACGCCGAGGGCGGCAGCGAGGTCAGCGACGCGCGGTTCGACGCTCCGGGAGAGACGCCATGACCACACGCGCCCGCGGCCGCTTCACCGGTCGGCACATGGCCGCGATCATGGTCGGCTTCTTCGGCGTTGTCATCGCCGTCAACGTCGTCATGGCGCGTCTCGCCACGAGCACCTTCGGCGGGGAAGTCGTCGAGAACTCGTACGTCGCCAGCCAGCGCTTCAACCGCTGGCTCGACGAAGCCGCGGCCGAGCAGGCGCTCGGCTGGCGCGCCGAGACCAGCCGGCTCCCCGACGGACGGGTGATGGTCCGGCTCTCCGGTGCCCCTGGCGACGGCGTGAGCCTTGCCGCCGTCGCCCGACATCCGTTGGGAACGGTGCCCGACCGGACGCTCGGCTTCGTGCCCGCAGGCGCCGAGCGGTTCGTCTCGACCACGGCGCTTCCTGCGGGCCGCTGGCGCTTGCGTCTCGAGGTCAGCGCCGGCGTGACCCGTTGGCGCCACCAAGAGGACCTGCCGTGACGGCGTCCGCGCGGATCGCAACCGACCTCTCGCACGAGACGGTGCTCGTCGTCCCCGGGATGCACTGCGCCGGGTGCATGGGCAAGGTCGAGCACGGCCTGCAAGCCGTCCCCGGTGTCTCCGCCGCGCGGGTCAACTTGTCGGCCCGGCACGTGGCGATCAGCCATGGCCCTGCGCTGACAGTGCCGGAACTGGTCGCCGCGCTCGACGCGATCGGCTTCGCCAGTCAGCCCCGCAGTGAGGAGCTCACTCCGCCGGCTTCCGCGGTCAAGCCACTGCTGGCGCCGCTCGCCGTCGCCGGGTTTGCGTGCATGAACGTGATGCTGCTCTCGGTCAGCATTTGGTCGGGCGCGGAAGGGCCGACGCGGACGCTGTTCCATTGGCTTTCGGCGCTGATCGGGGTTCCGGCGATCGCCTTCGCCGGGCGACCGTTCTTCGCCTCAGCCTGGAGCGCCTTGCGCCGCGGCCGGACCAACATGGACGTGCCGATCTCCATCGGCGTGACGCTGTCGACCGCGCTCAGCCTCTACGAGACCGTCACCGGCGGTCACGACGCGTGGTTCGACGGCACGCTGATGCTACTGCTGTTCCTGCTCGCCGGGCGCGCTCTCGATGCGGCGATGCGCGACCGCGCGCGGGCCGGCGTCGATGCGCTGCTGCGCCAGGCCGCCCCGGGGGCGATGGTGGTAGGACTGGCGGGCGAGCTTCATTGGGTCGCCGCCCCGAGCCTAACCCCCGGCGTGCTGATGCGGGTCGCCACGGGCGAGCGCCTGGCGGCCGACGGGACGATCGTCTCGGGCGCGTCGAACCTCGACGTCTCGTTGCTGACCGGCGAGACCGCGCCCGTTGCCGCGAAGGTCGGCGACGCGGTCCACGCCGGCACGCTCAATCTCGGCGCGCCGCTCGACATCCGGGTCAGCGCCGCCGGGCAAGACACCTCGCTGGCCGAGATCGCCCGGCTGATGGAAGCCTCGGGCCAGGCTCGCTCGGCTTACGTCCGCATCGCCGACCGCGCCTCGCGGTTCTACGCGCCGGCCGTCCACACCCTGGCGGCGGCTAGTTTCCTCGGCTGGCTGCTGGCTGGGGCCGGCGCCTACCACGCCGCCGTCATCGCCATCGCGGTGCTGATCGTCACTTGCCCGTGCGCGATCGGGTTGGCGGTGCCGGTGGCGCAAGTGGTCGCCTGCGGGGCGCTGATGAAAGCCGGGGTAATGGTCAAGGACGGCAGCGCGCTCGAACGCCTGGCGCGCATCGACCGGGCGCTGATCGACAAGACCGGATCGCTGACGCTAGGGCAGCCCACGCCGGATGCTGGCGCAATCGCGGCGCTGCCGGCAGACGAAGCGGCAGTCGCGCTGGCGCTCGCCTCGCACAGCCGCCATCCGCTGTCGCGTGCGCTGGCCGCTGCATTGCTCGCTGCCGGCCACCGCGCCGCTGCGCTCGAGGACGTCCACGAAGTCGCCGGGTTCGGGGTCACGGGACGCTGGAACGGACTCGAGGTCGCGCTGCGCCGCCCCGACAGCGCCACCAGCGTCGCCGTGGCGCTCGACATGGCCGGGCGGCCCACCCGCCTCATTGCCCTCGCCGACCGGCTGCGGCCCGACGCGATCGAAGCTTTGGCCCGGCTCAAGCAGCAGGGGATCGAATGCACGATCCTCTCGGGCGACAATGTCAGGGCCGTCGCCGAGATCGCTCGCGCCACCGGTCTGACCGCTCACGCCGCCGCCAGCCCGGCGGACAAGCGCGACGCCATCGACCGGCTGCAGTGCGCGGGGCGGCGGGTGCTGATGGTCGGCGACGGGCTCAACGACGGGCCGGCGCTCGCTGCCGCCGATGCCTCGATCGCGCCGGCCTCGGCCAGCGATGTCGGGCGCCAGGCGGCCGACCTGGTGTTCCTGTCGGACTCGCTGCTCGCCATCCCGCGCGCGGTCGTCACGGCACGGCGGACGATGCGCGTCGTTCGCCAGAATTTTGCGATGGCGATCGGCTACAATGTCCTGGCCGTGCCGCTGGCGATTGCCGGACAGCTGACGCCGCTACTGGCGGCCGCGGCGATGTCGACCAGCTCGCTGCTGGTGATCGGCAACTCGCTGCGGCTGGCGCGCGCGCCGCGGTGACCGGCGTCGCCATCCTCCTGCCGATCGCCCTGGTGATGGGCCTGTGCGGCCTCGGCTGCTTTTTCTGGGCGCTCAAGCGCGGCCAGTTCGACGATCTCGAAGGCGCGGCCAATCGCATCCTGATCGACGACGACGGGCCGGTGCAACCATGAGGGCGGCGGTCGTGTTCGGCCTCGCGGCGCTGATTCCGGCGTTTGCCAACGCCGGCACCTTGACGTCAGGCGCGTCGCTGATCGTGGCGTTGTGCACGGGAGACGGCGCCCACCGCAAAATCACCGTGCCGCTTAGTGAGCCGCTGCCGCTGCCGGCGGGGACGCAAGGGTGCTGCGCCAAAGGCTGCCATGCCGGTAGCAGCCGCAAGCGCGCGAACTGTTGCGAGTAGCTACGCGTCCGCCGGCGAACGGATGATCCGCATCCGGGCCCGCCACGGAGTGTGCGCGGCTTCGTCGGGGCCCTGGATCTCGACCGCGTGGGAGATGTGGGCAAGGGCCAACATCAGCTGCATCAGCCGCTGGTCGGCCGGCGCGAGATGGCGCACGTCGGACTTGTCGAGGTGATCGAGCGCGGTTTCGAGCAGCGGACTGGCGGCGGCGAAGAACGCTTCGCGCTGCTCGGCCGTGCTCGATCCGCGCAGCGCCGCGCGCTCGGCGGTCGTCGCCACGGCCCACGTGCTCACGAACGGCTCGAGCGCGGCGAAGCCGGAGGGCAGGGTGGTCTCGCCGTTCATGCGCGCGCTCCGTGTTCGGCCTTGTAGTCCTCGACCCGCTCGTCAACGGAGAGGAACAAGTGCCGGCACAGCGCCTCCATTTCCTGGAAGTGAATGTGGCTCAGCGCCCCGCTGCTGAGGCCGCGCTGGCCGGCCTCGATCAGCGAGATATCCTCCGAATGGATGTCGCGGATCGTCGCCAGGGCATATTCGCGGGCGAAGCGTTCGCTGGCGTTGGCGTCCTCGCCGACCCAGTAGACCCGGACCACGCCGCGCGAGCGATCGGCGGCGATCGGATAGACGGTGTGCGAGAACGGCTGGGTCGGAGTGCCGATGATGAACAGGTTGGGGAACAGCGCCAGATAGTCGCGCCCGTGCGGCAGCTCGAGGATGCCCCGAGCCTTGGCCGCGGCGACCCCACGAGCCGAGGCTCTGGCCTGAAACGGCTTCATCTCGGGCTGCGGGTTCGACCAGATCCGCTGCGTCCGGTGCGGGCCCGAGAAGCCGATGCTCGCCGGATAGCCGAACGGATTGGCCTCGGCGATCCCGGCGCCGCCCGAGCGCGGATGGATGAAGCGCAAATGGTAGTTTTCCTGGAAGTTGTCGTACGTCAGCTTCCAGTTGGCGCTGATCTCATAGGTGTACTCGGCGAAGGTCGTCGCCCGCGCGACCGGCATCTGCTCGAGCATGGCGGCGTAGTCGTCGCCGAGCCATTCGCGCAGCGGGGGCGGATCGCGGTCGAAGTTGACGAACAACATCCCGCCGCAGGTATCGAGCGCGACTTGCTTGAGCCGGCAGTCTTCCTTGTCGAGGCCGAACGCCTCGAAGTCGGGCGCCGAGAGCAGCGCGCCGTCCGGGCCGAAGGTCCACATGTGATAAGGGCAGCTGAAGGTCGCCTTGCGCCCGGCCGCCTCGTTGACCAGCTGGGTGCCGCGGTGAGTGCAGACGTTGTGGAA
>JAEKKO010000010.1 GCA_019510335.1 Novosphingobium sp. | reverse complement strand
CAGCCGCCCCTCGGCGTCGGTGTTGCCGATCTCGACGCTGATCCCGGCGCGCGAGCGGAGCACGTCGCCGGGGCGGAAGGCGTTGCCGGCGACGGCGTTCTCGACCGCCGGAATGAGCAGGTGCAGCCGCACCGGAAGCGGGCGTTCCATTACCAGCCGGGCGAGGGCGAGGGCGTGCGCGGCGCCGCCCATGTCCTTCTTCATCAACAGCATCGAGGAGGACGGCTTGATGTCGAGCCCGCCCGAATCGAAGCACACGCCCTTGCCGACGACCGCCAGCCGCGGGTGCGTGGGATCGCCCCATTCGAGCTCGATCATCCGCGGCGCGTGGCCGCGCGCGGCGGCCCGGCCGACGACGTGAACCATCGGGAACTCGCGCTCGAGCGGATCGCCGCGGGTGACCTTGAGCGTCCCTCGGTGGGCCTTGGCGAGGCTCTCGGTGGCGGCTTCGAGCTCGCCCGGGCCCATGTCCTCGGCCGGGGTGTTGACGAGGTCGCGGACCGACTCGGTCGCCGCCGCCTCGGCCAGCGCGGGCACGATCGACTTGGCCTCGCGGGTCAGCAGGATGCGCGGCCCAGCGTCGTCGGCGTCGCTGCGGTAGCGGTCGAAGCGATATTGCGCGGTGGCCCAGCCGAGCAACGCCTTGCCCGGCTCGCCTTCGGCGCGGCGGTAAGTCCCGGCCGGCAAGGTTTCGGCGAGCTTGGCCATGCACCAGTGCGACAGGGAGTTGGGATTCGCCACCCCGCCGACGGCGAACCACGCGTCACCATCGGGGACGATTGCCGTCTCGTAGCCTCCGCCGGTGAACTTTTGCGCGGCGAGGGCGGCGCGCTGGCCCGGCGCCAACGCTTTCGCCCAATCCTCGAAGCCGTCCTTGGCGACGAGGTGGAGGGCAACCGCGGACTGGCCGCGGTCGGGCTGGAGCAGGGCGTTCTTGTCGGTCATCGCGCTTCGCTCTAGACCCGGATAACACTGCAGCGCGAGAGGTGATTATGCGGTTGCGGACCGTAATCCTGACGGCGATTGTGCTGGTCGCGGGGTGCCGCCAGCAGACCAAACCGCCGTTGCCGCAGCCGACCGCACCGGCGGCGGCGATCGCGACTCCGGACGCACTCGGGTGAGCATTGCGGTGAAGTGATTTGGTTCACGCGGAGGCGCGGAGAAGATCAGTATTCTCACGCGAAGGCGCGAAGGCGCGAAGAAGGTTTGTTGCGGCGAACCGCCCCTACATTCCAGTGTGCGCCTGAGAGTGAAGGCGCCTCCGGCGCGGAGTCGTTCTTCGCGCCTTCGCATCTTCGCGTGACTCGAACTCCACCGGTTCTCCGGTGCGCTGAGCCGTTGCGAGAGGCTCGCATTTGGGCGCGCGCTCCCTTACATGGGGCAGCATGACCGAATACCAGACGCTCACTGCTGCAGACACCGTCGTGCGCGACGGGACGATCAAGCTCCATGGACCCGAGGCGTTCGAGGGCATGCGCCGCGCCGGCCGCCTCGCCGCCGAGACGCTCGATGCGCTTGTCCCGCTGGTGCAGCCCGGCGTGACCACCGCCGAGCTCGACGCCTTCGTCCGCCAGTTCACACTCGACGGCGGCGCGGTTCCCGCAACGCTCGGCTACCGCGGCTATGCGCACTCGTGCTGCATCTCGATCAACCACGTCGTCTGCCACGGCATCCCGTCGGACAAGACGCTCAAGGACGGCGACATCGTCAACATCGACGTGACCCCACTGCTCGACGGCTGGCACGGCGACTCCAGCCGGATGTACCTGGTCGGCGACGTCGCGCTGAAGGCCCGACGCCTGATCGACGTGACTTACGAGTGCCTGATGCTGGGGATCGAGCAGGCTCGGCCGGGCAACCGCCTCGGCGACATCGGCGCGGCAATCCAGCGCCATGCCGAAGCGCGCCGCTACGGCGTCGTCCGCGAGTTCTGCGGCCACGGCGTCGGGCGGCTGTTCCACGACGCTCCCGAAGTGGTCCACGCCGCCCGCGCCGGCACCGGACCCGAGCTGCGCCCGGGGATGTTCTTCACCATCGAGCCGATGATCAACCTCGGCAAACCGCCGGTGAAGCTGCTCGAGGACGGCTGGACCGCCGTCACCCGCGACCGCTCGCTGTCGGCGCAGTTCGAGCACTCGGTGGGGATCACCGAGACCGGCTGCGAGGTGTTTACGTACAGCCCCAAGGGGTTGGACAAGCCGCCTTATTAACGCGAATTTGGCGCGCGTGCTTCGACAAGCTCAGCACGAGCGGATGTGGGTGACGGCATAAATCCCCGCTCGTCCTGAGCCTGTCGAAGGATGCGCGCGCAGTCAGCCGCGCGCGCTCCGCACGGCGGCCGCACCCGCGAAGGGTGCGATCGCCAGCAGGACGAGGCTGACCGCCGCGGTCAACGCGACGCCGCTTTCCCCGCCGGGAGCGAGGCTGCCGGCGCCGAAGATCAGCAGGGGCACGGCCAGCGGGATCACCAGCAGACCGGCCAGCGCCGCGCCGCCCTTGAGCCCGGCGGTGAGGGCGGCGACGGTCACGCCAAGCGCGGCGAGGCCCGGGGTGCCGGCGAGCAGGCCCAATTCGACCACGCGCAAGCTCGGCCCGTCGAGCCCGAGCAGCGCCGAGGCGGGTAGCGCGGCGAGCATCAGCGGCGGTCCGAAGGCGATCCAGTGGGCGAAGACGCGGACCGCCAGCACCGCTTCCTCGGCGACCCCGCGCAGCGCGAGCTGGTCGAACACGCCGAGCTCGAGGTCGGGCTCGATCAGGCGGTCGAGCGGGAGGATCGCGGCGAGCAGCGCGGCGACCCAGATCACCCCGCCGCCGGTCCGCGCCAGCAGCGGCGCGTCGGGGCCGACCGCGAACGGGTAGAGCATCGCCACGGCGAGGAAGAACAGCACCGGCAGCACCGTCGCCCCGCGCCGCCCGCCGCCGAGCAGCAGGGCGAGATCGCGGCGGAGGAGCAGCAAGAGGCGGTGGGTCACGAGGGCCCCTCTTGCGGGGAGAATTGGGCCAGCTCCAGGGTGTCCATTCCCGGCAACGCAAACGCCTGGTGCGAGGCGATCACGCAAATGCCGCCCCCGGCGCAATGCTCGGCGGCGAGGGTCTCGACCAGCGCCGCGCCGGCGCGATCAAGGCCGTTGAGCGGTTCATCGAGCAGCCAAATGGGCGCGACCTGGCCGAGCAGGCGGGCGAGCGCGGCGCGCTTGCGCTGGCCGGTCGAGAGGTAGCGCACCGGTACGTCGCCAAGCCCGGCGAGGCCGAGCTGTGCGTAAGGCTCGGCCGTCACTGCGTCGAAGCGACCCCAGAAGGCGAGCGCCCGGTCGAGTGGCAGGTGCGGGTCGAGCGCGGCGCGCTCGTCGATCAGGCCAGTTGCGCCCTGACGCTCGACATGGCCGTGAAGCGGCACGAGCAGGCCGGCGAGCACGCGCAGCAGGCTCGACTTGCCGACGCCGTTCGGTCCCGCGACCTGCAGGGCGGCTCCGGCGTTCAGCGCCAGCGACAGGCCTTGGAACAGCACCCGGTCGCCGCGCCGGCAGGCGAGGTCGGTCGCGGCGAGGCGGCACGCTTGCATGGCTCGCGCCGATACGGGAAACCCCGGGAACTGCCAAGGAGAGCGCCGATGCCGATCCCCAGACTGACCGACGCCGAACGCGATGCCGCCCTTGCCGAGTTGAGCGGGTGGAGCTTGCGCGAAGATGGCCTGGCGATCGAACGCGAGCTGCGCTTCGCCGACTTCAACGCCGCGTTCGGGTTCATGACCCGCGTCGCCCTCGCCGCCGAGAAGGCCGACCACCACCCCGAGTGGTTCAACGTCTACAACCGGGTGCGGATCACCCTGACCACCCACGACGCCGCCGGATTGTCGGCGCGTGATGTGGCGTTGGCCCGGGCGATCGACGCAATGGTGTGAGCTGAACATCCTCCCCATCGTGCTGCGCACGACAGGGAGGATTTTACCTTACCAGAACGCCCTTTGCAGATACGCCGCGCGGCGGTCGCGGGTGATCTGCTCGCGCTGTTTGGCGGTGACCTTGCCGGTCTCCTTGGGCAAGTACTTGCGGACGTCGGCGAGCTTGACCTTCTCGATCGAGGGCACGGGCTGGCTGTCGCAATTGGTCCAGCGGCCCTGGATCACCCCGCGCGCGTAGCCGGCGGTGTCGAGCCAATTGGGCACGCCCGGGTCCTTGGCCGAGACCACGATCCGCAGCACCCCGTCAGCATCGAGCGGGGCCTGGGCGTCGTTGAGGCTGGCGTGATTGTTGATCCAGTCGGTCGTCTCGTAGATCTCGTTGGTCAGGATCAGCGAGCGGTACTCGCACTTGGCAGGCGCTTTGGCCGAGACGATCAGCGCCTCGTCTGGGGCTAGGTCGTAAGCGCCCTCGTAGTAGAACTGGCCCTGGAGCCCGCCCGACTGCGAGACGTCGAACACCTTGAGCTTGTTGACGTAGCCTTCCTTGCGCAGCTGCTCGACGTGGGTGACGAACATCGGCGCGATGAAGTCGATCATCTGGGGCAGGGCGCGCAGGCGGGCCTCGAGGTCGGCGGCGGACGGGCGCGGGCGCTCGACCGGGCGGTCGAGCCGCTCGATCGCGATCGTCGGCTCGCGCTCGCCCGCCCAGTCGGAACTGACCAGCCGCAGCAGCAGGTTGTTCGATGTCGGGTTCAGCTCCCACCACGCGCCGTCGTAGCCTTTCGGCTTCACCGGGCTGAGGATCACGTCATAGCGGCCGTGGGCGTCGACCGGGAGGGCGTTGAGGTCGTGCACCGGGCGCGGCGGGCCGAGGTTTGGCATGCTCGAGCCGGGGATTTGTGCCGGCCGCGGCCCGGTCTCGGCGATCACCGCCATCCGCAGCGAGCCGCGCTCGCCGCGCAGCCGGTACGTGCCGCCGGGCGCGATCTTGGCGCCGCGGTAGATGGTGTCGGCATTGGGCTGGCCGATGTTGAGCACCTGGCCGATCGACGGCAGGAACTGCGGGTGGTCAGGGTCGGCGCCGACCGCGTCGAGCGTCTGCGAAGTGATCGCCTCGAGCGCG
>JAEKKO010000051.1 GCA_019510335.1 Novosphingobium sp. | reverse complement strand
AGGCGATAACAACCGGCTGCTCGGTGGCCTAAATCGTTAAAAGGGGAAACTAAATGCGGAAACTCGTCATTGGGATGGCGTTGGCTTCGACGGCCCTCGCCACGCCAGCATTGGCGCGCGACAACTCCTGGTATGTTGAGGGTGATGCTGGCGGCGTGATCGCCGAGCACATTTACAACTTCACCGGGCGTAACAACGTCGGTACGCTCGAGACCAAGCTCGGCTATGACTTCGGTGGTGTTGTCGGTTACGACTTCGGCTTCTGGCGTCTGGAGGCCGAAGCGAGCTTCCGCCGCGTCGAAGAGAAGCGCTACACTTCGGGCTCGATCGTCATCCCCGATGCGCGCGTCGGCGGTGGCGCTCAGGCGCTCAGCTTCATGGTCAACGGTTTGCTCGACTTCGGTCCGGACGACGGGCTGCAGGGCTTCGTCGGTGGCGGTGTCGGTGTCGGTCGCGTCAAGAACGCCGTGATCATGTCGCCGGCCGATCAGGCTGCGACGGGCACTCCCAATATTGTCGATTCGGACAGCCGGTTCGCATGGCAGGCTCTGGCGGGCATTCGCTACCCGCTGACCAGCAACATCGATGTCGGTCTGAAGTATCGCTACTATAACCAGTGGCACAATCGCCTGGTGAATTCGGCGGGTCAGAACATCAAGACCCGGTGGCTCTCGCACTCGCTGCTCGCGACGCTGGCGTACAATTTCGGCGCTCCGCCGCCGCCGCCGCCGCCTCCGCCGCCGCCGCCTCCCCCGCCGCCGCCTCCGCCGCCTCCGCCGCCTCCGCCGCCGGCCGTGGTCTGCAACAAGGGGCCGTACATCGTCTTCTTCGACTGGGATAAGTACAACATCACGCCGGAGGCCGCTTCGATCCTCGACAGCGCCATCCAGGCTTATGGTTCCTGCGGATCTGTTCCGATCATGCTGGCGGGTTACACCGACACTTCGGGCAGCAAGCAGTACAACCTGGGTCTGTCGGCACGCCGCAATGCTTCAGTCCGCGCTTACCTCACGGGCCATGGCATTCCGGACAACGTGATCACCAGCCAAGCGTTCGGCGAAGCCAACCCGCGCGTCCCGACCGCCGACGGTGTGCGCGAGCTGCAGAACCGCCGGGTGGAGATCACTTACGGACCGGGTTCGGGCTTCTAAGCCTCGACACCTGCAAGACTTGGAAAGGGGCCGGAGCGATCCGGCCCCTTTTTCTTTTGCCGTCCGATGCGTTGCCGCGGGGCGTGCTTTGCCTGCTTCAGGACGGTGCCTGATCGAAACCAGATCGGCGGGACTTCAGGTGCGGCGCATCGAAACCGCCGCAGTCAGGCAGCGTAGGAGGTCGGATCCTCGAGGCAAGCATCGGCGAAGCCGCGGCGGCGCAAGCGGCAGCTGTCACACAGGCCGCAGGCGCGTCCGTCGGCCAGCGGATCGTAGCACGACCAGCTCATGCCCGGATCGAGCCCCAGTCGCGCCGCCTCGCAAGCAATATCGGCCTTTCCGCTGAATTGCAGCGGCGCGTGGACGGAGAAGCGCTCGCCTTCGACGCCGGCCTTGGTCGCCAGCTCGGCAATCTCTGCAAAAGCGGCGATGAACTCCGGGCGGCAATCCGGATAGCCGGAATAGTCGAGCGCATTTACGCCGATGAAGATGTCCCGCGCACCCAAGGCTTCAGCCCAGGCAAGCGTGAGCGACAGGAAAACCAGGTTGCGCGCCGGGACGTACGTGACCGGAATATCGGTGCCGAGCCCGTCCTTCGGCACGGCGACATCGCCCGTCAGCGCCGATCCGCCGAACTGCCGGAAGTCGAGCGGAAGGATGACGTGCCGCTCGACCCCGAGCGCGGAGGCGATCGTCCGGGCTGCGGCGATCTCCCGCCGGTGGCGCTGGTTATAGTCGATGGTCAGCGCGTAGAGCCGGTAGCCGGCCTCACGCGCCAGCCCGGCTGTGACCATTGAATCGAGACCACCCGACAGGAGCACGACTGCGGATCGGCCACTCGCGGAAGGGAGCCCAGCCATTCCGCCGCCCTACCGCCGTAGAGCGGGAACGGCAACGCAGGGTCAGGCGCTGCAGTCGCCGGTACGACGGGCCTCGACGACGAAGTTGAACGGCAGGGCTTCGGCAATTCCCTGCGTTTCGATCTGCGCGAGCTGTGCGCTTTCGCGGCGGATATGGGTGCGCCCATAGCCGCGTCCCCGGCAGGTGTATTGGACGGTCACATCTTTGTCGCCATCATCGACGATATAGCGCTCGCAGCTTGGGCCGGGGTGGCGCAGCTGGATCAGCTCGCGGCCGTCGTGCACACAGACGCTGCGCACGGGTCCGGCCGTGTCGCGGAGCCGCAGCTCCCAATGGCCTGGCTGCAGCTGGTCGAGCATCATCAGACTGCGCCCTTGGCCGAACGCGGGCACGGTGACTCCGGCCGTGAACAGGCATGCCGCACAGAACCAGCGTTTGTTCAGGCCGAAACCCAGCATTATCGCTCCGATAGCCCCTGACAGTCCGCCAACGGAAGCAGGCCCCTTAGCAAATCTTGCCGCCGCGACCAAGCGTGCATCTACGGCGGTGAACCGAACTGCTACAAAGCAATGGCAAAAAGTTTCGAGCAGAAGGCGCAGTCAACGGTGATCAAGCCATCGTCGCCGCGCATCGCCGCGCGTTCTTCCTCGGGAAATCGGCTCAACACGGATCGGTAATGTTCGGCCGTGCAGCGGCAGCCGCGGGCGAGCTGGGCAATCGCTTCGACCCGCACCTCCCGTTCCTCGTGGAACAGGCGCCAGAGCAGCGCCTCGAGCGACAAGGCGGGATCGACGAGCTCGTCATGCCGAACCGAACCGGCGAGGACCGCCACGTGCTCCCACTCCGGATGGCCGAGGCGGACGTGAAGCCGCGAGCGGCCTTCCTCGCCCTCGGCCAAATGCTGCACCAGCAAGCCGCCAGCGACGCAATGCGTCGCGTCGGACCGTACGCCGACGCGGATCAGCGTCGGCACTTGTTCGGATTGAGCAAAGTAGCTCTGGCACGCCTCTGCCAGCGACGCGCCCTCGAGCGGGACGATCCCCTGGTAGCGCCGTCCGCTAGCTCCGATTTCGAACGTGACGGCGAGGTAGCCGGCGCCAAACAGCGCCGCCAGCGATGGATTGGCGCCAAGCGAGGCGAGCCGCTCCGGATCGTGGCGGACGTATCCGCGCAACTCACCGGCGCGATAGTCGCAGACCAGCAGCTCGACCACGCCCGCCTCGGTCTGCGCCTGCATCGTCAGGTGGCTGCCGTCGTTCTTGAGCAGGGCGCCGACCAAGGCCGTCAGGACCAGCGCTTCGGCGAGCAGATGGCGGATCGCCGGCGGGTAGTTGTGCGCAGACAGGACCGTGTCGAGGAGCGGGCCGAGCCGGACGATGCGCCCGCGGGCGTGGCGATCCGGCAAGGTGAATCCCAGGATCTGGTCGAACCCGGTCTCGCCCTCGGCAAGGGGTCCCGGCGACTTCACAGCTGGCCGAACACCCAGCGCAGGACCGACTTCTGCGCGTGGATGCGGTTCTCGGCTTCGTCCCAGACGGCGGAGCGAGGGCTGTCGATCACCGCATCGGTCACTTCCTCGCCGCGATGGGCGGGCAGGCAATGGAGGAACACGGCCTCGCGCGCTGCCGCGCCCATCAGCGCCTCGTCGACCTGATAGGGCCGCATCGCCGCAACTTGCGCCTCACCGCCCGCTTGACCCATCGAAACCCAGCAATCGGTCACGACGGCTTGGGCCCCCATCACCGCCTCGCGCGGGTTGCGGGTGAGCCGGACCTCACCTCCGGATTGACGCGCCCGGCCGACGAATCCCTCGTCGGGCTCGTATCCGTCCGGCCCGGCGACGCGAACGGTGAACTTCATCAGGCCCGCGGCCTCGACCAGTGAATTGAGCACGTTGTTGCCGTCGCCGAGCCACGCGAGCTGCAGCCCCGGGAGCGCGAAACCGCGCTCGATCAGCGTCAGCAGGTCGGCCATGACTTGGCATGGGTGAGAGCGATCGGTCAGTCCGTTGATGACCGGAACGGTAGCGTGATGGGCGAGTTCCTCGGCTTTGCCGTGATCGTCGGTGCGGATCATGATTGCATCGACCATCCGGCTGAGCACGCGCGCGGTATCGGCGACCGTCTCGCCGCGCCCGAGCTGCATCGTTCCCGCTTCCATGATGATCGCGCTGCCGCCGAGCTGACGCATGGCGATGTCGAACGAAACGCGGGTGCGCGTCGAGTTCTTCTCGAAGATCATCGCGAGGACGCGGCCGTGGAGCGGAGTGTCATGGTCGGGCAGACCCTTGGGTGCGCCGACGCGCGCCGCCTTGCGATCGAGAGCATCGCCGAGCATGGCCGCGATAGCGTCGCCGCCGGCATCGCTGAGATCGAGGAAGTGCCTGGCCATCACGCCGCCTCCGCCGGTTGGTAGCTGGCGGCTCCCGCCGAGAGCTTGTCCATGAACTCGTCGATGTGGCTGTCGTCGATGACCAGCGGCGGCACGATCCGCAGCGTGTTGTCGCCCGCCGAGACGGTCAGCAGCTGATGGTTGTCACGCAAGTGCGCGACGAAGCCACGCGGCTCAATCCGCATCTTGGCACCGAGGATGAGCCCCCGCCCCCGCACGAGCTCGAACAGCTCCGGATAATTGCCGATGAACTGCTCGAGGCATGCCTTGAGGCGCTCGCCCCGGGCACGGACGGCGGCGAGGAACTCGTCGTCGGCCACCGCGTCGAGGACCGCGTTGCCGGCAGCCATCGCCAGCGGATTGCCGCCGTACGTCGAGCCGTGGGCGCCGAACACCATCCCGCGCGCCGCGCGCTCGGTCGCGAGGCAGGCGCCGAGCGGGAATCCGCCGCCGATCCCTTTGGCGGTGGCCAGAATGTCGGGTTCTACGCCGTACTGCTCATAGGCATAGAACGTGCCGCTCCGGGCGACGCCGCACTGCACCTCGTCCAGCACCAGCATCAGGTCATGCTCGTCGGCCAACCGGCGCAGGCCGTGCATGAACGCCTCGGAGGCGACGCGCACGCCCCCTTCGCCCTGGATCGGCTCGACCATGAACCCGGCGGTATTCGGCCCGACTGCAGCAGCCGCGCCGGCGACGTCATCGAAGTCGACGTACTTGAAGCCCCGCAGCAGCGGCAGGAAGCCCTTGTGCATCTTGTCCTGGTTCGAAGCGCTGATCGTCGCCATCGTCCGGCCATGGAAGGCATTCTTGAATGTGATCAGCTCGTAGCGGTGATCGTCTCCGGCGTGCTGGTGATAGGCGCGGGCGGTCTTGATCGCGCACTCGACCGCCTCCGCGCCGGAATTCGTGAAGAACACCGTGTCGGCGAACGTGAGGTCGACCAGCCGCTGAGCAAGGTGCTCGCCCTGCGGGCTGCCGTAAAGGTTCGAGACATGCATCAGCGTCGCCGCCTGGCGCTGGATCGCCTCGATCAGGCCGGCGTGCGAATGGCCGAGGATGTTCACGGCGATGCCGGCGGCGAAGTCGAGATAGCGACGGCCGTCCTCGCCGACCAGGTGGCAGTGGTCACCGCGGACGGGCCGGAACCCGCACCGGGGATAGACTGGCATCAACGGCGTGATCGACATCGGAGTGGTCCTTCGCTTGCATCCCGGCGGGAATCGGCAAACGACAAATGGCGGCCCACCGGGGGACCGCCACTGCCGTTGCGTCTAGATTGTCGCGAATGCGCGGTCAAATCCGACCGCGGCGCGAAGGCGATTCGGGTGGGCTAACCCAGCCCGGTCCCGAAAGCCTCCGCCTGCGCTGGCGAGCTTCGCCGGCGGGTCACCCCTGACGCGGAACGAGGTTGACCGCCGAGTACTTCCCTCGTCGGTCGACTTCGATATCGAACTCGAGCCGGTCACCTTCGTGGAGCTCGCGCATGCCGGCGCGTTCGACGGCGCTGATGTGGACGAACGCGTCGGGCTGGCCATCATCGCGGGTGATGAAGCCGAAGCCTTTCATCGCGTTGAAAAACTTGACCGTTCCGGTCGCCTTTTCGCCGGTCAGCTGGCGCTGCGGCGCCTCCCGCTTCTGTACCGGGATGACATCGCCGACGACCTGAAGGTCACTCGCCGAGATCTTGCCGCCGCGATCGACGAGCGTGAACTCGAGCTCCTGGTTTTCGGCCAGGCCTTCGAGTCCGGCACGTTCCACGGCGCTGATGTGGACGAACACGTCCTCGCCCCCATCCTCACGCTGGATGAAGCCGAAACCCTTCTGGACGTTGAAGAACTTGACCTTGCCCTTGCTCTGGCCAACGACCTGGGCGGGCATCCCGCCGCCGCGCGGAGCCCCGCCGCCGCCGCCAAATCCACGGCCGGCACCGCCACCGCCAAATCCACGGTCACCGCCACCGAAGCCGCCGCGATCGCCGCCGCCAAAGCCGCTGCGTGGAGCGCCTGAGCGGTCGCCGCCGAACCGGTCACCGCCGCCGGCGAATGGATCGAACGCCTCTTCTCCGAAACCGTCCCGCTTGTCCCGGCCGCGGCCGCGACGTCCTCTATCAAAACCCATAACTTCGCAGTTACCTTCACTTCGCCCCATGTCGCCCCGCCCGGCGGCGCGGACGAATCGCGCCAGGCGTAAGGGCAAACGGCCACGCGGCGCGCGCAGCGCTCTCCCCTTAACCTGCCGCATATCCCAAAATCCCAACGATAGCTAACGGATTCGGGCACTTGAGCCGTCGCTGCCGCGATTGTCTCAATGCAACTGTGGCTTTGCTGCAAGTAATTCGCCTCAGGTGTGCTCACTTGCGCACCGCCGTGGCGGTTGGCAAAGGCCGCGTGGACAAAGCGGCCGGTCCTTTCCGCGAGAGCCGAAGCCGGTCGCGACGGTACCCGCTCTCACGGAGAAAACCATGTTCCGCAAGCTCACCGATACCGTCTTCGCCAGCCCGCAGATCGGGCTCGCCGAGGTCGCGGAAGCCGCGGCGCAAGGGATCGCCATGATCGTCAACAATCGCCCCGAGGGGGAAAGCGACGACCAGACCCCTGGCGCGAAGATCGAGGCAGCGGCGAAAGCGGCCGGGCTCGGCTACGTCGCCATTCCCGTGACTCACGCCGGCTTCAGCGAAGCGCAAGTGGCGGCCATGGCGGAAGCGCTGGCGGCAAGTCCGGGACCGGTTCTGGCGTACTGCCGCTCCGGCACGCGTTCGACCCTCCTGTGGGCCCTGGCCGAGGCAAGCCGCGGCGCCGATCCCGCCATGCTCGCCGGCCAGGCGGCGGCTGCCGGCTACGATCTGGCGCCGATCCGCACGCTGCTCGAGATGCTCGCCGGGCGCAGCCGCAGCCAAGCCTGACCGACCCAGCGCGCCGCTGATAAAAAAGGGGCCGGAGCGTTGGCTCCGGCCCGTATAGGTGCGTTCGCAGGAGGAACGTAGGGAGGCGGGACCGAGGGGGAGAGAGGAACCCCGGCCCCGCCAAGCTTGTCGAACTCAGTAGTTGTAGGCGCGCTCGCCGTGCTCGGTGATGTCGAGCCCCTCGCGCTCAGCATCCGCGGACGGACGCAGGCCGAAGATCTTGTCGATCGCGAAGTAGAGGATCGCCGATCCGACACCCGACCAGACCAGCGTCAGCAGCACGCCTTCCAGCTGGGTGATCATCTGCGCGCTCATGTCGTAGGCACCGGCAACGGCAGGGAACTTGGTGTAGTCCACGATCCCCTGGCCGCCGAGCGACGGCGCATCGAGAATGCCGGTACCCAGCGCACCGACGATCCCGCCGATGCAGTGGACGCCGAACACGTCGAGCGCGTCGTCGTAGTTGAAGGCGTTCTTGACCTTGCCGACGAAGAAGAAGCAGATCGGCGAGACGATCAGGCCCAGAACGATCGCACCCATCGGTCCGGCAAACCCGGAAGCGGGAGTGACCGCGACGAGACCGGCGACGGCACCCGAGGCCGCACCCAGCATCGACGGCTTGCCGTGCACCACCTGGTCGCACAGCGCCCAGCTCACCGCCGCCGCCGCCGTGGCGACGAAAGTGTTGATGAACGCGGTTGCGGCAAGGCCGGTCGCTTCGAGGTTGGACCCGGCGTTGAAGCCGAACCAGCCCACCCACAACAGCGAGGCGCCGATCATCGTCATCGTCAGCGAGTGCGGCGGCATCGGCTCCTTGCCGTAGCCGATGCGCTTGCCGAGGAAGAGGCAGCCGACGAGGCCCGCGATGCCGGCGTTGATGTGCACCACGGTGCCGCCGGCGAAGTCCAGCGCGCCCTTGTTGAACATGAACCCGCCGTCAGGAGCAGCAGTGCTGGCCGTCTGGTAGTAGAAGTCGGGGCCGGCCCAGTACCACACCATGTGCGCGATCGGGAAATAGACCACGGTCATCCACAGGACCATGAACAGCATCAGCGGCCAGAACTTCACGCGGTCCGCGAGCGAACCGACGATCAGCGCCGGGGTGATGATGGCAAAGGTCATCTGGAAGACGACGTAGGCGTATTCCGGAATGTAGACGTTGTTCGAGAACGTCGCCGCCACGGTTGTCGCATTGACGCCCATCAGGAACGCCTTGCTGAGCCCCCCGACGAACGGCGCGGTCACGCCGTTGCCGGCGGTGAAGGCTTCCGAATAGCCCCAGAAGCACCACACCAGCGTCCCGATCGAAATGATCATGAACACCTGCATCAGCACGCTGAGCATGTTCTTGGTGCGGACTAGGCCGCCGTAGAACAAGGCGAGGGCCGGAACACTCATCATCAGCACCAGCGCGGTGGAGATGAGCATCCAGGTGGTGTCGCCCTTGTTGACCATCGTTGCCATCTGGGCGGCGGTCGGCGCCTTGATCATGGCCGTCGCCGCCGCAGTGGTGGCCGCAGCGCTGGGTGCCGCCGCAGGCGAAGCCGCGGCAGCCGCGGCGGTGGAGGCAGCAACCGCCGCGTCCTGGGCGAAAGCGGCGGTGGCGGCGAACAGCGATGTGCCCAACGCGCCGACGCCGCAAAGTACTTTGCGGATCATGGTCGTTTCCCTCTTTCCAACCGCGCCGCTCACAGCGCGGTGTCCCCGGTTTCGCCGGTGCGGATGCGCGTCGCCGAAGCGAGATCGAGCACGAAGATCTTGCCGTCGCCGATTGCGTCGGTGCTCGCGCTCTGCTGGAGCGTTTCGACCACGCGCGGCGCGAGATCGTCGGTCGCGGCGATCTCGATCTTCACCTTGGGCAGCATGTTGGTCGAGTACTCGGCGCCGCGGTAAATCTCGGTTTGTCCCTTTTGCCGCCCGAAACCCTTGACCTCGGACACCGTCATGCCGGCGACCCCGATGGCGCCGAGGGCTTCACGCACCTCGTCGAGCTTGAACGGCTTGATGATGGCGATGATGAATTTCATCCGTGCCCCCTGCTAGCCAACCGGCCCGTTGCCGGCTTCGCACCTGCAGCAAGAGGCGTGCCAGTTCGTCAAAAGGGAACGAATTCAGATTGGGACTTCGGCTCGACCCCCGTTCGAGCGTGGGCGACGCACGAATCTTGAACAGGATGCCTAGATTTTAGGCAGGCCGAGCCGGGCGAACACCGGCAGGTGATCCGAGCCGCGCGCGGCCAGCGCGCTGTGGTGGACGCAGGCCTTGTGGACCTGCCAGCCGTCCGAGATGACGATCCGGTCGAGTTGCGCCACCGGCCGTCGCGAGGGGAAGCTGCGACCGGGCGCGAGCACTCGCCAGCCCCCGTGGAACTCGCGGAAGCAGCCGCCGTGCTGCGCCCATTCGTTGAAATCGCCCATCAGCACCGCCGGATGCTTGCCGGGACACGTGGCGAGGTGCGCCAGCACCGTCCGCACTTGCTGTCGCCGCCGCAACCCCGACAGATCGAGGTGCATGCCGACCACGCGCAGGCAGGTTCCGTCGACGACGAGGTCGGCCCGGATCGCTCCGCGTGGCTCGAGCGTCGGCAGCGGCACGATGCCCGAGCCGGTGATCTCGATGCCGCGGCGGACGAGGATCGCGTTGCCGTGCCAGCCGATGCTGTCGGGCCGCATCGACAGCGGAACCGGACGATACGGCGTCTCATCGAGCACTTGGAGCGGCAGGACACTGACCCGATCGCCGAAGCGCCGGTCGGCCTCCTGCAGGGCGATGACGTCGGCATCGATCTCGCGCAGCACGGCGATGATCCGTTCCGGATCGCGGCGGCGGTCGAGCCCGATTCCCTTGTGAATGTTGTAGCTGGCGAACGTGAGTTGCACCCGAATGGGTTAGGACGCGCTCGGCGGGCGGACAAGCCGGAGGAGCGGCGGCGAGTGACAAGCGGCGCAATTCGCGCGATGTTTCGCGGCATTCAACGAGTGCGGGGAGAGTGGATATGCCGCTGCATGTAATCGGCGCGGGTCTGGGCCGGACGGGAACGCTGACGCTCAAGACGGCACTGGAAACGCTCGGGTTCGGGCCGTGTCACCACATGCTGGAAGTGTTCGCCAATCCGCAGCAGGTCCCGTTCTGGAACCGAGCCGCCAGCGGCCAGGCGGTCGAGTGGGAGGACGTGTTCGGCGACTATCGCGCCAGCGTCGATTGGCCGAGCGCCCACTTCTATGCCGAGCTGGACGAACGTTATCCCGAGGCAAAAGTGATCCTGTCGCTGCGCGATCCGGAGCGCTGGTACGACAGCATGACCGAGACGATCCTCAAGTCGATGCAGCTGATGGGCGTGGACAGGGACATTCCGGCCGATCACCCGTTCTACTTCGGCGGGATGATCGTGAGCGCGCGGACCTTCGGCCATGACTTCAGCCGTTCGAACGTGATCGCCGCGTTCGAGCGGCACAATGCGGCGGTGCGGCACCGGATTCCGCCTGAACGATTGCTGGTGTTCGAAGCGGCGGAAGGGTGGGAGCCGCTTTGCGCCTTCCTTGGCGTGCCCGTGCCCGACGCGCCGTTTCCCCGCACCAACTCGCGCGAGGAATTCTGGTCGCATATCGAGAAAATCGCGCCGCCGGCCGATGCCCAGGTCAGCCCAGCTTAACGCTCCTTGGTCGCGCTGAAAGCCAGCTCGGGGTTGCGCTCCTGCTGGTAGCCGACGTCCCAGGCGGAGCGGGCGAGGAACACCGGGTCGCCATCGCGGTCGCGGGCGAGGCTGGCCTTGTTGAAATCGGCGAACCCGCGCAGCGCCGCGTCGCTTCCCTTGAGCCAGCGGGCGGTCTCGAACGGCGCCGGCTCGAGCGCGGCCGCGACTTTGTACTCGGCCTCGAGACGGCTGACCAACACGTCGAGCTGGAGCTGGCCGACGACGCCGACGATCCACTGCGCCCCGATCTCGGGATAGAACACCTGGATGACGCCTTCCTCGGAAAGGTCGTCGAGCGCCTTGCGCAGTTGCTTGGTCTTGGTCGGGTCGCGCAGGACGACGCGGCGCAGGATTTCCGGCGCGAAGTTGGGCAGGCCAGTGAACCGCACGTCGTTGCGCTCGGACAGCGTGTCGCCGACCCGCAGCGTGCCATGGTTGGGAATGCCGATGATGTCGCCGGGCTCGGCGCTGTCGGCGATCTCGCGGTCCTGGGCAAAGAACAGGATCGGCGAGTGGACGGCGATCGGCTTGCCGAGGCCGGATGGGGTGAGCTTCATCCCTCGCCGGAACGTGCCCGAGACCATTCGCATGAAGGCGATCCGGTCGCGGTGCTGCGGGTCCATGTTGGCCTGGACCTTGAACACGAACCCGCTGACCTCGTCGCGATCGGGGCTGATCTCGCCCTGCTCCGAGGGCTGCGGGCGCGGCGGCGGCGCGTAGCGGGCGATCGCATCAATCAACTCGGCGACGCCAAAGTTCTTCAGCGCCGAACCGAAATAGACCGGCGTCAGGTCGCCGTGGCGATAAGCGGCAAGGTCGAACGCCGGATAGCCGATCTCGGCGAGCTCGACTTCCTCGGCGATCTCCTCGGGCAGCGCCGGGGCTGCGTCGACTTTGCCGAGAAACTCGCGGCTGTCCCCTTCGGGTCGGCTGACGTGGTTGGTGAGGAGATCGAGGACGCCCTCGAAGGTGCCGCCCATCCCGACTGGCCAGCTCATCGGCGCAACGTCGAGCGCGAGCGCATCGGCCACTTCGTCGAGCAGCGCAAACGGCGCGCGGCCCTCGCGATCGACCTTGTTGATGAACGTGATGATCGGCACCGAGCGCATCCGGCAGACTTCGAACAGCTTGCGGGTCTGCGGCTCGATGCCCTTGGCGGCATCGATCACCATGATCGCGGAATCGACGGCGGTGAGGGTCCGGTAAGTGTCCTCGGAAAAGTCCTCGTGACCCGGGGTGTCGAGCAAGTTGAAGGTGATCCCATCCCGCGCGAAAGTCATTACGCTCGAGGTTACCGAGATCCCGCGCTGCTGCTCGATCTTCATCCAGTCCGAGCGCGCCCGGCGCGCCTGGCCGCGCGCCTTGACCTCGCCGGCCAGGTGAATCGCGCCACCCTGCAGCAGCAGCTTTTCGGTTAGCGTGGTCTTGCCGGCGTCCGGATGCGAGATGATCGCGAATGTGCGCCGACTGGAGGTTGCGGAATTCGCCATGGCCGGCGCCCCTAGCCGGGGCGGACGGTCACGTCCATGCGGAAGCGCCGGCTATCGCCCCGCGGGAGCATGATCACGCCGGGCTTGTCGTGGAAGTCGCCGGTGAAACCCTCCGGATCATTGAGCCCGTGCCAGGGCTCGATCGCCAGGAACGGCGCACCCGGCTTCTGCCAGATGCCGAGGTAAGGACAATCGGGAAAGGCGATGTCGAGCCAGCTCCCGCCTTCGGCGCCGAAGCGCACCGACCGACTGGACAAGCGATCCCAGATCAGCGCGTCGGCCTCGAACAGTTCGGCCCTGGGCCGCAGCACGCGTCCGTCGACCGGCGTCCGCTGCGGTTCGCGCAGGAGCAGCGCGCTGGCCGGATCGATGCGGCGGATCGGCTCCGGTTCGGGTCGATCGAAGATCACCTCGTGGGCCTCTTTCGCCGCGCCGCCGGGCAGCGGCCAGGCGAATGCCGGATGAAAGCCGAAGCTGAACGGCAGCGGCGCGTCGCCGGGGTTGGTCACCGCAGCTTCGACCTGCAGCGCCATCCCCGCGACTCGAAAGCGAATCTCCAGGCCAAAGGCGAAGGGATAAGCCTGGCGCGTCGCGGCGCTGTCGGAGAGAAGAAACCGCGCCTCGGAAGGGGCCGCCTGGACAACGGTGAAGCGGCTGGTTCGCGCAAAACCATGCTTGGGCAGCGCGTACTCGCTGTGGCCGAGCCGATAACGCCCGCCGTTTAGCATGCCGACGATCGGAAACAGCACCGGCGCGTGCCCGGTCCAGAACCGCGGATCGGCATCGGTCATGTACTCGCGGTGGTCCGCGTCCGTCAGCGACCACAGCTCGGCGCCGAGCGGATTGATGCGGGCGCTCAACTCGCCTGAAGAAATGGCAATCAGCTCGCTCACGGGTCCAACTCGCTGCTGTCGATTAACTCTGGCCCCGCAAATTCGCTCCCAGCTTGGCCGCGGCTGCAACGATTCGGTCGGCGATTGCCTTCAGCTCGGCCTCGGTGAAGCTCTTTTCGCCCGGCTGGAGCGTGACCTCGACCGCCAGGGACTTGTGCCCTTCCGGCACACCGGCGCCACGGAAGTCGTCGAACACGCGCGCGGCGACGACGCTGACCTTGTCGGCCCCGCGAATGGCGCGGACGAGCTCGCCGGCTGGGGTCGCGACGGGGAGCAGGAAGGCAAAGTCCCGCGTCACCGGCTGAAGCGCCGGGGGCGCGTAGGCGCGCCGGGCGAAGCCGTTCCCGCGCCGCGCGGGAATGGCATCGAGGTAGAGTTCCGCAGCCGCGACCGGCGCGGCGATGTCGAAGCGCCGCAGCAGCCGGGGGTGAAGCATGCCGAACCGGGCGAGCACCGTCTTCGGGCCGAGGCGCAAGGTTCCCGACTGGCCGGGGTGGAACGGATCGCCGGGCCCAGCGGCGACTTGCAGCGAGTCGACCGGCGCGCCCGCCTCGGCAAGCAGTGCCAGCGCATCGGCCTTGGCGTCGAACGCTTCGAATTCACGCGCCTTGCCGCCGGCCCAGCTCCGCGGCTGCTTCTCACCGGCGAGGACGAGCGCGAGCGCCGACCGCTCATCACTGTGGCCGCCGTCGCCGCGCAAGTAGCGGCGCCCGATCTCGAACAGCCGCAACCCGGCCGCGCCGCGGTCGAGGTTGCGCCGCGCTGCCGCCAAGAGGCCCGGCAGCAGCGACGGGCGCATCGCCTTCATATCCTCGCTGATCGGATTGGCGAGCTGCCACAGGCCACCGTTCCCCTGTGTAAACAGCTCCGCGTCGGCCTCGGGAATAAAGCTCCACGTCACCGCCTCGCTGAACCCCCGCGTGGCGGCGAGGCGTCGCACGCGCCGCTCGAGCTTCTGCGCCGCTGTCGCCGTCGGCCGGGCGACGCCATCGAGGCGGGGCAGGGGCACGCTCGCCACGCGGTCGAGGCCGTGAATGCGCACGACTTCCTCGACGATGTCGGGAGCGCCGTCGACGTCCGGGCGCCAGCCCGGCGCAGTGACCGCCCACGCCTCGCCGTCCATAGTTTCCGTCGCGACGACGGCGAATCCGAGCCGCTCGAGGATGGCGCGCTGCTCGGGCAACGGAACCGCGACCCCTCCGAGCCGTTCGGCCAGCGCCGGATCGTAATGAACGACCCTGCCGCCCGCCGGCGGCGTTCCGGCGCGGATCACTTCGCTGGCCGTTCCGCCGCAAATCTCGAGAATGAGCCGCGTGAGGAGGCCCATGCCGGCGTCGAGGAAGCCCGGATCGACGCCGCGCTCGAAACGGGCGCGCGCGTCGGAGGTGAGGTTGAGCTTGCGCCCGGTTGCGGCAATCCGTTCGGGCGCGAAATAGGCGACCTCGAGCAGAACGTCGGTGGTCGCGTCCGAAACCCCGGAATGCTCGCCGCCCATGATGCCGGCAACGTCGTGGACTTGCACGGCGTCGGCGATCACTGTCATCTCGCGGTCGAGCAGATAGTGCTTGCCGTTGAGGGCGGTGACGCCTTCGCCGTCGCGGGCGCGACGGGCGACGACCGGCCCGCTGATCTGCGCGAGATCATAGGCGTGGGCGGGACGGCCGTAGGCCAGCATGACGTAGTTGGTGATGTCGACCAGTGCCGAGATCGGGCGCTGGCCGGCAGCCTTGAGCCGCCCCTGCAGCCACTCCGGCGAGGGGCCGTTGCGAACGCCGCGGATTACCCGCCCGAAGAAGGCGGGGCAGCCGTCTGGATCGTCGGTGCGAATCTCGACCGGGCAGGGCGGGCCCGTGTCGGCTGGCATCTCGGGCAGCGGCTTGAGCGTGCCCAAGCCCGCAGCCGCCAAATCGCGAGCGATGCCGTATACGCCCATGCAGTCCGGCCGGTTGGGAGTGACGGCAACCTCCAGCACCGGGTCCGAGCCGCGATAGTCGGCGAACGCCATGCCGAGCGGCGCGTCGGCGGGCAACTCGATGATTCCCTCGTGCTCCTCGCCCAGGCCGAGCTCGCGAGTCGAGCACATCATTCCGTTGGATTCGACGCCGCGGATCGCCGATTTCCTCAGCTCCATCCCGTTCGCCGGGACGACTGCGCCGGGAAGACCAAGCACGCCCACCAGCCCGGCACGGGCATTGGGAGCGCCGCAGACGACCTGGAGCGGCTGGCCGTCGCCGAGATCGACGGTGAGGACTTGCAGCTTGTCGGCATTGGGGTGGCGCTCGGCGGTCAGCACGCGGGCGATGCGGAAAGCCTGCAGCTGCGCTGCCGGATCGTCGAGGCTCTCCACCTCGAGCCCGATGGCATTGAGCTTGGCCGCGATCTCAGCCGCGCTCGCATCCGTCTCCAGGTGGTCCTTCAGCCACGCCAGCGAGAACTTCATGCCGCGGGCGCTCCGACGCCGGCGGAAAGCGTCGGCACGTCGAGCGCCGAGAAGCCGTAGTGCGCGAGCCAGCGGACGTCGCCGTCGAAGAACGCGCGCAAGTCGTTCATGCCGTACTTGAGCATCGCCAGCCGATCGACGCCGACCCCGAAGGCGAAGCCTTGCCACTCGTCGGAATCGAGGCCGCCGGCGCGCAGCACGTGCGGGTTGACCATCCCCGAGCCGAGCAGCTCCATCCAGCCATGGCCGGGATCATCGCCGCTGCCGCCGACCACCCGGCGCCCGCCTTCCATGGCATATCCGGTATCGACCTCGACCGACGGCTCGGTGAAGGGGAAGTAGCTCGGCCGTAGTCGCAGGACGATGTCGTCGCGCTCGAAAAACGCCCGCAGGAACGTCTCCAGGGTCCACTTGAGGTGGCCAAGGTGGATGCCCTTGTCGATCACCAGGCCTTCGATCTGGTGGAACATCGGGGTGTGGGTGGCGTCGCTGTCGGAGCGATAGACCCGCCCCGGCGCAATGATCCGCAGCGGCGCGCCCTGGCTCAGCATCGTGCGAATCTGCACCGGCGAGGTGTGGGTGCGCAGCAGCATCTGTCCGCCGTGCGGCCCCTGGTCCGGGAAATAGAACGTGTCGTGCATCGCACGCGCGGGGTGCGTCTCGGGCATGTTGAGTGCCGTGAAGTTGTGCCAATCGTCCTCGATCTCGGGGCCGGTGGCGACGGCGAACCCCATGTCGGCGAAGATCTCGGCGAGTTCGTCCATCACTTGGCTGACCGGGTGGACGGTGCCGCGCGGCGTCTCCGGCGCCGGAAGGGTAAGGTCGACGGTTTCGGCCGCGAGCCGCGCGTCGAGCGCCGCCTCCTCGAGCGCGGCCTTGCGCTCGGCCAACGCCACCGTGACCGCTTCCCGCAAGCCGTGGATTTGCGGTCCTTCCCCCTGCCGTTGCTCCGGCGTCATCGCGCCGAGCGTCTTCAGCAGCGCCGAAATCGAGCCGTGCTTGCCGAGCAGCGCGATGCGCAGCTGCTCGACCGAGGCGAGGTCGGGGGCTGCCGCGATCCGCGCGAGCCCATCGTGCCGGATTGCTGCGTAGTCCACCTGGCGCCGTCCGCGTCCTGAAAAGGGCCGCTTCCTTAGGCGCTGCGTCGCAGCGCCGCAACCGCGGTTCAGCCCTTGCCGACCTGCGCTGGCCCGATCGGCCCGAGCAGGGGGTGGTGCAGCGTCTGCACCGCCTCGCCGGCGATGCGCATGCGCTCGCGCATGATCGCGCCGAGAATCGGATGCTCCTGCGCGGCATACTCGCGCGGGCTCATGCCCATGAACTTGTGGAAGTCCCGGA
>JAEKKO010000009.1 GCA_019510335.1 Novosphingobium sp. | reverse complement strand
CGCGCGGACGGAATGCATCGGTGGCGAGCGCGGCGGTGATCGCGTCGAAATAGAAGTCCGCGCTTTGCGGATCGAGCCGCATCGTCAGCCCGAAGACTTCGGCGAACACCCAGTCGAGCCAGACCCGCGACGGCGTTCCGCGGAACAAGTGGTAGCGCTCGGCGAACAGCCGCCAGGCGGCGCGCGGATCGACATCCGAGTTGCCGACGCCGAGCGACTCGAGCGAGACGCCTTGCGAGTAGAGCATGCGGAAGACGTAGTGGTCGGGAATCAGCAGCAGCTCGGTGGCGTTGCCCAACGGGGCATTGCCGGCGAACCACGCCGGATCGGTGTGCCCGTGCGGGCTGACGATCGGCAGGCGGACGATCGAGGCGTAAAGCTCGCGCGCGACGGCCCGGGTCGCCGGGTCGGCGGGCAGCAGCCGGTCGGGGTGGAGCTCGAGCGGGCGCGGCATCGGCGGTCGTCAGGCGGTGGCGCGGGACGGACGTTCGCGCTTAGCCGAGGCCGAGCGCCGTCGGGTGGCGGCGGCCTTGTCCTCGGTGGCGAACAGCAGGCTTTCGAGCACCGCCGACAAGTGCGCGCGCATCGCCGTGCGCGCTGCTTCGGGGTCGCGCCGGCGCAACGCCTCGAGCACCGCGGTGTGCTCGTCGACCACAGGCTTGATGTTGGCGGTCCGCGCCTTGGCGTGGAGCAGCGCCGCCTCGGGCGAATTACTGCGCAACATCCACAGCCGCTCGACCGCCTCGAGCACCGCCTTGTTGCGGGTGGCGCGGGCGATGGCGAGGTGGAACGCGTGATCGGCCTGGACGCTGCCCTTGGGGTCCTGGTTCTCGCGGGCGATCTCATGGACCAGGCGTTCGATCTCGGCGATCTCGTCGTCGCTGATCTGGGTCGCGGCGAGCGCCGCCGCCTCGCCCTCGAACAGCATCCGCGCCTCGGTCAGCTCGATCGCGCTGATGTCGAAGCCGGGCACGTCGGCCTTCCCGGGCAGCCGCAGGACGTAAGCGCCCGAGCCGACCCGCACTTCGACCAGGCCCTGCACCTCGAGCGCGATGATCGCCTCGCGCACGGTCGGCCGGCTGACCCCGAACTGCGTCGCCAGCTCGCGCTCGGCCGGGAGCCGGCTGCCGACGGGATAGCGGCCTTCCGCCAGCTCGCGCCGGAGCGTCCGGGCAAGGTCCTGGTAAAGCCGGTCGTACGGCGCGGAGGAATGGTCGGTCGGGTGCATCGGTCTTACCAATCTTCGGTTGACAGGCCAGAACCCCCCGGCCAAGTCAAGGCCTGACGATGGTCTAACAGGCGCAAGGGCCGGACGACATGAAGATTTCGGCGGCGCGGGTGATCGTCACGTGTCCGGGGCGCAACTTCGTCACGCTCAAGATCGAGACCGACCAGGGCGTCACCGGGATCGGCGACGCGACCATCAATGGTCGTGAGCTGGCGGCGGTCTCCTACCTCGAGGACCACGTGATCCCGATGCTGATCGGGATGGACCCGCGGCGGATCGAGGATATCTGGCAGTACCTCTACCGCGGCGCCTACTGGCGTGGTGGGCCGGTGACGATGCGGGCGATCGCGGCGGTCGACGTCGCCCTGTGGGACATCAAGGCCAAGATGGCGGGGATGCCGCTGTACCAACTGCTCGGCGGGCGCAGCCGCGACGGGATCATGGTCTACGGCCACGCCAACGGCGCCGACATCGCCGAGACGGTCGACGCCGTCGGCCACTACATCGACCTCGGCTACAAGGCGATCCGCGCGCAGAGCGGGCTGCTAGGCGTCAAGGATGCCTACGGCGTCGGCCGCGGCAAGCTCTACTACGAGCCGGCCGACGCCGAGCTGCCGAGCGTCACCGGGTGGGACACGCGCAAGGCGCTCAACACCGTCCCCAAGCTGTTCGAGAAGCTGCGTGAGACTTATGGTTTCGAGCACCACCTGCTGCACGACGGCCATCACCGCTACACCCCGCAGGAGGCGGCCAACCTCGGCAAGCTGCTCGAGCCGTACCAGCTGTTCTGGCTCGAGGACGTCACCCCGGCCGAGAACCAGGAATCGTTCCGGCTGGTCCGCCAGCACACCGTCACCCCGCTCGCGGTCGGCGAGATCTTCAATACCGTGTGGGACGCCAGGAGCCTGATCCAGGAGCAGCTGGTCGACTACCTGCGGATGACCATCGTCGGCTCCGGCGGGATCACCAACTTGCGGCGAATTGCCGACTTCGCCGCGCTCTACCAGGTCCGCACCGGCTGCCACGGGGCGACCGACCTCTCGCCGGTGACGATGGGCACGGCCCTGCACTTCGACACCTGGGTGCCCAACTTCGGCATCCAGGAATACATGCGCCACACCGATGAGACCGACGCGGTGTTCCCGCACGACTACCGCTTCGAGGACGGCTACCTCCACTGCGGGGAAACGCCCGGCCACGGCGTCGAGATCGACGAGACGCTCGCCGCCAAGTACCCGTACAAGCGGGCGTTTCTGCCGGTGGCGCGGCTCACCGACGGCACGATGTGGAACTGGTGAGCCAGCCCGCCGACAAGACGTGGTGGCGCGGCAATTCGGCCTACCAGTGGCTGGTGTTCGTCGTCGCCGGCGGCGCCTGGCTGTTCGACAACCTCGACCAGCGGCTGTTCTCGCTGGCGCGGGTGCCGGCGATCTCAAACCTGCTGAGGCTGCCGTCGAGCAACCTCGCGGTCCAGGACTTCGCCAAAGTCGTGACCGCGCTGTTCCTGATCGGCTGGGGCCTCGGCGGGCTGACGCTCGGGGCGATGGGCGACCGCTTCGGCCGGGTGCGGCTGCTGGTGATCTCGGTGCTGATCTACTCGGTCGGCACCGGCGCGACCGCGCTCGCCCAGAGCGCCGACCAATTCCTGGTGCTGCGGGTGATCGCCGGATTCGGCATCGGCGGGGTGTTCGGGCTGGCGGTGGCGATCATCGCCGAGAACTTCACCGGCAGCACCCGCGTGGCGATGCTCGCCGGGCTGCAAGTGCTGTCGGTGGTCGGCAACATCGGCGCGGCGCTGACCAAGATGGGCTTCGACGGGCTCGCCGGCGGCGGCACAATCCCGCAAGACCAGGTCTGGCGCTGGCTGTTCGGGATCGGCACGCTGCCAATCGTCCTGGCCGTCGCCGCGGCGCTGTGGCTGCGCGAGTCCGAGGCCTGGCTGACCCTCAAGCGCGAGCGGCAGCTACCCAAAGGTCCGCTCGGGTCTTACGCCGTGCTGCTCGCCGACAAGCGCGAGCGCCGCAACCTCGCGATCGGGGCGATGCTGGCACTGAGCGGCGTCGTCGGCCTGTGGGGCATCGGCGAGTACGCGACCGACCTCCAGGACGCGGTGTTCACCGCCTACTACAAAGCGCACCACCCGCTGGCCGAGGCCAAGCAGCTGGCGCAGCAGGCGCGCAACCTCGCCTATCTGCTGCAGATGATCGGCGCGGCGACCGGCATGGCGCTGTTCACCTGGGTCGCCAACGTGTGGGGCCGCCGCCCGGCGTTCATGATCGGCTTTGCCGCCGCCGGGATCATCACCGCCGGGGTTTACGGGTGGATGGAGACGCCGGCCGACGCCTACTGGATGATTCCCCTGATGGGCGTCGCCCAGTTCAGCGTTTTCGCGGGGTTCTCGATCTACTTGCCCGAGCTGTTCGGCGCGCGCAGCCGCGGCACCGGGGTTTCGTTCTGCTACAATCTCGGGCGCTTCGCGGCGGCGGCCGGCGGGTTCGTCTCGGCCGCGCTGACCACCAAGGTGTTCGGCGGCTACCCCAGCCCGCTGCCGCTGCGCTACGCGGCGATGGTGATGTGCGTGGTGTTCGCCGTGGGCGTCTTCGCGGCGTGGCTGGGTCCGGAGACCCGCGGCAAGGAGCTGGTCGACTGAGATGGCCGGGCCGTTGCGCATCGCCGTGATCGGCACTGGCTTCGCCGCGCACTTCCACCTCGCGTCGTATCGCAAGGTCTATGGCGAGAGCTTCGAGATCGCCGCCGTGTGCGGGCGCAATGGCGCGGCCGCGGCCGCCCTCGCCGGCGAGTACGGCATCGCGCGGATCGAACGCGAGTGGCAGGCCGTGCTCGCCGATCCGGGCGTCGACGCCGTCGACTTTTGCGTCCCCAACGACCTCCACGTGCCGCTGATCCTCGCCGCGGCCAGGGCGGGCAAGCACATCATCTGCGAAAAGCCGCTCGGCGGCTACTTCGGGCCGGCGGACGCCGACGCCGACTGGAGCGCCGAGGGCTTCCCCCGCCAGGCGATGCTTGATGCCGTCGCCGCGCAGGCGCGGCAGGTGCGCGAGGCGGTGGCGCAGGCGGGGATCACTTTCTGTTACGGCGAGAACTGGGTCCACGCCCCGGCCATCGCCAAGCTCGACCGCCTCATGAGCGCGAGCAATTCAGCGATCCTGCGGATCGAGGGCGAGGAATCGCACTCGGGCAGCCACGCCGGCTATTCCCGGCGCTGGCGCACCGCCGGCGGCGGCTCGCTGCTGCGCCTCGGCGTGCACCCGATCGCCGCCGCGCTGTGGCTAAAGCAGCAGGAAGGCCGCCGCCGCGACGGCGTGCCGATCCGCCCTGCCCGTGTCTCCGCGACCACCGCGCGGCTGACCGGCACCGCCGGGTTCCGCGCCCAGCAGCCGCGCCATGTCGTCGACGAATGGATCGACGTCGAGGACTTCGCCACCGTGACGATTATGTTCGAGGACAGCACGGTCGCCCAGCTGACCTCGACCGACACGCGCCTCGGCGGCATCCGCAACTTCCTGACCGCCCACGGCTCGCGCGCTCAGGTCACGGCGAACATCAATCCCAACACCGCGTGCCAGGCCTACACTCCGGACGGGCGCTATTTTGCGGACGAATACCTTGTCGAGAAGACGGAGACCAAGGAAGGCTGGTCGTTCCCCGCGCCCGACGAGGACATGATCACCGGCTATCCCGAGGAGCTGCGCGACTTCGTCGGCGCGATCGCGAACGGTCGGCCGCCAAAGAGCGACCTGATGCTCGCCTGCGACACGCTGGTGCTGGTCTACGCCGCCTATCTCAGCGCCGAAGAT
>JAEKKO010000376.1 GCA_019510335.1 Novosphingobium sp. | reverse complement strand
CTCCAATGGAGTGCCGGTCCCGTCTTTCCCTCTCAAGGCTCGCGGGACCGGCTTTCATGCGGCGGGACGCGCCGCGCGTCAGCCGTCCTCCGATCCGGAAGGCGGAAGCTCGTCGGAAGGGGGAAGTGCTGCAGCGTCGGTCGCGCGGCGCGCGCATTCCTCGTCGCGCAGCAATTGCGCGGCCCACAGGACCGACCCGGCCTGCCGCGCGGTATCGGCCCAGACCGACAACGGCACATGGGTCGTGAACCCGAGGTCGCGCTCGATCCGCAGGCCGTAGCGCAGCCGGATCGCGGCGATCTCGGACAGCGAGAAGGAGCCAAGCTCGGGGAAGCCGAAGCCCAAGTCGGCCAGGCCGAACAAGGTGTCGCCGTCCGCATCGAGTTCGGTCGCGAGCCACGTCGCCGCGCTCATCGGATTGAACAATTTGAGCACCGGCACGGGGTCGTGGCCGGCGCCCGCGCTCGCGAGCGCATTGGCGCGCAGCGCCGCGCGCAAGGCGGGGGTGAGCAGTTCCATGTCAGCGCTCCCCGCTGAGGAAATCGAGCTGGTCGCGCGCGGCGAGGTCGAACAGGCCATGATCGCACGCCCGCTGCGCTCGCGGTGCCGCGAGCGGCGCCTCGGCGCGAAACCGCAGCCGGTCGCGCGCGGTGATCGGGGCGACGCCGGGAACGAGGCTTTGCACCCCGATCGCGGTCGGCTCGCTCGCAAAAGGCGACCCCTCGAAGTCGCCCGCTTCGTTCGCGCCTGTCCGTCCAGCGCCGCTGTCCGGTTTACTCCGTTTGGCCTTGCCTCTGCCCGCCTCCCGCGCGGCCCGGCTGGTGGATGCTCGCATCACTCACCTCATCCCCGCCCCCAAAACCCCATGGGCCTCCCCGGAAGCGGGGGTGGGCGGCAGCGAGCGACCGGACAGGCGCGTCAGAGGGCGCGCGGGCACCCAAGGCCGGCCGCGCAGACGGCGGGCCGCAGGGCCGTAACGGCAGTGGAGGAGCCGGTGCCGCAGGCGCCGGCTTGCCTGCGCACTCGACGCGCCTAGCCGGGAGCGCCGCCCACTCCCGCGCGCCGGGAGAGGCCCTCCGAAAGAGCCGCCGCGCGGCCGCGCGGCGAGGCCCTCCGAAAGAGCCGCCGCGCGGCCGCGCGGCGTCCGTTTAAAGCCGGCGGCCCCTGCCGCCGGCCGCACAAAGGCGGCACCCTTGCGAGCGCGGACGGATCAGCGGTGTCGACCGGGCTTTGCGAGGCGGCGGGATCTGTCGCCGACCGCAAAACCGGGCGCGCCGCCCGGCCGCAAAGCGAGTGTGCCTGCGGGGCTCCCTGTCAGGCGCCGCACTCTGCCGGTCAAAGCGCAGCGGACCGGCGGTGTGCGACCCCCTCGCCGCTCCGCTTGGGCCAGCCGCCGCTGGCCCGCGCCAGCCGATCGTCACCTTTGGCCGAGACCCGTGCGGGGCTCGGTGGCGCGGCGTCAGCCACGCCATAGAGCGGGGTCGCGCGAGACCGCCCAGGTCCGCGCGAGGCGCAGGACCTCATTCGTTCAGTGCAGCGATGCGGCATCGGCCGGTGCCGCCCGCAACCGGTCCATGCGCTCGGCGATCGCTCGCCAGGTCGCGACGCCATCCGCGTCACCGACCTCGGCCAATCTCGTGATCCGGACCGCCACGAACGCGTCGGCTTCCGCTCCATGCGCCCTTAGCACCTGGTCGGCGCAGGCCCATATCTCCCAGTCGGACACCATCGCTGCGCTCCCGGTCACACAGTGATACCTATCCGGGGACCAGGCGGGCGCCAAGTGGACCGAAGACACATCGACCGTGCTGCCGCGGTGCCCGAAACCCCGCGGTAGGATTTGCTAACCTTGTCCGCGCACGGAGGCTTAGCAGTTCGTGGTGCAAGACGTCCCGGCGGTCGCTGCACTCCTTTCCCTTCGGCAGCGGCCGCTTTCTGCTTTTGCTTCTCGGGTTCTGCATCAAGGCTCGTCCTCGGTGCGCGCGAGCATGAGAAAGCGATAGCCGCCCGCAGCCAGCCGACGTGCATCCCGGATCAGCCGGCGCACGCGCGAGCGCAACGAGTCCGCACGCGTGCCGTCCGAGGCCTCGCGCGCATCCTCGCCGAACAAGACGGTTGCGATCTCGCGCTGGGTCGCGCCGGCCAACACCGCATCGTGGACACGCAGCGCCAGCAGCCACCGATCCACACGGCGATCGTGGGGATAAAGCGAGATCGAGAAGCGGCGGCGGCGGTAGAGATCGAGCAGCCGCCGCAGCGGCAGGATCCTGGGTTCGGCCGAGGCAAGTCCGCTCAGCTGGTAATGGATGATGACCGGATGGCCGGCGG
>JAEKKO010000184.1 GCA_019510335.1 Novosphingobium sp. | reverse complement strand
CCCGCGCTTATGCCGAGGCCGAGGGCGACCGGCTGTGGTCGAAAGTCTGGCAGCACGCCGGCCGCGTCGAGGAGATCCCCCACGTCGGCGACTTCATCACGTACGAGATCGGCACGGACTCGATCCTGATCGTCCGCGCTGCGCCGGACCGGATCAAGGCCTTCCACAACGTCTGCACCCACCGCGGGCGACGACTGGTGAGCACGCCTCCCGGCGCCCACAGCGCCAGCGGCAACCGCGGCAGCTTCATCTGCGGCTATCACGCCTGGACCTTCGACACCGCGGGCGCGGCGACCTGGATCCTCGACAAGGAGGACTGGCAGGGCACGCTGACCAGCCAATGCACCAGCCTTGCCGAAGTGCAGGTCGACACCTGGGGCGGGTGGCTGTGGATCAACATGGACCCGCAGGCGCAGCCCTTGCGCGAGTACCTCGAGCCGATTGCAACGCTGCTCGACCCGTTCGAGTTCGACAGGATGCGCTATCGCTTCCGCCAATACGGGGTATTCGACTGCAACTGGAAGGTCGCGCTCGAAGCCTTCCTCGAGCCGTATCACGTCGCCGGAACCCACCCGCAGCTGACCAAGTACGGCGACTTCTATGCCTGGAGCAAGGCGCTTGGGCTGCACGGCAACGACGGCTTCGACAGCAAGGATCACGGCGCCGGCTCGGCCGCCGAGACCACCGTCCACCGCGCGGCCAAGGGTGACGACGCGCGGATCACCATCGCCGAGATGCAGCGCGAGTTCTGGGAGACTATCGGCGCGAGCACGACCGAAACCCTGGTCCGCGCGGCCCAGCGGCTCGTCGACGAGCTGCCGGAAGGCACGCCGCCGGCCGAGGTCCATCGCCACTGGCTCGAAGCGGCCAAGCGCGATGACGCCGCGCGCGGCGTGAGCTGGCCCGAGATCAGCGACCAGCAGATGTCCGAGGCGGGCCTCGCGCAAAGCATCTTCCCGAACATGAACCTGCTGCCCGGACCCACCTTCCTGCTCTATTACCGTGTTCGCCCGTTTGGCACCGATCCCGACAAGTGCATCTACGAGGCCGTCGCGCTCGATCGCTTCCCCGAAGGCGCCGAGCCGAAGACCGAGTGGGTCGATGCCGGGCAAGTGCTCGACAAGTGGCCTTATGTCATCAGCCAGGACATCTCGAACATGGTCGAGATGCAGAAGGGCCTGAAGTCGCGTGGCTTCAGCGGCTGCCGCCCCAATCCGTGGCAGGAGCGCAAGGTCACCAACCTCCACCGCAACCTCGCCCACTTCATGGGCACCGGCGCGCCGCGCCCGGTGGAGTGACGCGACAGATCAGCTGCCCGTCCGAAGCTCGTCCTCTCAGGCGGAGTTTGCCTTGGCAATTCGGCCGAGGACGTGAGCGCTCGGCTTGAGGCTCCGCTCAAAGGTCGTGCGATCGACGGACGCGAGGCCGAATTTGGGCCAGTATCCGAGCGACCACTCGAAGTTGTCGATCAAGCTCCAGTGGACGTAGCCCCGCACCGGCACGCCTTCGTCGATCGCCTGCTTGAGCTCGCGCAACGCGGCAGGGATCAGCCGCGCCCGGATCGAGTCGTCTGCAGCTGCAACGCCATGCTCGGTCACGATGATGGGCACGCCGGACGCCTGATGAGCATAGCGCACTGCTCCAGCGAGGGACCCGGGGTAGACCTCCTTGCCGAACATGTTCTTCTCAGCGCCTGGAGGCGCAGGGATGCTGCCGTCTGCTCCCCAGACGCGGCGCTCGTAGTTCTGGACACCCACGAAATCGTCACCGCGCGCGGCATTCAGCCACTCGCCGTAGAGCTCCGCACGCACTTCGTCGCGGCGGCGTTCACCTCCTGGAGCCGCCTGTTCGTCTATGATCGCGAGGCTGACCCCGACCGGCAAATCGCCCCGCACTGCCTTGATCGCCGCACGGCCATTCTCGTGGCCCGCGAGTTGGTTGCGAATGATGAGGTCGAAGTCCTCGGGCGCCGCAACATTGCCGGCGACATATTTGGCCACGCCCGCTGCCTTTGCCGCGGCGGCGAGCATCTCCCGTTGCTGTTGCACCCGCCCGGGTGGCGCGACACCCGTCATCAGACGCCACAGGTTCGGTTCGTTGAGAGTCGTGGCCCAGCCGATGTTTGCCGCAAGATGGCGCGCTGCCCGCTCGCAATAGCGGGCGAACAACGACGGCGAGTCGGGATTGGTCCATCCGCCCTGCTTGGCGAACCAGATTGGCGTCGTGAAATGATTGAAGGTCACGACCGGCGTGATCCCTCCGGCCCTGCAGCGATCGATCACCCGCTTGTAGTGATCCAGCATCGCGATGGAGAAGTGCCCCGGGTCAGGTTCGATCCGCGACCACTCCAGAGAAAAGCGATAGGAGTTCAAGCCGATCTGCCGAACCAGATCGAGGTCCCGTGGCCACAATTCGAAGCTGTTGAGTGCATCGCCCGAGCGCTCGACATACAACGTCGGCTTCACGTTCTCGGCGATCCACAGGTCGGCGTTGACGTTGTTACCTTCGACCTGATGGCCCGCCGTCGCCGCTCCCCAGAGAAAGTCTCTTGGGAAGGAGCTTGCCCCCACGCGCGCGAAGACCGGAGCGGCGGGCAAGGCCGCAGCGATCGCGATAACCGTTCGTCGCGTCATCTCGGACATCTGATTCTCGCCAGTTGGCGCCGGATTTGAGCCGAGGTCCCGTTCCCGCTCAGTCGCCAGTCAGGATGCGGTCGACCAGCTGCTTCACCGAGGGGGTGAAGTTGTTCGAGTAGAACGGGTCCTGCTTGAAGCGGTAGGCGGCGTGGCCGGCGAACATGAGGTTGTGCTCGGTCGAGCCGCCGTGGGCGATGTCCTGCAGCGTCTTCTGGATGCAGAAGCTGCGCGGATCGGCGAGGCGCCCGGTGGTGTAATCGTCGTGGTCCTTCCACGACGAGAACCCGCAGTGCGAGAGGCAGCCCATGCACGCCGCCTGGTCCTCGCGGATCGTGTTGCGCTCAGCCGGGCTGACGAACACGATGGTGTCGTCGGGGGTGCGCAGGCCTTCGGTGAAGCCGAGCGCCGCCCACGAGCGGGCGCGCTCGAGGTCTTTGGGCGTGACCCAGAAGTTCTTGCCCTTGACGCCGACGTCGAGCCGCACGGTGTGCTCGCCCGCCTGCACCTTCGAGTACGGGATCTGCCGCTCGCTGCGGTCCTCGAGCTCGCGCAGGAAGGTGTTGTGCACGGCCGACGAATAGAACCCGGTCGGCGAGAACCGGTGGAGCAGCACGTCGCCCGGATCGAGCTCGCGCAAGCGGTCCTTCCACCCTTGCGGAATCGGGCTCTCCTGCGTCAGCAGCGGACGGGTGCCGTACTGGAAGGCGATGGCGCCGAGCTCCGGGTTGTCGATCCAGTGATCCCACTCGCGCAAGTACCAGACCCCGCCGGCCATGATGATCGGCACGGACTCCGCGACGCCCTCCGCCCGCATCGTCTCGCGCAGCGCCTTGACCCGCGGATACGGGTCCTCCGGCTTGAGCGGGTCTTCGGCGTTCGACAGGCCATTGTGCCCGCCGGCTAGCCACGGGTCCTCGTAGACCACCGCCGCCATCAACTCGCTGACTTTGTTGTAGGCGCGCCGCCACAATGCCCGGAAAGCCCGCGCCGAGCTGATGATGGGGAGGTAGTTGACGTTGAATCGCGCGGCGATCTCGGACAGCCGATACGGCATGCCCGCGCCGCAGGTGACCCCGGCAACCAGCCCGCGGGTCTTTTCCAGCACGCCCTCGAGGACTTGCTGAGCGCCGCCCATTTCCCACAGCACGTTGATGTTGATCGCGCCGTGGCCACTGGCGATGTCGTAAGCCCGGCGGACCTGCTCGACCGCGCCGTCGATGGCGTAGCGGATCAGCTGCTCGTGCCGCTCGAGCCGGGTCAGCTGCTCGTACAGCTGCGGGATGATCTTGCCTTCGGCATCGTAGCTGTCGGCGTTGACGGCGCTGACCGTGCCGATTCCACCCGCCGCGGCCCACGCCCCGGAGCTGGTGTGGTTGGTCGCGGATACGCCCTTCCCGCCCTCGATCAGCGGCCACACTTCGCGGCCGCCGTAGCGGATCGGCTGGAGACCCTTGAACGCCATCGAATTGTTCGTCTTTCTTGTTCGCCGCAGCTCAACCGGCTTGCGCTGCGTTGGCCCTGCCGGGCGCTCGGCAAGGCCGGATCGCAGACGGCGCGGGCCGGTCGCCCACGGCCTCGAATGCGGCATAGTATCCCGTAAGCTGGGGCTTACGCACAAATTCGGCCAAGCGAAAGCCCACCGCGGCGAATTCACAGAACAGCAGCGTCGGCGGGATGCCGTGGCGATCGGTCGGTCGGTCGAGGTCGACGACGATCACCCTGCCGTTCGGCCGCAGCGCCGGGCGCAAGTGCCACAGGAAGGCGTAGGGCTCGGCGACCTCGTGGTACATATGGATGAGGAAGATGCGATCGAAGCTCCCGGCGGGCAGCTTCGGATCCTCGGGCGTGCCGAGGCGGATCGAGACGTTGTCGAGACGGTCGCGCTCGACCCGGCTGCCGAGCCGTTCGACCACCGCGCGATCGATGTCCTCGGCGAGCACCCGGCCCTTCTTGCCGACCCGGCCGGCGAGGCGAACGGTGTAGTAACCCTCGCCGGCGCCGATGTCGGCCACGGTAGTGCCCTCGCGAATCGCGGCGAGGTCCATCACCGTCTTGGCCTCGTTGACTTTGTCGCGCTGGTCCTCGGTCGAGAACGCGCTCGAGACGACCGGCGACACCGGCCGGTCGGCACGGGGGAAGCCACGCGCCTCCGGCGGCCTGCCGACGTCCGGATCGGGGGTGCCGTGGCAACCGGCAAGCGCGGTCAGCAGCAGCAGAGCAGCCGCGGCTCGCCTCAATCGACGTCCTCCACGGCAATCTTCTCGCCGGTGACCCGCTGCGACAGGGCCGCTGCCATGAACACATCGAGATCGCCGTCGAGCACGTCTCCGGGCGAGGTCGAGGTTACGCCGGTGCGCAAGTCCTTGACCAGCTGATAGGGCTGGAGAACGTAGCTGCGGATCTGGTGGCCCCAGCCGATCTCGGTCTTCGACGAGTACTC
>JAEKKO010000380.1 GCA_019510335.1 Novosphingobium sp. | reverse complement strand
ATCGCCGACCTGATCGATGGCGCGCGCCCGATCTCGCTCTATCTCGTCATCCCGCCGTCGGACATCAGCCGCACCAAGCCGCTGATCCGGCTCGTGCTCAATCAAATCGGCCGTCGGTTGACGGAGCGGCTCGACCAATCGCCGACGTCGCGGCGGCACCAATTGCTGCTGATGCTCGACGAATTCCCGGCGCTTGGCCGCCTCGACTTCTTCGAGACCAGCCTCGCCTTCATGGCCGGCTACGGTATCCGCGCCTTTCTGATCGCGCAGAGCCTCAACCAGATCGAGAAGGCGTATGGCGAGCACAATGCGATCCTCGACAATTGCCATGTCCGGGTCGCCTTCGCGACCAACGACGAGCGCACCGCCAAGCGTATCTCGGACGCGCTCGGCACCGCGACCGAGCAGCGTGCGATGCGCAACTATGCCGGTCACCGGCTCGCGCCCTGGCTCGCCCATGTCATGGTCAGCCGGCAGGAGACGGCGCGCGCGCTGCTGACGCCCGGCGAGGTCATGCAGTTGCCCGCCACCGAAGAGCTGGTGCTGATCTCGGGGCTCGCACCGATCCGCGCGACCAAGCTGCGCTATTTCGAGGATCGCAATTTCAGCCGCCGGGTGGCGCCCGCGCCAAAGCTGGCCGACGGCCTTTATGCCGACCGGCCCGTGGCCCGCTCGAACGACTGGGGCCAGTTTGCCCGGCTGCCCGACGCCCGGCTCGTCCGCGCTGAGGATCTCACCGGCGTCGACGAGGATGGCGGCCCGCAGCAGCAGCGTCTCCCCGGCCTCGCAAACGATGCGACGCCGCGCGTCGGTGATGCGGACCGGGCGGTCCAGACCGCGCTTGAGGACGACGACAATGTCGCGGCCGATGCGCGCGCGATGGAGCAGGCGCGCGGGCTGACGCCGGCCGCGCGTGGCTACGGGCTCAACGAGGGTAGCCACGGCGACCTCATTCCGGGGCTCGGGTCATGAAGGTCCGGCAGAACCTCTATATCGACCGGGCGATCAGCGATGCGCTCGAGGCGCTCGCGGCCGGCCCCGGCGGCAACAAGTCGCGGCTCGTCAACGATGCGGTCGCGTCCTGGCTTGCCCGGCGCGGCACCAAGGAGGTCGACGACCTGCTCAAGGTCCGGCTCGACCGCATGTCGCGCGAGATCGCGCTGGTCCGGCGCGACAATGAGGTGATCCTCGAAAGCCTCGCGCTTTTCGTCCGCTATCAGCTGCTCG
>JAEKKO010000183.1 GCA_019510335.1 Novosphingobium sp. | reverse complement strand
GATGAACTGGTAAGGCGTGCGACCTCCCAGGCTCTTGAGCCGTCGCCGGAAATTGTAGTCCTCAACAAATTGCTGCAGAACCTGCACCAGATAGTCCTCGCTGGCGAGCGTGATGCTGTCTTCGAGCATGCTGCCCATGCGGCCCATGCGGGCGCCCGGGCGGAGGGTCCATGGCTGGGGAATGGAGCTCAACCGGTGTTCTATGCCAAGTTCGTGGCAGCCGGTGGTGAAATGGCTTGTCACATTGCCTCCAACAGCAAAGGGTTCGGCAACCGGTGTGATCACCTGCCGTATTGGAAAGGGCAGATCCACCGCGAGTGCAGCAAGGAACTCGGCCGACTGAAGCGGCCCACCCCGCAATCCCTTTCGCACAACAACGAATTTGCTCGCCTGATCGATCGCATTGAACAGGAAATATGTCTGATCCCCGATGTGAACTACTGACCGCTCGATGTGCAGGTGACCTAATGGATATGCAGCCCGGTGAGCCGGCTGTTGTTCCCAGACGACTGTTTTGGCCAAGTTGCTGATCCCATATTGCTGAAGGCAACGGTGCAGGGACGACCGGCGCAAGTGCGGGATTTGCGCTTGCAACGCGTAAAGACAATCATCGAGGGGGAGCAGAGTCTGCTCGCGAAAGCGTGCGATGATATCTGCGTCCTCGGCCGTGAGCTTGCCCAAGTTACCCAACTTGCGACCGGAGGGGAGATCATCGCAGCTTTCCCTGTTCTTCCATTTCGCCACCGTTTTGGGATTGATACCAAACCGTGCGGCGAGGACTTTCAGGCTGTCTGTGCTGGCCCTGATTTCCCGCCGGATTTCCGCAGTCGTGCGCGAGCTAGGATGGGGTGCGGGCATTTTGCCTCTATAGCCGTCAGTTTGCCCATAGTCGTACCCACACTTTCCTCCCCCACAATCGGGGAATGGAATGTGGGTGAAAGTCATCCCTCCCCCACAATTCGGCCCGGCTAGAGGCGGAAAGCGGCGGGCGCAGGATAGCCTGGGAATCCCGCGACTTCTGCGGGGCTTCGCGTGCTATTGCGGGAAAGCTGGTGGTGGACAGGGCTAGATTCGAACTAGCGTAGGCTTGCGCCGGCAGATTTACAGTCTGCTGCCTTTAACCACTCGGCCACCTGTCCACACCAGCGCGCCGGATGCGGCAAAAGCCGCGGAAACAAGGGCGTCGTGCCCTCCGGCCGAGAACGCGCGCCATGGCGAAGGCGGGCTTGCCTGTCAATGGGGGGGCTGGCACAGCGCGCCGCGCAAGCGGCACGGCGCCGGCGGGCGCTACGCGAGGAAACTAGGCATGGGCAAAGGCTCCGACGGGCAACGCGAGGGCGCGCTTCGCGGGCGCGCGGGACGGATGAAGGGCGGGCGCGGCTCCGGCCGCGGCGGCCGCGGCGCCGTCCGCCTGTGGGGCCGCCACGCGGTCGAGGCGGCGCTCGCCAACCCCGCCCGCCATCACCGCAAGCTGTGGGGGACGCGCGAGGCCATCGCCGGCCTCGGCGGCGAACTGCCGGCAGATTTCCCGGTCGAATACGCCCAGGGGCTGGACCTCGCCCGGCTGGTCGCGCGCGATGCCCCGCACCAGGGGCTGGTGCTCGAGTGCGACCCGCTCGAAGACATCTGGCTCGACGACGTGCTCGACGGCGATCCCCGGCACCCTGTGGTCGTGCTCGACCAGGTCACGGACCCGCACAACGTCGGCGCGATCTTGCGCTCGGCGGCGGCGTTCGCGGCGGCGGCGGTGGTTACCCAGGACCGCCATGCCCCGCCGGAATCGGGGGTCGTCGCTAAGTCGGCGTCGGGCGCGCTCGAGACGGTGCCGTGGGTCCGCGTGGTCAACCTCTCCCGCGCGCTCGAGGAGATCGCCGAAGGCGGCTACTGGCGGATCGGGCTCGACGGGGACGCCGAGACGACGCTCGGCGAGGCCCTGCCCGCCGGTCCGGTCGCGCTGGTCCTCGGCGCCGAGGGGGAAGGCTTGCGGCCCAACGTCGCCCAGCATTGCGACGCGCTGGCGCGGCTGCCGATCGGGGAGGCGGTCGAAAGCCTCAACGTCTCGAACGCGGCGGCGATCGCGCTTTACGCCGTCGCCACCCGCGCCTGACCCCAAAAGCAGAACGCCGCACCCGAGGGCGCGGCGTTCCAGGATCGGGCTGAGGCGAAAGCCCGAGCAGGTCTAGACGTTCACCGCGTCCTTGAGCGTCTTGCCGGCCTTGAACTTCGGCTGGCTCGAAGCCTTGATCTTCATCGCTTCGCCGGTGCGGGGATTGCGGCCGGTCGAAGCCTTGCGCTTCGCCACCGAGAACGTTCCAAATCCAACCAAACGGACCTCGTCGCCCTGCTTGAGGGCGCTGCTGATGGCATCGAACACGCCTTCGACAGCCTGGCTCGCCTGGCTGCGCGACAGCCCACTCGAATCCGCGACCGCGCCGATCAGATCATTCTTATTCATTGTGAGAACCCCCTACCTTTTCGTGGAGACCAAAACCCGAATGGACTCGCCTCGAATGCGGCGCGGAATGGAGCGGGTTTTGCAAGGGCTGTCAAAGCCGAATCCGCTGGATTCGGGGCCATTATCCACGAAGTTCCGCCATTTTCGGATGAATCGAGTGGCGCGGGCTTGCTTGAGTGTCAGTAGCGTGCAGCGGCGTCCCGGGGCCATGCCCCGAATCGCCGCTGCTGGAGGAGCCTCAGTGCGCGGTGGTCGAAGTCGTCGCCGGCGGGATCACCGCCGCCGCCGGCTGCGGTCCCGGTTGGCTGGCGAGATCGTCGGCCTCGGTCCATTCGATCGGCTCGAGCGGATGGACGAGCACCCGTTCGAGCACTTCGTCGACGTGGCTCACCGGGATGATCTCAAGCCCCTCGCGGATGTTGGCGGGGATCTCGGCGAGGTCCTTGCGGTTCTCTTCCGGGATCAGCACCGTCTTGATTCCCCCGCGCAGGGCGGCGAGGAGCTTTTCCTTGAGCCCGCCGATCGGCAGCACGCGGCCGCGCAAGGTGACCTCGCCGGTCATCGCCACGTCGGCGCGGACCGCAATGCCGGTCAGCGTCGAGACGATCGAGGTGACCATGCCGACACCGGCCGAAGGTCCATCCTTGGGCACCGCCCCTTCGGGCAAGTGGATGTGGATGTCCTTGCGGTGGAACAGCGACGGCTTGATTCCGTAAGCCGGGGCCCGCGCCCGGACGAAGCTGAAGGCGGCCTGAATGCTCTCGTTCATCACCTCGCCGAGCTTGCCGGTGGTCTTGACCCCGCCCTTGCCCGGAACCGTGACGCTCTCGATCGTCAGCAGCTCGCCGCCGACTTCGGTCCAGGCGAGCCCGGTGACCGCGCCGACTTGCGCCTCCTCGTCCGAGACGCCGTGGCGGAACTTCCGCACCCCGGCGAAGTCGCCGAGGTTTTCGGGCGTGATCGTCACCGCCGTTTCGTGGCCCTCGAGGATCTTGCGCAAGGTCTTGCGCGCCAGCCGGGCGAGCTCTCGCTCGAGCGTGCGCACGCCCGCCTCGCGGGTGTAGTAGCGGATGAGGTCGCGCAGCCCCTCGGTGGTGATCGCGAACTCGCCGTCCTTGAGCCCGTGCGCCTCGATCTGCTTGGGGATCAGGTGGCGCTCCGCGATCTCGACCTTCTCGTCCTCGGTGTAGCCTTCGAGGCGGATGATCTCCATCCGGTCGAGCAGCGGCTGCGGCAGGTTGAGGGTGTTCGCGGTGGTCACGAACATCACGTCGCTGAGATCGAAGTCGAGCTCGAGGTAGTGGTCCTGGAAACGGGCGTTCTGCTCGGGATCGAGCACCTCGAGCAGGGCGCTCGCCGGATCGCCGCGGAAGTCCTGTCCGAGCTTGTCGATTTCGTCGAGCAGGAACAGCGGGTTGCTGGTCCCGGCCTTGCGCAAGTTGGTGACGATCTTGCCCGGCAGCGAGCCGATGTAGGTCCGGCGGTGGCCGCGGATCTCGGCTTCGTCGCGCACGCCGCCCAATGACTGGCGCACGAACTCGCGGCCCGTGGCGCGGGCGATCGACTTGCCGAGGCTGGTCTTGCCAACGCCCGGCGGGCCGACGAGGCACAGGATCGGTCCCTTGAGCTTGTTGGTCCGCGCCTGGACGGCGAGGTACTCGATGATCCGGTCCTTGACCTTCTCGAGCGCGTAGTGGTCGGCATCGAGGATCGCCTGGGCGGCGGCGATGTCCTTCTTGAGCTTCGACTTCTTGCCCCACGGCAGGCCGAGGAGGACGTCGAGGTAGTTGCGGATGACCGTCGCCTCCGCGCTCATCGGCTGCATCGTCTTGAGCTTCTTGAGCTCCGCCTGGGCCTTGCCGCGAGCTTCCTTCGACAGCTTGAGCTTGTCGATCTTCTCCTGCAGCTCGGCGATCTCGTTGGCTTCCTCGCCGTCGCCGCCGCCAAGCTCCGACTGGATCGCCTTGAGCTGCTCGTTGAGGTAATACTCGCGCTGGGTCTTCTCCATCTGGCGCTTGACCCGGCCGCGGATCTTGCGCTCGACCTGGAGCACGCCGAGCTCGCCTTCCATGAAGCTGAACACCATCTCGAGCCGCTTGAGCGGGTCGGCCTCGCTGAGCAGCGCCTGCTTGTCCGCGACTTTGGCCGAGATGTGGGCGGCGACGGTGTCGGCGAGCCGCGCGGCGTCGTCGATGTCGCCGAGCTGATCGCCGGCGTCCTGCGCCAGCTTCTTGTTGAGCTTGGCGTACTCGCCGAACTGCTCGACCACGCTGCGCATCATCCCCGAGACTTCGGTGCCCGAGGCAGTGACCGGCTCGAGCGCCTCGACGTCGGCCGTCAGCATGTCGCCGGAGCTGCCGCCATCCTCGCGTAGCGCCACCAGCCGCGCGCGATCCTGCCCTTCGACCAGCACGCGGACGGTGCCATCGGGTAGCTTGAGGAGCTGCAACACGGTGGCGACGACGCCGACGTCGTAGAGATCGTCGCGATCGGGATCATCGCAGCCGGGATCGAGCTGGGCGAGCAGGAAGATGTCCTTGTCACCCGCCATCGCCGCTTCAAGCGCGGCCACCGATTTCTCACGGCCGACGAACAGCGGCACGACCATGCCGGGGAACACGACGATGTCACGCA
>JAEKKO010000378.1 GCA_019510335.1 Novosphingobium sp. | reverse complement strand
CGGCGGCCAGATGTGCGCGGCGATCGGCGTATCCTCGAAGCCGACGATCGAGAGCTGGTCGGGCACCTTGATGCCGCGCTTGTGCGCCGCATGCAGCACGCCGGCCGCCATGGCGTCGTTAACGGCGAAGATCGCGGTGGGACGCGGGCTGACCTCGAGCAGCAGGTTGCCCGCGGTCACGCCCGATTCGAAGCTGTAGTCGCCGCTGGCGATCAGCGCGGGGCCGCGGTCGAGATCGTGGTCGGCCATTGCGTCGAGATAACCCAGCTCGCGCTGCTGCGCGGCGCCGGCCTCATCGGGACCGGCAACGATGCCGATCCGCCGGTGACCGAGCCCGATCAGGTAGCCGATCGCTTCCGCCGCCGCTTCGCGGTCGTTCGAGGCGACCAGTTTCTCCGGCTCGTCGAGCGCGGTCGCGGCCATGCGGACATAGGAGCAGCCGATCTGGCGGCAGGCTTCGACGATCGATTCGAGCTCGGCGACGCCGGGCAGCAGCAGCACGCCCGCGGGGCGCTGGACTTCGAGGAACTGGCGCAGCTCCTGCTCCATGCCTGGGGCGCGGCGATCGATCGGGCGGACGACGAGCGCATATTCGGTGTCGCGGATCGCCTCGAACACCCCCTGCTGCGCCGCGAGCACCAGCTCAGGGTTGGTGTTGTCGTGGATCAGCGCGATCAGGAAGTTGCGCCCCGTGGCCAGCGCGCGCGCCTGCGGGTTGGGGACATAGCCGAGCTCGGCGATCACCGCCTCGACCTTGGCCCGCGTCGCCGCGTTGAGCAGCGGCGAATCGTTGATCACCCGGCTGACGGTCTTCTTGGAAACGCCGGCGAGGCGGGCGACATCGTTGATCGTCGGCTTGGTCATGGCGCGGCGATGCTACCGGTTTCCGCGCCGGCTGTTCAATGGGAAGCCTCGGAATTTTCCCCCGAACTCACTCCCCCTCCTCCGAAGAGGAGGGGGCTTCGCTCAGTCCCTCGCCAGCAGCAGCGCCGCCGCCATCGGCCCGCCGCCCGAGGTGGCGACCGCCACTTTCGGATCGCCGGGGATCTGGCGTTCGCCGGCGTCGCCGCGCAATTGGGTCACCGCCTCATGGGCGAAGCCGAAGCCGTGCAGCCGGCCCGCGCCGAGCTGGCCGCCGCTGGTGTTGAGCGGCAGCTCGCCGTCGCGGGCGATGCGCGTGCCGCCTTCGATGAACCTGTGCCCTTCGCCCTTCTCGCAGAAACCCAGGCCCT
>JAEKKO010000182.1 GCA_019510335.1 Novosphingobium sp. | reverse complement strand
GCTGGATTCTCCGGCCCACCAAGCAAGGCTCACGCATTTCCATGGCATCACGCGCCGACAACATCGCGAGCAGTCTGAGCCTCGCCAACTTCTCCAAGGCGACCGAGCTCAAGAAGCGCATCTGGTTCACGATCGGCGCGCTGATCGTCTTCCGTTTCCTCAGCTTCGTGCCACTGCCGGGTGTCAATCCGCTGATCCTGGCCTCGCTCTACAGCAAGACCCAGGGCGGCATCCTCGATATCTTCAACACCTTCTCGGGCGGCTCGCTGCAGCGCATGAGCCTGATCGCGCTCGGGGTGATGCCGTACATCACCTCGTCGATCGTCGTGCAGCTCGCGGCGTCGCTGCACCCCTCGCTCGCCGCGCTGAAGAAGGAAGGCGAGAGTGGGCGCAAGAAGCTCAACCAGTACACCCGCTATGGCGCGGTGCTGCTGACGGCGATCCAGGGCTGGTTCATCGCCTCGGGGCTCGAGGCCTACGGCGCTTCGTCGGGGCTCCAGGCGGTGGTCGCGCCGGGCTACATGTTCCGCGTCGGCGCGGTCATCAGCCTGATTGGCGGGACCATGTTCCTCCTCTGGCTGGGCGAGCAGATTACCAGCCGCGGCATCGGCAACGGCGTTTCGCTGATCATCATGGCCGGGATCGTCGCGCAGATGCCGACCTCGATCGCGCAGCTGTTCGAAGGCGGCCGCTCGGGCTCGGTCGGGCCATTCATCATCGTCGGGATGATCGCGCTGCTGGTCGTGCTGATCCTGTTCATCTGCTTCATGGAGCGGGCGACGCGACAGCTGCTGATCCAGTATCCCAAACGCGCTACCCAGCGCGGGATGATGCAGGCCGATCGCAGCCACCTGCCGCTCAAGATCAACACCGCCGGCGTGATCCCGCCGATCTTCGCCAGCTCGCTGCTGCTGCTGCCGCTGACGATCACCCAGTTCGCCGGCAACTCGGTCTCGCCCGACACCAAGCTCGGCGCCGCGATCGTCGCGCTCAACCAGTACCTCGGCCACGGCAAGCCGCTGTACATGATCCTTTATGCGCTCGGGATCATCTTCTTCACCTTCTTCTACACCGCGGTGGTGTTCAACCCGGAGGAGACGGCGGACAACCTCAAGCGCAACGGCGGCTTCATCCCCGGCATCCGCCCGGGCAAGAACACCGCGACTTATTTGGACTACGTGCTGACCCGGATCACCGTGATCGGCGCGGCGTACATCACGATCGTCTGCGTGGTGCCCGAGTGGGTCATCGCCCAGACCGGGATGCGGCTGTTCGTCGCCGGCGGCACCAGCCTGCTGATCGTGGTCAACGTCACCGTCGACACCATCACCCAGATCCAGTCGCACATGCTGGCGCACCAGTACGGCGACCTGATCAAGAAGGCGAAGCTGAAGGGCCGCTTGCGTTAGCGCAGGCATCGGGCAGGAACGCGGCGCCGGGGCAGCTCCGCAGGCGGGGGACGCTATCGTGAACATCATCCTGTTGGGGCCGCCGGGCGCGGGCAAGGGAACCCAGGCGCAGCGCCTGGTCGAGCGCCATGGCATGCGCCAGCTCTCGACCGGCGACATGCTGCGCGCGGCGGTCAAGGCCGGCACTCCGGTCGGGCTCCGGGCCAAGGCGGTGATGGAGCGCGGCGAGCTGGTTTCCGACGCGATCGTCTCGGCGCTGATCGGTGAGGAGCTCGACGCCATGCCACCGGGGCAGGGCGCGATCTTCGACGGCTACCCCCGCACCGCTGCCCAGGCCGAAGCGCTCGACGTCCTGCTCGAGGGGCGCGGCCGCCACCTCGACCGGGTGATCGAGCTCGAGGTCGACGAGGACGCGCTGGTCGATCGGATCACCGGCCGCTTCACTTGCGCGACGTGCGGCAAGGGCTACCACGACAAATTCGAGCAGCCAAAGCTGCCCGGCACTTGCGACCGCTGCGGCGGGCACGAGTTCAAGCGCCGCCCCGACGACAATGCCGAAACGGTCCGCACCCGCCTGGCCGAGTACCGGGCCAAGACCGCGCCAATCCTGCCGATCTACGAGGCCCGCGGGATCGTCTGGCGGGTCGACGGGATGGCGCCGCTCGACGCGGTGACCGCCGAGATCGAGCGGATCGTCGGCGACGAGGCGGCGGCCGAGCGCGGCTGAGCGCATGCGGCGCGCCCTGGCCGCGGCCGTGCTTGCCGGCGCCGCGCTGGTCGCGGCTCCGGCCCGAGCGGAAGTCGCCGCGGTGTCCGACGCCGGATTCGTCGTTCACCTCACTACCGACGTCACAGCGACCCCCGCCCAGGCGTGGGCCGCGCTGGTCGTGCCCGCCCAGTGGTGGGATGGCGAGCACACCTACTCGGGCGACCCCGCCAACCTCACCCTCGACCCGCACCCCGGCGGCTGCTTCTGCGAGCGGCTGCCGCGCGGCGGCGGGGTCGAGCATATGCGCGTGCTCTACGCCGCGCCGGGCAAGGCGCTCCGGCTGAGCGGCGCCCTCGGTCCGCTCCAGAGCGAGGCCCTGACCGGCACGTTGACGATCACGCTGACTCCGAAAGCGGGCGGAACCCAGATCGCCTGGGACTACGTCGTTGGCGGCTATATGCGGCCCAAGCCGGCCGCGATCGCCCCCGTCGTCGATCGCGTGCTGGCCGAGCAACTCGGCCGGCTCAAGGCGCGCCTCGCCCGCTTTTGACTGCCTCCCCGCGATGCGCTATGGCAGGGTTCGACAGCACGGAAACGGCGCCGGAACACGGGTTCGGCGCGACCGGATGGGTATGGCTAATCGCGCGTTGACAGCCTGCGCGAATCGTCTTAAGCGCGCCCTTCACTCGACAAATACGGGTCAGTCCGGCAGGCGGCAGCCAGATGCGCGCCGACCGGACTTTTTGCCGTTCCGGTCCCGGGTTTGTCGCCGTGTCGACGCGTTGAGATAGGGGTCGCGCCCGTCCCGCCTGCGGGGCTGCCGTCACACCCCTGTGGAGCAGGAGAATTCAGTGGCTCGTATTGCCGGGGTGAATATCCCCACCAACAAGCGCGTGATCGTCGCGCTCACTTACATCCATGGAATCGGACCGACCAAGGCCCGCCAGATCGCCGACAAGCTCGGGATCGACCACAGCCGCCGCGTGCAGGACCTGACCGATCAGGAAGTCCTGCACATCCGCGAGACCATCGACGCCGAGCACACGGTCGAAGGCGACCTGCGGCGCGAGACGGCGATGAACATCAAGCGCCTGATGGACCTCGCCTGCTACCGCGGCTTGCGGCACCGCAAGGGCCTGCCGGTGCGGGGTCAGCGGACCCACACCAACGCCCGCACCCGCAAGGGCAAGGCCAAGCCGATCGCCGGCAAGAAGAAGTAACGCTTGGGAGCGGCGCCACGGCGTCGCTCCGGGACTCGTCGGCAGCGGCGGATCGTTTGAGTGATCGCTTCCTGACGGGTGACGAGCCCCATCGAAGTTCAGGTCGAGTGGTCGAGATTAGGGATTAGAACCATGGCACGCGAACCCCAGCGCATCAAAAAGCGGGAGCGCAAGAACATCACCAGCGGCATCGCCCACGTGAATGCCAGCTTCAACAACACGATGGTCACCATCACCGACGCCCAAGGCAATGCCATCAGCTGGTCCTCGGCCGGGATGATGGGATTCAAGGGCAGCCGCAAGTCGACCCCGTACGCCGCCCAGGTCGCCGCCGACGATGCTGGCAAGAAGGCTGCCGAGCACGGCGTCCGCACCCTCGAGGTCGAGGTCAAGGGACCCGGGTCGGGTCGCGAGAGCGCGCTCCGGGCGCTCCAGGCGGTCGGCTTCACCATCACCTCGATCCGCGACGTCACGCCGATCCCGCATAACGGCGTGCGGCCCTCGAAGCGCCGCCGCGTCTGATCGAAGATTTGGGTGGCGGCACGGCCGTCGCCCCATTCCGATCGGCCGCGGTCCCCGCCCGGGTCCGCGGCCGTTCCCGCCAGAATAACCCTAGGGGAAATCCATGACTGTCAACATCAAGAACTGGCAGGAACTCAAGAAGCCGAACAACCTCGAGGTCAAGGCTGGCACCGACAAGCGTCGCGCGACGTTCATCGCCGAGCCGCTCGAGCGCGGCTTCGGCCTGACGCTCGGCAACGCGCTGCGCCGGGTGCTGCTGTCCTCGCTCCAGGGCGCGGCGATCACCTCGATCCGCATCGAGAACGTCCTGCACGAGTTCTCGAGCCTTGCCGGGGTCCGCGAGGACGTCACCGACATCGTCCTCAACGTCAAGCAGATCGCGCTGCGGATGCAGGGCGAAGGGCCGAAGCGGCTGCAGCTTTCGGCGACCGGCCCGGCCGAAGTCACCGCCGGCGACATCGCCGTCTCGGGCGACATCGAGGTGATGAACAAGGACCTCGTGATCTGCCACCTCGACGAGGGCGCGAGCTTCAACATGGAACTCACCGCCGACACCGGCAAGGGCTACGTTCCCGCCGTCGGCAACCGTCCGGTCGACGCCCCGATCGGGCTGATTCCGGTGGATTCGCTGTACTCGCCGGTCCGCCAGGTCAGCTACAAGGTCGACAACGCCCGCATCGGGCAGGAGCTCGATTTCGACAAGCTCAGCCTGACGGTCGAGACCGACGGCACCGTCACGCCCGAGGACGCCGTCGCTTACGCGGCGCGCATCCTCCAGGACCAGCTGGCGCTGTTTATCCACTTCGAGGAGCAGGCGCCGAGCGGCATCTCGCCGATGATCGGCCTCGCCGCCGCGCCGATCGAGGAAGGCGACACCAATCAGCTCAACCGCTACCTGCTCAAGAAGGTCGACGAGCTCGAGTTGTCGGTGCGTTCGGCCAACTGCCTCAAGAACGACAACATCATCTACATCGGCGACCTCGTCCAGAAAACCGAGGCGGAGATGCTGCGGACCCCCAACTTCGGCCGCAAGTCGCTCAACGAGATCAAGGAAGTGCTGTCGTCGATGGGCCTGCGCCTCGGCATGGACATCCCCGGCTGGCCGCCCGAGAACATCGAGGAAATGGCCAAGAAGCTCGAGCAGGAACTGCTGGGCTGAGCCGCCGCCGCCTAAGCGACGTTTGCTTGCAAACGGCAGCTTGGGCGGGGAGTTGCGGCGAGCCGGCCAGCGGGCGAAGCCCGACTGACGT
>JAEKKO010000181.1 GCA_019510335.1 Novosphingobium sp. | reverse complement strand
TTTTCGCGAGCCGGCGACGTGCTCGAACGCGGGCTGCTTGGCGCGATTCGCAAGGGCAGCCTCGGGTTCGACGACTTGCGCCGGATCGCGCTCAACGTCGTCAACGACATCGCCAGCCAGGCGGTGGGATCGGCGCTTGACTCCATCGGCATCGGCCCGGCTTCGGCGGGCGGGTTGCTCGGCGGGCTGGTCGGCTCGATCCTCGGCCTGCCTGGGCGGGCGACCGGTGGGCCGGTGTCGCCGGGGCGGGGCTACCTCGTCGGGGAGCGGGGACCGGAGCTGTTCGTGCCGACCAGCGCTGGCAGTATCGCGACGGGCACGTCCGCGGCGCCCCGCGACGTTCGCGTCTCCATCAACATCGTCGCGCCGGCCGGGACCGACGCGCCGCAGGCGCTGCAGCGCTCGAGCCGGCAGGTGGCGAGCGCGGTGCGCCGCGCGCTGACGCAGCTCTGAAGCGAGGGACCCGACAATGGCATTCTGGCTCGCCACTCGCCGGGACGGGCAGGACAGTCACTGGATCCAGCGCTTCGACCCGCGCTTCTGGACGGTCGACTTTCCGCGCCCGATGCTTTCCGCTGTGGTCACCACGAGCGCCGACGCGTTGCGAGTCGACGCGACGTTCCTGCGCGAGGGCGATCTGGCCGGGCTGATCTGGGCGAGCGAGGACCGTTTTGATCACCCGCTGCTCGCCTATGCTACCGACCGGGATTACGGCCGGACCACGCTGTCGTTCCGTTGGCGCTCGGGCGGGGTGCTGCCGCTTGACGCGGTGAACGGGCCGACGCTGACGATTGAGGGCCGCGACGCGAGCGGCGCCGCGCGAACATGGTACGTGCGGCTGTGGAACTATGCGACGGGCACACCCGACGATGCGGTCGTGACCCTGCCGTTTTCGGCTCTCGACGGCGGGTTCCTGCTCCCGGGCGAGGCCGACCCGGTGCATGCGGGCGACATCGACCGCCTGTTCGTGTCGCTGGTTGCTCCCAGCTACATTGGCGGCAGCACGACGCCGCTCGCCGCTCCGGTCGAGGGATGGGTCGAGCTCACTGACATCCGCTGCGATGGGCACCGGCCGATGCTGGCGATCGGCGATGTGATGGTCCCGCCGCATGGGACCGCCGCAGCGACGGCCTATGACGACTGCGGGACCCAGACGCCGGCCCGCTTGCTGCGAAATCTCCGCCAGCTCGGCTACCGCGGGAGCGTGCTCCACTACGTCGGGATGAGCCATTATTTCCGGCTCGCCGCGTCCGATGGCGCTTTCCTCGTCGATGCAGCCGCGGACGATCCATTGGCGACGCCGTGCCGCGCCTGGCACGCTGCGTTCTTCGCCGAGTGCGCCGCGCTCGGCTATTCCCCGATCGCCTCGCTCTCGTACGAAGTGCTGGCGATGCACTGCCCCGATGCTTGGCAGCAGCGAGCTGCCAACGGCGATCCGGCGCGGACCGGCTGGTCACCGCCATCGGCGCTGATGTCGCCAGCGAACGGCGAGGCGATGGAGTGGCTGCAGCGCGTGGCCGCGGCGTTCGTCTGGCTGATGAAGAACGCCGGGGTGCCGATCCGCTTCCAGGCCGGCGAGCCGTGGTGGTGGGTCATGGCCGACGGCCGCATCTGCCTTTACGACGATGCCGCGGAGGCGGCACTCGGCGGTGATCCGGTGACGATTGCCGATCTGCGGGCGCCCCTTGATTCGGCGCAGCTCGCCCTCCTCGATGCGGCGGGCGCGGTGCTCGCAAGTTCAACCGCGGCGCTGGCAGCGGCGGTTCGCAGTGCGGCTGCGCCCGAGACGGCCGAAGCCTTGTTGTTGACCTTCCTGCCGAGCGTCCTCGATCCGGGCATGCCCGAAGTGCGGCGCGCCAACCTGCCGCTCGGTTGGGCTTCGCCGGCGTTCGATCGGCTGCAAGTCGAGGACTACGACTGGCTCACCGCCGCCGCCGATGCGCAGCGACATTCTGCTTACGCCACAATCGGTGCCCGGCTCGGCTATCCGGCGGGCGAGCAGGACTACCTCGCCGGGTTCGTGCTCAACCCCGCCGACACGGGGTTGTGGCGGCGGATCGACGGCGGGATCGACGAAGCCCAGGCGCGCAACGCTCACGAGGTGTTCGTCTGGGCTTTGCCGCAGATCTGCCGCGACGGTTTCGTCCGGCTCGCCCCCGCCGAGGACGACGACATGCAAGCTTTCGATGACCTCGCCTATCCGCTGGCGCTCGGCCGCAACGCGACGGTGACGCCGGAGTTTTCGACCACGATCGCGGTCACCGCCTCCGGGTTCGAGCGGCGCAATAGCTTGTGGAGCAACGCCCGGTTGCGGTTCGACGTCGGCCCGGGCATCCGCTCCGAGGCCGAGCTGGGCGTGCTCATCGCCTTCTTTCGCGCCCGTCGCGGGGCGGCGCGGGGGTTCCGGCTGCGCGACCCGACGGACTTCAGTTCGAATGCGATGATGGGCACGCCGACGGCGACGGATCAGCCGCTCGGCAGCGGCGACGGGACGACCACGGTTTTTCCGCTGGTCAAGCTTTACGGCACCGGGGCCGATGCCCAGCAGCGGCGCATCACCCGGCCGCATCCCGGTTCGGTGCTGGTTAGCCTCGACGGCGTGGCGGTCGCTTCGGGTTGGACGCTCGAGCCTGGCGGTATGATCGTCTTCAGCACTCCGCCGGCCGTCGAAATAGCTGTCCGCGCCGGCTTCTTGTTCGACGTGCCGGTGCGCTTCGCCGACGACAAGCTCGAGATCTCGGGCGCGGCGTTTGCGGCGGGAGAAGCGCCGAGCGTGCCGGTCATCGAAGTGCGCGAGGCGTCATGAGCCGGGTCTGGTTCATCGACGAGCTCGAGACCGTCGCGACGTTCTGGCGGGTGCTGCGCCGCGACGGGGTGGCGCTCGGCTTCACCAGTCACGATACCGACTTGTGGTTCGACGGCGTGCTCCACAGCGCGGCACCGGGGATGGTCCCCTCGGCGATCCGGCGCTCGGCCGACGTCGAGCCCGACAGCGCCGAGGTTCAGGGCGCTTTGAGCCACGCCGCGATCGCTGCCGCTGACCTTTCCGCCGGCCGTTTCGACGGCGCGACCGTGGTGATCGGCATCGTCGACTGGCAGAGCCTCGAACGCCAGGTGATTTACGGCGGCAGCATCGGCACGGTCTCGGAAGAAGCCGGGCGGTTCACAGCCGAGCTGCTGTCGCGCAAGGCCGAGCTGCAGCGCGACATCATTCCGCGGACCAGCCCGAGCTGCCGGGCCGAGTTCTGCGGCCCCGGATGCACGCTGTCGGGCCCCCGTTTCGAGCACCAAGCGGTGCTGCTGGCGTTCGACGCGTCGACCAATGCCGTGACGCTCGACACCATGGCCACGGCCGACGCGCTCGTCGGCGGGCGTCTGCGCTGGGTCGGCGGGCCCTACGCGGGCATCGGGATGGAGGTCATCGCCGCGGCAGGCGCGGCCATAGTGCTCGACACGCCGCTCGACGTGGCGCCAGCCGCCGGCACCCGGGCAATCGTGCGCGAAGGCTGCGACCGCACGCTCGAGACCTGCGCCGCGCGCTTTGCGAACGCGATCAACTTTCAGGGCGAGCCGTTCCTGCCCGGCAACGACCTCGTCGCGCGCTACCCGGCGCCGGCGTGACAGGTGCCGAGCTGGCAGATGCGGCCGAGCGCCTGGTCGGCTGCCCCTTTCGGCTCCACGGCCGCGATCCGGCGACCGGGCTCGATTGCCTTGGCGTGCTTGCGGCAGCGCTGGCGAGCGGCGGCCGAGTAGCGCCGCTACCCACGCGGTACACGTTGCGGCGCAAGGCTGACCCGCTTCCCACAGGGATCGCAGAGTCCCTCGGCTTGGTCCCGACATCGGGCGCAGCCGCTCGCGGCGACGTCCTGCTTTTCGACGTCGGACCGTGCCAGCTGCACCTGGCGGTCGCGGCGGGGGACGCGCGACTCGTCCATGCCCATGCCGGTCTGCGCCGCGTCGTCGTCGGCCCATTGCCGCCCGAGTGGCGCCGCGTCGCGCACTGGCGCCTGATTCCAAGCTGAGGACCTGCCATGGCCACGTTGCTCTTTTCCGCCGTCGGCACCCTGGTCGGCGGTCCGATCGGCGGCGCCATCGGCGCGCTGCTCGGGCGGGAGATCGATTACGCGGTGATCGGCTCCAGGACGCGCGAGGGACCGCGCCTGAAGGAGCTTTCCGTCACCACCTCGAGCTATGGCTCGGCGCTCCCGCGGCACTTCGGGCGGATGCGCGTCGGCGGGACGATCATCTGGGCGACCGACCTGGTCGAGCATCGCGAGAAGCAGGGCGGCGGCAAGGGCAAGCCGGCGACGGCAACCTACACCTACACGGCGTCGTTCGCGGTCGCCCTGGCGAGCCGGCCGCTGTCGGGAATCGGCCGCGTCTGGGCTGACGGCAACCTGCTGCGCGGCGCTGCCGGGGACCTCAAGACCGGCGGCAGCTTTCGCTTCTACCCCGGCACCGGGGACCAGCCGGCCGACCCGCTGATCGCCACGGCCGAGGGCGACGGGCGCTGCCCGGCGTGCCGCGGTGTCGCTTATGCGGTGTTCGAGAGCTTGCAGCTCGCCGACTTCGGCAACCGCATTCCCGCGCTGACGTTCGAGGTTTTCGCCGATGACGGGGCGCTCACGCTGACGACACTGCTCGACGGCGCGATCGACGGCATCGATGCCGATGTCCCGCTGCCCGGACTTGCGGGAATTTCCGAGGAGGGCGCGCTCAGCGAACTGTTCAGCACCCTCGACCCGATCTTCCCGATGGATTGCGATGCCGGCGGCGGCCAGCTGACGATCGCGCGCGGGCGGCTGCAAGCGGTGCCGATCGCCTTGGGCGAGGCCGCGACGTCGCCCGAGCGCGGAGACTTCGGCTCGCAATCCGGCTGCGCCCGCAAGCGCGAACCGGCGCCGCTCAATCCGCCAGGCATCTTGCGCTATTACGATGTTGATCGGGACTACCAGCCTGGGCTGCAGCGGGCTCCGGGAAGGCCGAGCCCGGGCGAGCCGCGGACGCTCGAGCTGCCTGCCGCGCTCGCGGCGGGCGACGCGCGGGAGCTGATCGCCCGCACCGCCAAGCGCGAGGCCTGGGCCCGTGAAACGCTAGCTTGGCGCAGCTGCGAGCTCGA
>JAEKKO010000180.1 GCA_019510335.1 Novosphingobium sp. | reverse complement strand
ATTCGCGGTTGCCGAAGATCTGCGAATTGGTGGTCAGCACCAGCGCCTCGCACCCCGCAGCCTCGGCCCGGCGGATCAGTTCCTGCCACACCTCGTCGCCGCCGAACACGTAGAGCTGCCACCAGTGCCGCAGGCCGGCAACTTTGGCGACATCTTCCATCCGGTCGTTCGACATCGTGCTTTGCACGAACGGGACGTTGGCGTGCGCCGCGGCTTGCGCGAGCTGGGTGTCGGCGTGGTGACGGAACAGGCCGTAACAAGCTCGCCTCGTCCTCGGCGCCGCCTTCGAGGTATTCCAGGACAAAGCGCGGCATCAGCTTATGGGTGCGGGCGCGCAAGTCGGCGATCGCGACGGCCCGTTGCAGATTGCTGCCGGTGTAGAACCGCCGCTTGGGTGTCCCGTGGAGCTGGGCCAGGCCGGTATGGCGATTGGCAACGGTCATGAACCGGCCACCTCGGGCGGCGGCTCGAGCTCGTTGGCCTCGTACCACGCCTTGGGATCGCGTTTCAGCCGCGCGACGATCTCGGGCAGCGTGTCGAGCAGCCGGTGCTTGGGCGCCCAGCCGAGCAGATCGCGGGCGCGGGTGATGTCGAGCGCATAATGATCGCCCGCCTCCAGCGCCATGAACGGACGGATGAACGGCTTGCCCCCGCCGAGGGACTTGGGAAGGTGCGGCATGACCTTGTCCTGGACCCATGCGCCGGCGGCGGCGAGGGTCGCCGGCACGCGGATCGTGGTCCACTCCTCGCCGTGGATGAGCTCGCCCAGGCGGTCCTGGAGCTCGCCGTAGCCGGGCGGATCGGGCTCGCCGATGAGGATGGTGGTCGCCGGCGGGAGCGAGGCGCGCTTGTCGACCGCCAGCCGGAACGCCGCGGCAAGATCATCGAGGTGGACCATCGACTGCCCGGTCGCAAGGTTGCCCGGATAGACGTGGCTTTCGAGATCGCGCTCATGGATCCGCGCCACCTGGTGGGCCATCGTCGGGACCAGCGTCTCGTCATCGTAGACCCCTGCTAGATGAAACAGGAGATAGGGAATGCCCCCGTGGCAGGTCTCGATCACCCGCTCCGCCGCTGCCTTGGACTTGGGGTAGGCCCATTGCGGATCGAGCCGGCGGTTCTCGTCGATGTGCTCGCCCGGTTCGACCGGGGCGTGGACCAGCATCGTCCCCGAATAGACGAACTGCTCGACCTGGAACCGCTGCAGCTGTTCGAGCAGCCGCCGGGTGCCGTCGACGTTAAGCCGCTGGTAGAGCGGGTTGTCCGCGCCGGTGAAGTCGAAATAGGCGGCAAGGTGGATGACGCTGGCGATGTGCGCGCCGTGCGCGTCGCGGAAGGCATCGAGCGCGTGGGCGACGGCAACGTCCTTGGTCAGGTCGGCCTCGATCACGGGAAAGGCAGTGTGGCTGGCGTGTTCGTCGATCCCGACGATCTGGTATGCGTCGCCGAGTCCCTTGGCGACGGCCCCACCGACTTTGCCGGTGACGCCGGTGATCAGGACGATGGGTCTGGTTGCGCTTGCCACGGGAACCCGCTCCGCTTGCTGAACGTATCGCTTGGCGGTGTGTTCTCAACTCAATCGCTCGGCATCGGCGATGGTTCCACGCGCACGGCGGGCTTGACGCGCGACAACCGGGCAGAAGGGGTGAGCGGTGAGCGAACGAAGCCTGATCGATCGGATCGCGGTCGTGACCGGAGGCGAATCGGGGATCGGCGCGGGTTGCGTTGCGGGATTGGCTGCGGCCGGTGCCGACGTTGCGGTGATCTACCACCAGGACAAGGATGCGGGCGAGGCCAGCGCGGGTGCGGTCAAGCTGCTCGGACGCAAGGCCGTCGCGGTCCAGGCCGACGTCGGCAGCGAAGCCGATGTCGAGGCGGCGTTCGATCGGATCGCTGACGCCATCGGTATCCCCGACATCCTGGTCAACTCGGCCGGGCTCAACATGTCCGGGGTGCCCGTCGCCAAAATGAGCCTCGAGCAATGGGAGCGGATCGTCCGAACCGACCTGACCGGCAGCTTCCTCACCTCACGGCGCTTCGTCCGCGAGCTCGAACCGACCGGGCGGCCGGGGACGATCGTCAACATCACCTCGATTCACGCCAGCGTGATGCGTCCCGGCGGAGCGGACTACGACGCGGCCAAAGGCGGGCAGTGGAATCTCACTCGGACGATGGCGCTCGAGACCGCCAAGCTGGGCATCACGGTAAACGCCATCGCCCCCGGGATGATCCTGACGCCGATGAACCAGAAGGCGTTGGATGATCCCGAATACCGCCGCAGCCTCGAGCAGAATATTCCACTCGGCCGCGCCGGAACCCCCGACGAGATCGCCGGGCTTGCCGTGTTCCTGGCCTCGCCGGCCGGCGCCTACATCACCGGATCGACGATCACGATCGACGGCGGCCTGTCGCTGGTGCTCGGCCAGGGCGCCTGATGTGGCAGCGATGTTCGAACTGCTGGCCATCGATCTGGTCGACATTGACGGGCCAGAGGCGCTCCGCCGCCAATCGCTGATGAGCCCGTTCGTGTGGCGCGACGACACCGGCGCCTTGCTCGTGCTGTTGCGGGTGGTGCCGGACCCGCTGCGCCCGGACGACATCACCGGACGGATCTGGCTCGGTCGCTGCGGCGGCGAGGGCTTGCGCTTCCACATGGACCCGGCGCCGCTGCTCGAGCCCGGTCCCGGCCCCCGCGACATCGGCGGCTGCGAGGATCCGACGGTGGTCCTCGAAGGCCAGCGTTGCCTGGTGTACTATACCGGGCTGAACGAAAACGGCGACGGCGAGCTGCTCTACGCCGATGGCCCGGACATCCATCACCTGACCAAGCGGGGCGTCGCGCTCGCTTCGTCGAAGACCCAGCGCAACACTAAGGAAGCGGCCGTCGCGCAGAACGCCGATGGCCGCTGGCGGCTGCTTTATGAATATTCGCGCGACTGCAAATCACGGATCGGGCTGGCTTACGCCCGGGCTCCGGAAGGGCCGTGGGACGAGCAGGACGACCCGTTCGTCGCGCGCGCCGATAAGTGGGACAGCTGGCACCTTTCGACCGGGCCGTTGCTGATGAGCAAACCCGACAAGCTGGTGATGTTCTACAACGGCGCCGACCGCGCGGCGACCTGGGGCACCGGCTGGGTGGTGTTCGACCGCGCCTGCTCGAAGGTGATCGCCCGCTCCGACGAGCCGCTGATCGGCCCACCGGAGGAGCGCTACGAAGGGCGCGACATCTTCTTCGCCTGCTCGGCGATTGAGTGTGATGGCGAGATCTGGATCTACGGGTCCAAGAACGACCACCGCGTGGTCCGCGCCCGCGTCCGCCGCAGCGGCAAGCGCCCGGCCGCCGACCGTCGCGGGACGAAGCCGGCGGCGGCGGAGGCGTGAGCTAGCGCACCGGCGTCAGCGGCGCCTCCCCCGCGAAGAACGCCTCGAGGTTGCGGACCACCAGGTCGGCCATCGCGGCGCGCGCCTCGGTCGTCGCGCTGCCGCGGTGCGGCTGGAGCACGACCTGGCCCGAGGCGATCAACGCAGGGGGCACGAACGGCTCGTACTCGAATACGTCGAGCGCCGCTCCACCGAGCGTGCGGGCCGCGATCGCTTCGACTAGCGCCGCCTCGTCGACCACGCTCCCGCGCGCGACGTTGACCAGCAAGCCGTCGGGTCCCAGCGCCTCGATCACCGTCCGGTCGACCAGGTGGCGGGTCTCGCTCCCTCCGGTGACGGTGATGACCAGCACGTCGACGGCGCGGGCGAGGGCGGGCAAGCTAGGCTGGAACGGGTAAGGGCAGTCCGGCTGGCGATGCCGCCCGTGATAGCTGATCGCCATGTCGAAGCCGCGGGCGCGCTCGGCGACGGCGCTGCCGATTTTGCCAAGCCCGACGATGCCGAGGCGCTTGCCGCTGACCCGCCGCGCGAGCGGCAACGGCTCGTGGGCTGCCCAGCGGCCCTCACGGACGTAGCGGTCGTCGCCGACGAGGTTGCGCATGCCGGCAAGGATCAGCGCCATCGCCATGTCGGCGACATCGGGCGTGAGCACGTCCGGCGTGGTCGTGACGCAAATCCCCCGACGGCGCGTCTCACTTAGGTCGATGCGCTCCGTGCCGATCCCATTGACGGCGATGATCGCCAGCCGCGGCAGGCGGTCCATAACCTCGCGCGGCAGCCCGAGGCCGCCGCTGGTCACGATTCCGCGAGCGCGCTGCGCGACCTCGTCGGGAATGGCAAAGCCGTCGCGGTGGGCATCGATTCGGATCACGGCGAATCGCTTGTCCAGCCGCGCGTCTGCGTCAGGCGACAGCGCGCTCAACTGGACGATCTCTTCGCGCATCGGCAGCTCTCCGCGCGGAAGTCCTAGCGCGCCCGGCGATCAGCCGGTAACGAATTGCGAAACAGCCGGGAGATTGCCTGATGACCGAATTCGTCGCCGCCGATAGCGGCATTCGCCAGCTCCACGCGCGCTTCGTCGACGCCACCTGGCGCAAGGATCACGAGGCGTTCGGCCAGTGCTTCGCCCGCGACGGCGAATGGAAGATCGCCGGAATGCACATCCGCGGGCGCGACGAGATCGCGAGCACGTTCGCGCGGCTGCTCGGCGCGTGCGAGAAAGTGCAGATCATCGCCGGCACGCCGCTGCTCGAGGTCGGCGAGGGCACCGCGATCGGGCGGGTCAACGTCACGGAGTTGGCCAAGATGGGCGACGGCAGCTCGGCGATGACGCTCGGCGTCTACTACGACCGCTACGTCGACGAGGACGGCCGCTGGCGCTTCCAGTGGCGTCATTGGGGGCTGCACTATCGCGGCCCGGTCGACCTCTCGGCCGACGTCGTCCGCGAGAGCCCCGACTTCGGAGCCTTCCCGAACATGCCGGGCGCCGATGCGCCGACCTTCACCAAGCGCTTCGCTTGAACGGCCACGTTTCAGCTTTCCACGAGGTCGCTGAGGCCGTATTGGCCTGACCGGTTTCGGGAGAAATTGGTCGTGATGCGCAACGCTTTGTCCTTTGCCCTGGCGATTGCTGCCGCATTCGGCTGCGCAACTTTGGCCAGCGCCGCGCCCGAGCGGGCGGCCGTCGCCAGCGCGCTCGCCGCACCGACAATCGCCAGGGCCCCGGCTGGTATCGCCTGAGGGTCGTCGCACCAGCGGCCGCGACCGGCGAGCGCCAGTACCTCGACTTCGCCGCCGTCTCCAAGATCGCCGACGTGTGGGTCAACGGCGTCCATCTCGGCGAGCACCGCGGCGGCTTCGGTCGTTTCCGCTTCGACGTGACGGCGGTGTGGAAGCCCGGCGCGGCCAACCTCATCGCGGTGCGCGCCGACAACACCAAGGCCGTCCCTGGCACACCGACCGGCGAGACCATTCCGCTCTCGGGCGACTTCTTCGTCGCCGGCGGGATTTATCGTCCAGTGGCGCTGGTGACTGTGCCGGACGCCAGCTTCGACTTGCTCGACCACGGCGGACCGGGGATTTACGCGCGGGCAACGGTCGCCGCAAACGCCGCGCAAGTGACGATGCTGGCGCGCTTGCGCAATCTCGGCGCGGGTCCGCGGACCCTGCAAATGCTCACCACCATTGCCGACGCGAGCGGGCGCGAGGTCGCCCGGGCGAGCCAACCGGTGACCCTCCCGACCGGCGCCTCCGAAGCCAGCGCCGCGCTGAGCGTGCCCTCGCCGCACTTGTGGAACGGCACCGCCGATCCGTACCTCTACACGATCACCGCGACGCTGACCGACAACGGCCGCGTGATCGACCGCGTCGCGCAGCCGCTCGGCATCCGCAGCTTCCGC
>JAEKKO010000373.1 GCA_019510335.1 Novosphingobium sp. | reverse complement strand
CGCATTGGCTGAGCCGATCAGCCAGATCGTGAACACCGTGCGCGCGGCGCTCGAGAACACCCCTCCCGAAATCGCCGCCGATATCATCGAGAGCGGCATCATCATGACGGGCGGCGGATCGCTGCTTCCCGACATCGATACGGTGCTGAGCGAGGAGACCGGTCTTCCAGTGAGCGTCGCCGATGATCCGCTCAACTGCGTCGCGGTGGGAGCTGGACGCGCGCTCGAGCAGCCGGGCTTCCGCGGGGTGTTGCGCGCGGCCTGACGTTATGGCCATTCAGCAACGTGACTGGTGCGTTTGATGGTGGGCCTACTTCGCAGGCGCCGATGAGGTCGGCGGGTTTGCCACGACCGGCGTCGGCGTCGCCGCGCAGTACGACTTGGCCGAGCACCTCGCGCTGGTCGGCGCGATCGGGCCGCTGCTGTCGCACACCCGCGAAACTGGCGACTTCCGCTTCTATTTCGGCCTGAGGGTGGTGCGCTGAATCGACAGGTCGCTGACGGGCAGGCAGTCACGCAAGAGTTGCCTGGAGACAATCATGCTCGATACCGATCAGGTCGGCGGCACCCTCAGCAAGGTTCCGGCCATCACGCTCGGCTTCTGGATCATCAAGATCCTTGCGACCACCCTCGGCGAGACCGCCGGCGACACCGTGACGATGAGCTGGCTCGGCGAGGCTACCCCCGAAGCGGCCCAGGAGTCGGTCAGCGGCTACCTCGTCGGCACGACGATCTTGATCGTCCCGCTGGCCTTGCTTGTGTGGGCCCAGATCAAGGCGCGCAGCTTCAATCCATGGCTCTACTGGCTGACGATCATCGCCTCGACGACCGCCGGCACGACACTTGCCGACTTCGCGACCCGCTCGCTCGGGATCGGCTATACCGGCGGCTCGACGCTGTTGCTGACCTGCGTCCTTGCGAGCCTGTTCGTCTGGCACCGCACGCTCGGAACGGTCTCAGTCGTTTGCATCCGCAGCGCGCAAGCCGAGCTGTTCTACTGGATTACGATCACCTTCTCGCAAACCCTCGGGACCGCGCTCGGCGACTGGGCGGCCGATACCGGCGGGCTCGGCTATGCCGGCGGCGCGCTCGTCTTCGGCGCCGGCCTCGCGGCTCTTGCCGTGCTTTATGCCACGACCTCGATCAGCCGGGTGTTCCTGTTCTGGGCGGCGTTCATCCTCACCCGCCCGCTCGGCGCGACGGTCGGCGACTTCCTCGACAAGCCGCTCGCCAAAGGCG
>JAEKKO010000050.1 GCA_019510335.1 Novosphingobium sp. | reverse complement strand
GCCAGCTCGCGTTTGGTGACCTTCTGCATGCGCCCGTCGATGCGCACCGGGCGGCGGGTATTGAGCTCCTCGCGCCACAAGCTGTCCTGGCTGCGCGACCCCTTGGGGCGGCCCGGTCCACCGGGGTTTCCTGGCTGGAACTGGGTGCGCTTCGGAGGGTTGCAATAGCCGGGTTTATCGCCGCGGGCGGCTCGCTTCTCGCCCGTCTCGCTTGCTTTCGGCCGCGGGAGATTCTCGGCGTCGGTGCTGCCCCCTGCCAGCTCGGGTGCGGGATTGGGTTCGCTCGGTGTTGACGCGGCCGGCGTGGTGACCCAGCGCCGGCGCGGCAACGGATTGACCCGAGGCGATGAGGTCGACGAAGCGGGCGGAACTTTGGAAGGTTTCTGGCTCATGGTTCATACCTTCGGAAGTTGAAGGAGGAACCGGGCAATCGGCGGCCAAGAAGGCAGCAACGACCGACACGGCTCCCGGTGAAGGGACACGGCGATCTCCGCACGCGGAAATCGACGAACTGCTGTGTCGTGCGAGAGCTGGCTTCCGGGTCGGATGCTGCTGGGCACGGCCGCCCTTTATGGAGGCGGCCCGCCCTTGGTGAAGCAACTAACGCGATTCGGCAAGCAAAAAGATGATGCCGAAATATTTTTCGGAACAGAGAGTTACAGCCGACATTTTATGTCAAGCGGCATCTCCGGACAGACGCTCGGACCGCACTTGCGCGAACGTCTGGCCGGTGCTGGCGAGGCGCGCCTCCTGGCCAGTCATCGCTTCCCAGCGGGCGATGCTGACGTCGACGTAGCCGGGGTCGATATCGATGCCGTACGCGATGCGTTCAGTCCGCTCGGCGGCAAGGATGGTGGTGCCCGAGCCGATGAAGCTGTCGAGCACGATCTGGCCCCTGTGGCTCACGTCCCGGATCGCGTCGGCCACCAGCGGCACGGGCTTGGGGGTGGGATGGGCGGTGAGCTGGTCCATTCGCCCGCGCCCGAAGGTGTTGACCCCAGGGTAGCGCCAGACGTTGGTCCGGTAGCGCTTGAACTTGCCGAGCTGGACGTTATTGATGTGGCTCGCCTTGCCGTGCTTGCCGATGAACACCAGCTCGTGCTGGGAGCGGTAGAGGCTTCCCATTCCGGCGTTCGACTTTACCCAGACCGCAAGATTGATGAGCTCGAGCCCGGCGCGCGCCATCGCCAGCTGCAGCGCCAGCGAGCCGCGCCAGTCCATGAACATGGCGAGCACCGCGCCATCGCTGAGATGGGGCGCGATCGCCTGCAGGTTGGCGGCGTTGAACTCGATGAACTCGGGATCCGACATCTCGCCAGAGGCCATCGCGAACTCGCGGTGCTGGACTTTGCCGAGGCCGCTGACGTGGCCCTTGATCTTGACGTTGTACGGCGCGTCCTGGAACACCATCGAGGCCTTCGCGCCGCCCATCAGCGCGGCGAACGAGGCCGGCTCGAGCGATGAGCCGACCAGCAGCCGGTGCTCGCCCAGGTGCCACATGTCGCCGGTCCGGCTCACCGGCACCGCCGGCGGCTCGGGGATCTCGGCATCGAGCGGGTCGCTCGGGCCGTCGGCTGTGCTGTGCGCCTCGGGGCTGAGCATCACGTCGATCTCGGCATGGGTGAACCCGATCGTCTCGATGCTGAAGTCGAGCTCTATGCGGCTGAGCTCGCCCAGCTCGAGGGTCAGGATCTCCTCGTCCCAGTGACTCATAACGGCGAGCTGGTTATCCGCAATCCGGTAGGCCTTGATCTTCTCGGGCGTGAGATGCCGCACGCGCAGCACCGGCACGTTCTGGAGGCCAAGATCGAGGGCGGCTTGCCAGCGGCCGTGGCCGGCAATGATCGTGCCGTCGTCCTCGGCGATGATCGGGTTGGTGAACCCGAATGTCTCGATCGACTGGGCGATCAGGACCATTTGCCGCTGATCATGGATGCGGGCGTTGCGCGCATAGGGCTTCAGCAACTCGGGCGGGATCTGCTCGACCGGTCCGAGGCTCGTAACCTGGACCTTGGTCGGCTGCTGCTGCTTGCGTCGAGGGGTACTCCTGCTCATCGTCTTCTTCCTTTCAATGCGACCCGAAGGTCGGTTTTGAAGGGCGAGACACGGCGGAGCAGGACCCATGTCGAGTCTGTTCCACCGGGTCACACCCGGCAGCACTCCTCTCGACAAGGTGCCGGCCCTTACATCGGGCAGCCGCACTGAGGCAAGCGGCACGATTACTTGGGCGCGCAAAAAAGGTGTCCGGGATCGGGACGCGGCGCGCGGCGGGGGTTTCCCGTGACGCGGCGCGTCGCTCCCGATTTGCGGCCGCGCGTTCCCGTTTTCGGGGGTCAAGTTCCCGTTTATTTATCACGGGAATTTGCCGGAAACCGGACGGGATTTCAGCCGCCTCCGAGGCACGACGAACGCACGGAGCAGCCCATTTGAAGCGAATTCGCGTTTAATCGGCCCGAAAACGGGAATATGGCGGCGGAAACGGGAAATGGCTGTAGAGATGCGGCGCTGGTCATCATCACACATGACGAAGCGCTCGCGGGCCGGTGCGAGCGGGCCGACGCTGGGGGATCACTGAGTGGTCGGCGACCACACGCGGTGAGTGCCGACCTGAGTTGGACGCCCCGGTAGTGTGCGACTGGCCCAGCGCGAGCTTCACAGGTTGCGCGGACTGCGGCTGCCACTACCGCCTGTGTCTCGGCCATGGTGCGGCGCTGGTGATCGCCGGAACCGGCATCGGCGGAGGCGTCGCTTCATAGCCATCATCGCCTTGGCATTGACCGGCTCGGCCGCATGACGAGCGCAATTCCTCGCCGGAGCCGCAGCGCTGCGCGTTCTGCTCGCCTGTCTGGCCGCCTGGACCATCCGCCGGCTGGCCGCGACTCTGCCCGTCGACCAACCTGTTACTGGCATCGGTCTTGCGCTCGTCGTCGCCGTCGCCCTCGCCGGCTCCATTCCCGTGCTCCGCGCCCGCCCGGCCCAGGCGCTGCGCGAGCCTTAAGCGTCGGGCACCGTCGCCAGGTCGGCGAGCCATGCGTCGGCGCGCGCGTCCGACGGGGCGCGCCAGTCGCCGCGGGGGCTGAGGCTGCCGCCCGCCGAGACCTTGGGTCCATTGGGGATGGCGCTGCGCTTGTATTGGCTCATCGCAAAGAACCGTCGGACGAAGCTTTCGAGCCAGCGCTTGATCGTCGCGAGGTCGTACTCGGCCTTGATCGTATCCGGAAATCCCTCGGGCCAGCTTCCTGCGGCCCGCTCTCGCCACGCGTGCCAGGCGACGAACGCAATCTTGCTCGGCGCCTGGCCCTGGCGCAGTGTGTAGAACAGGAAGAAGTCGTTGAGTGCGTAAGGCCCGATCTTCTCCTCGGTGCTCTGCATTGCCCCGGAGGCATCGGCAGGGACCAGTTCGGGCGAGATCTCCTGGTCGACGATTTCGCTGAGCACCGCGCTCGTCGTCTCATCGAACTGGTGCGTGTCGACGGTCCAGCGGATCAGGTACTGGATCAGCGTCTTGGGCACGCCGGCGTTGACCGCGTAATGGCTCATCTGGTCGCCGACACCGTAAGTGCACCAACCCAAGGCCAGCTCCGACAGATCGCCGGTGCCGATGACGAAGCCATTGCGCTGGTTGGCGAGGCGGAAAAGGTAATCGGTGCGCAATCCCGCCTGAACGTTCTCGAAGGTCACGTCATAGACCTTCTCGCCGCGCGCGAACGGGTGGCCCATGTCGCCGAGCATCTGCTTGGCAGCGGGGCGGATGTCGATCTCCGCTGCCTCGATCCCGATCGCCCGCATCAGCTTCCACGCGTTGGACTTGGTCCCCTCGCTGGTCGCGAAGCCCGGCATCGTATAGCCGAGGATCGTCGACCGCGGACGCCCGAGCAGGTCGCAAGCCTTGGCGGCGACGATCAGCGCATGGGTCGAATCGAGCCCACCCGAGATGCCGATCACCATGTGCTCGGCCCCGGTCGCCTCGAACCGGCGGACCAGTCCATCGACTTGGATGTTGAACGCCTCGTAGCAGTCCTGCGCCAGCCGTTCGGGGCGGTTCGGGACAAAAGGGTAGCGCCGCAGCTTGCGCTTCAGGCCGACGTCGCGCTCGTGTAGCGGCAGGGTGAAGCCGATCCGGCGGAAGTTGTACTCGGGGTGGCCGCTGGCCATCGCCGCATCGTTGAACGTGCCCGTGCGCATCCGCTCGAGCACCAGCCGCTGGACGTCGACGTCGGCGAGGATCAGCTGCGGCTCACGGCAGAAGCGCTTGGACGCGATCAGTTCTTCGCCGAGCTCGAAGATCGAGCCCTGGCCGTCCCAGGCGAGATCGGTGGTGCTCTCGCCCGCGCCGGCGGCCGAATAGATGTACGCCGCATCGCACCGCGCCGATTGCGTCGCGCAGTACAGCGCCCGTTCCTCGGCCTTGCCTACCGTGATGTTCGAAGCCGACAGGTTGCACAGCACCGTCGCCCCTGCGAGCGCGCCCATCGTCGAGGGCGGCGCCGGCGCCCAGACGTCCTCGCACAGTTCGATGTGGAAGATGAACTCGCGCAAGTTCGCGTCGGCGAACAACAGGTCCGTGCCGAACGGCGCCTCGGTGCCGGCGATGGCGATGGTCAGCCCGTGGAGTCCTCGGCCGGACGCAAACCAGCGCTTCTCATAGAATTCGCGGTAGTTCGGCAGGTGCGTCTTGGGCACGACGCCGACGACGCGGCCGCCGTGGATCACCACCGCGCAGTTGTAGAGCCGGCCGTTGCGGCGCAGCGGCGCGCCGACGACAAAAACCGATCGCAGGCCCGCGGTTTGCTCGGCGAGCCAGACGATGGACAGCTCGCAAGCCTTGAGCAGCGCCTGCTGCAGGTGGAGGTCGTCGATGGCGTAGCTCGAGATGCACAGCTCGGGGAACACGACGAGATCGGCGCCGCCCTCGTCCGCCTCCCGCGCGAGCTCGAGCACCGCGGCGGCATTGGCGGCGGGATCGGCGACCGCCACCCGCGGCGTCGCCGCGCCGACGCGGACCAACCCGTGGCGGTGGATCGAAGTGAACGGAAGGTCGCTGGCCATGGTCCTCGCTCGGCAGACGGGCGTTGCGGCGCGTGTACAGCAACGCCCGTCGCCAGACAAAGTTCGGCCGCGGCTCTCGCCTCGGCAGTCGCTTCAGGCGAAGACCTGGGCGCTCGTCGGGTCGAGTGGGTCGGGCCCGTAGCGGTTCGGACCGCGCGTTCCTTCGAGGCACATCAGCACGATCAGGACGATTCCGCTGACGAAGTTGATGTACGGGATTAGACCCAGAACGAAGAACAGCAGGAAGAACCAGCCCGACATGTTTCGGTCGTGAAACCGCCGCACGTAAACGGCAACCAAGGGTATGAAGCTGCCGATCACGAACAGACCGAACGCCAGGAGTGTGAGCCACAGCAGCGGCCCCGGCGGAGCGGCGGCTCCGCCCGTGTAGGTGTACCGTCCGAAGCCGGTTTGCCGGAACGCGGCCCACGGGACCTGCGAAAGTATGATGCTGAACAGGACCAGGTAGACGATCGCGAACAGCAGTATGAACATCCAGAATTCGAGCCGCCGCGAACGGCCACTGAAGTCGACGTACCGTTTGTACGGCAGGAACATCCATTCCATTTGAGGCCCCCCCTCTGATCGCCGGCCGTTGCGCGCCAGCAATCGTCAGGCGATCACAAAAACCGCCGGCAAGCAACGGAAAAGACAGAAAGCCGGGGCCGCGGCGCGGGCGCTCCTACCAGTGGAACCGCGCCGAAGCGCCGAACGTCCGTGGCTGGTTCGGATAGCCGGAGATCGATCCCTGCTGCGCCGGCGAATCGAAGATCACCGTCAGGTAGCGACTGTCGATCAGGTTCCGCCCCCACACGCTGAGCTCGAGCCCGTTATGCATCGCGTAAGTCAGCGAGGCGTCGACCTCGTTGACGGCGCGGCGGAATGGCCGGGCCGCGGCAAGCCCCGGACCGTAATCAATCACGGCGCCGGTGATCGGGTTCTTGACGATGAACCCGGGCAAGCCGTCCTCGATCTGGACCGAGGACTCGTAGTGGTAATCGCCACGCAGGATCACGTGATCGCCGTTGACCAGCCGGTGGTCCCATTGCCCGCTGAAGGTCACCGAGATCGGGGGGATGCCGGCCGGGATCTGGCCGGAGGCATCGCCGAAGGGTGACAGCACGTAGCTGTCGTACTTGGGATCGAGATAGGTCAGCGCGGTGCCCAGCGTCAGCTCCGGGGCTGGGTGCACGGTGCCTTCGAATTCGATCCCGAAGGTCGACTGCTTACCGGCGTTCGAGAGGTAGAACCCGGTGCCGGTGAAGATGTTCGACTGGAACCCGCGGATGATCTGCTTGAACACCGCAATGTTGGCAGTGGCGATGCCCCAGTTGGCCTTGAGCCCGGCCTCGTACACCGTCGACTTTTCCGGCCCGGCAAAGCGGCTGCCATACGTCAAGTTGGTCACCGCGATGCCCGCAGCGTTGATCGCCGCCGCGTCACTGGCCGATGGCCGGCTGTCGCGCGAGAGGTTGACCGAGCTCGCCTTAAAGCCGGTCGCGGCGCTCAGGTAGAGGTTGATGTGGCGGGTCGCGTCGAACGCGATCCGCGCCGTCCATGAGACATTGTTGTCGCTGGTCCGGCCCGGCTCGACCACGTTGGGCAGGTTGAGGAACGGCGGAAAGAACTGCAGCGCGCGCAATCCGAGCAGCGGCAGGGTGGCATTGGCCGCACCGGCTTGGACCGCGGCGAACCCGGCCGGGTTGGCCGCGGCAAACGCGCCGATCTGGGCCGGGCTGGCGAAGCCGCCGGGCACGCCGAGCAGGCCGCCGACGGTCTGAGAGATGCCGGCGTTGGTGGCGAGGTTGCGCAGCGCATTGAGATCGAGCTTCGAGAACACATCGCTCGAGGCGATGTTCGCAGCAAAGTGCTTGCTGTCGTGGGTGAAGTTGATCCCGCCGGTCAGCGTCAGCCGATCCGTGACCTTGAAGTCGGCCTGGCCGAACAGCGAGATCGCCTCGTCGTTCAAGCTGTAGTGCTCGTCGAAGCCTTGGCCGGCGGCAAAGAACTGGTTGGTGTAGAGGCTGGGGTTGCCCTGCAAGCTGCCGAACAGCGCCTCGAGGCTCGGCACGGTACGGCCCGACAGCTGCTGGATCAGCAGGTTGGCATAAGGCCGGGCCTGGGTGCCCCACTGCAGCTGGTTGGCCTGGCGGATCTTCTCGTTGAAGTAATACGCGCCAAGCAGGACGTTGAGCTTGTCGGCGATGTTGGCGTTCGCGCGGAATTCCTGGGTGAAAGTGCGGATCCGCAAGTCCTGGGAATTGCGGCCGAGCAAGTCGGCGCTGGTGAAGTCGGAGTCCTGGTTGGTGATCGCGTTGCTCTGGCGATCGGCGGTGATCGAAGTCAGGGTCACCGGGCCGACCTCGTAATCGATCTGGCCGGAGACGCCGTAGTTCTTGATATGATTGGTCGAATCGAAGTTGTTGTAGACGACGTTGCCGAACGGATCGCTCGGCGAATTGACCCGCCCGCCAAGCGCCTGGATCGCCAGCGTAGAGGACGACGACTGGACATTGACCGTGGCGCAGCAGATTTCGTCGATCTTGCCGTAGTCCCCAATCAGGCGGACCTTGAGCTGGTCGGTGGGCTCGAACAGCAACTGGCCACGGATGAACCAGCGGTTGCGGTCGTTGGTGTCGTGCCCGGTGCCGAGGTCGTGGACGATGCCGTCGCGTCGGTTGTAGCCGGCAGACAGGCTGGCGGCGAGGGTCTGGGTGATCGGTCCGGTCACCATGCCCTTGAGCACGACCGCGTTGTAGTTGCCGTACGACGCCTCGACGTTGCCGCCGAACCGGAACTGCGGCGACTGGGTGACGATCGAGATGACCCCGACGCTGGCGTTCTTGCCGAACAGCGTCGACTGCGGCCCGCGCAGCACTTCGACCCGCGAGACATCGGGGAAGTCGGCGATCTGCGCCGCCGAACGCGAACGGTAGACGCCGTCGATGAATACGCCGACCGAGGGCTCGATCCCGGCATTGTTGGCGCCGTTGCCGAACCCGCGGATCAGGAAGTCCGTCTGTGCCGAGCTCTGGTGCTCGCTTACCCGCAGCGAGGGGACCAGGGTCGAGAGGTCCTTGATGTCGCGAATGTGGGCTTTCTCGATGAGGTCGCCGGTGACGACGCTGACCGCCACGGGCACGTCCTGGAGCGTTTGCTCGTGCTTGGTCGCGGTGACGACGATCTCGTTTCCTTGGCCTTGGGTTTCGCCAGGGTGGTCGGTGGCCGGCCGGGCCTCGCCCGCGTCCTGGGCATGGGCGGCGGCCGGGACGAGCAGCCCGAGCAGAGCCGCGCTTGCATACAGCCCGGCGCGACGTGAGGCGCTGAGGCCACCGATGAACGTTTTCATGGACTTAGGTCCCCTCATTGCGCAGTGTGCCGCTCGGGAGATGCCGATCCGGCTGGTGTTGCCGCTGCGCACTACTTGGAAACCATAAAAATTCCCCGAATCCGCGACAATCGTATTATCGCGTAGAGCTCCTGCAACACTCCTTCTGTGACATCATAGGCACATGTCGTGCCCGCCCTTGAGCCCGGCGCGCGAGCCGCTAGGCTCGTCCGTTCACGGCTGGAAGGGCAACGAGCAATGACCGCGCATGCCGAAGTCCCCGCCGCTGCGGGCGCCGTGCCCGCAGGCCAGATGCGCACGACGGCGCTGTTCTTGCCGCTGTTCGCACCGTTCGGAATTTCGTCCGGCTACGTCTCCGTCACGCTCGGATTTCTCCTCCACCGCGCTGGTCTTAGCGTGGCGACGGTCGCGACACTCGTCGCGCTGTCAGTCTGGCCGCAGACGTGGAAAGTGTTCTGGGCGCCGATCGTTGACACAGTGGGGAACCCCAAGCTGTGGTACGGCCTCGGCGCGGCGCTCGTCGGAACAACCATCCTGGCGATGAGCGTGCTCCCGGCGACACGGGCCGAGCTGACCGCGCTGGCTGTGCTGGTGCTGCTGTCCTCGGTCGCCTCTACGCTAGTCAGCATGTCGACCGAAGTATTCATGGCCCATTGCGTCGCACCCGACGCGCAGGGCAGCGCGAGCGGGTGGGCGATGGCCGGCAACCTCGGCGGCGCCGGCATCGGCGGCGGCCTGGGCCTGACGCTGGCCGAGCATGCCGGAACGCCGTGGGTCTCAGGCGCAGTGCTGGGCGCGATCTGCTTCGCCTGCTGGGCGGCGGTGCTCGCGCTCCCGCCCGCGCCGCGCGGCCAGCGGCAGGGCAGTTACGTCGCCGCGCTCGTCGAGGTCGGCCGTGACGTCTGGAAGGTCGCGAAGTCGCGCCTCGGCTATCTCGCCCTGATCCTGATGCTCCTGCCGATCGCGTCGGGCGGCGTTAGCTGGTCGGCGATCGCCGGCGAGTGGCGCGCCGGAGCCGACCTCGTCGCGTTGGTCAACGGCGTCGCCGGCGGGCTCGTCTCGGCGGTCGGCTGCCTGATCGGCGGCTACGTCTGCGGCCGAATGGATGTGAAGCGCGCTTATGCATTGTTCGGAATTCTCTGCGGCGTGGCGGCGGTGACGATGGCATGGCTGCCGCGAACGCCGACGAATTTCGTCACTTTCACCATGCTCTACGCGCTGACCACCGGCAGCGGCTATGCGGCTTATTCGGCCGTGGTGCTCGAAGCGATCGGCAAAGGCGCGGCGGCCACCAAGTTCAACTTGTTCTCGGCGCTGTCGAACGTGCCGATTGCGGCGATGACCACCTGGGATGGAATCATCCACGATCGCCTCGGCACCAGGGTCATGCTGTATTTCGAACTGGCCGCCCCGGCGGCGACGCTCACGCTGTTCGCCGGGTTCGCCCATTTGACCCGGCCGCGCCGCGCATGAACCTTGCTGCGACGCACAATTTCTGCTAAGGGCGCGGCGAACCTCTTCTCCGGGACATCGTTATGAACCTGCGCAACGTGGCGATCATCGCCCACGTCGATCACGGCAAGACCACGCTCGTCGACCAGCTTTTCCGCCAGTCCGGCACGTTTCGCGACAATCAGCGGGTCGAGGAGCGGGCGATGGATTCGAACGACCTCGAGAAAGAGCGCGGGATCACCATTCTCGCCAAGTGCACCTCGGTCGAGTGGAACGGCACCCACGTAAACATCGTCGACACCCCCGGCCACGCCGATTTCGGCGGCGAGGTCGAGCGGATCCTGGCGATGGTCGATGGCGTGATCCTGCTGGTCGACGCGGCCGAAGGGCCGATGCCGCAAACCAAGTTCGTCACTGGCAAGGCTTTGGCGCTGGGCCTGCGCCCGATCGTGGTCGTCAACAAGATCGACCGCTCCGACGCGCGCGCGCACGAAGTGCTCGACGAAGTGTTCGACTTGTTCGTCGGCCTTGATGCCAATGACGAGCAGCTCGATTTCCCCGTGCTCTATGCTTCCGGCCGCAACGGCTATGCCAGTTCCGACGCCGAGGCGCGCGAGGGCACGCTGACGCCGCTGTTCGAGACGATCGTCAGCCACGTCCCCGCCCCCGCTCTCGACGCGGACGGGCCGTTCACCTTCCTCGCCACGCTGCTCGACCGTGACAACTTCCTCGGCCGCGTCCTCACCGGGCGCGTGCAGTCGGGCACGCTCAAGGTGAACCAGCCGATCCACGCCCTCGACGCCGAAGGACGCGTGATCGAGACCGGTCGCGCCTCGAAGCTGCTCGCCTTCCGCGGGCTCGACCGGGTGCCGGTCGAGGAAGCGCGGGCTGGCGACATCGTCGCGATCGCCGGCCTCGCCAAGGCGAGTGTGGCCGACACCATCGCCGACCCGAGCGTCAGCACGCCGATCGCCGCCCAGCCGATCGATCCGCCGACCCTGGCGATGCGCTTCGCCGTCAACGATAGCCCGTTCGCCGGGCGCGAGGGCGACAAGGTCACCAGCCGAATGATCCGTGATCGCCTGCTGCGCGAGTCGGAGACCAACGTCGCGATCCGCGTTACCGAGTCCGATGACAAGGACGCATACGAGGTCGCCGGCCGCGGGGAGCTCCAGCTCGGCGTGCTGATCGAGACGATGCGCCGCGAAGGGTTCGAGCTCGGCATCAGCCGCCCGCGGGTGCTGTTTCGCGACAGCGCGTTCGGCCGCGAAGAGCCCTACGAGACGGTGGTCGTCGACGTCGACGAGGAGTTCTCGGGCACGGTCGTCGACAAGCTCCAGCGCCGCAAGGCCGAACTGGTCGAAATGCGTCCGGCCGGTGCCGGCAAGACCCGACTGATCTTCTCGGCGCCGAGCCGGGGGCTGATCGGCTATCATGGTGAATTCCTCTCCGACACCCGCGGCACGGGCGTGATGAACCGCCTGTTCGAGCGCTATGGCCCATACAAAGGCCCGCTCGAAGGCCGCAGCACCGGCGTGCTGATCTCCAATGCGACCGGCGAAGCGGTATCCTATGCGCTCGGCTACCTCGAGGAGCGCGGCAGTCTCTTCGTCAGCCCGCAGGAGAAGGTCTACGAGGGCATGATCGTCGGCGAGAACGCCAAGCCCGACGACCTCGAAGTCAATCCGCTCAAGTCCAAGCAGCTGACCAACTTCCGCGCCTCGGGCAAGGATGACGCGATCCGCCTGACCCCACCGCGGCAAATGACGCTCGAGCAGGCGATCGCCTATATCGACGACGACGAGATGGTCGAGGTCACGCCTAAGTCGATCCGTCTGCGCAAGGCGATCCTCGACCCGAACGAGCGCAAGAAAGCAAACCGCAAGCGCGAGGCGGCTTGAACGACGACGGCTGTTCAGACAAACTAAGACAAAACTGAACGAAACCTGCCACACCTGTCCCGGACCCGTTCAGGCAGGCAATGGCATAACGCTCCTCGATCGGACGGCCTGGTGGGCAATATCGCCCCGGCCGCTCCGTCAGGAGATCGACCATGAACCTCGTCAAGAAGACCGCCCTCGGCGCCGCTCTTGCCGCCACCGCGCTCGGTGCGGCTGCCACTCCCGCTTCGGCCCAGAGCTGGGGCGGAGGCGGCTATTACCACCATGACCACGGCGACACCGCGGGTGCCGCGATTGCCGGTGGCGTGATCGGCCTCGCCATCGGCGCCATCATCGGCTCCAGCACGAGCCATCACCATCACGATCACGACCGCTATGATCGCCGCTATTCCAACAACGGCTATTACAATAACGGCTATTATCAGCAGTACAATCAGTACAACCGCGATTACTACCGCAACGGCTACCGCTACAGCCCGCAGTACGATCGCAACTACTACGAGCGTCGCGGCTACTGACGATAAGCGGAACCCCGCACCCCATATCAGGAAGGCCGCAGCCCCATCGGGCTGCGGCCTTTCGTTTGTTCGCCGCTCGTCAGAAATCGAAGCCGAAGCTCTTGACCCCGCTCTCGTAGATATCGCCGACGATGCGCTGCAGCTCGGGCGTATAGTATTCGCGGTAACCGAGGCGTTCGGTCGGATTGAGGCGCGGAAACCGGATGCTGCGTTGCAGAGTGTCCGACAGCCACTGTTCGGTTTCGCCGAGGCGGTCAAACCGGCCAATGTGATCGAACGGGATCGTTCCGCCCGCGCTCCCGACGTAATAGAGCTGGGGCCGGAACACGCCATCGAGCCGTTCGATTTCGTGCGTCGCGAGGAATTCGCGAACGAACCGGTCGAAGGCGGAGAACGTCGGACCACGATAGCGCTCCGGGTGAGCGATCCGAACCCGCCGCGATCCGTCTCCGATTCCGCCACCGGCGCGCGCGAACTCGAAGGCCGACACGGCGCGGTCCCAGGGATTGCGGACGATCGTGAAGCGCGGCAGCGCCAGCACGTCCTCGGGATTCGTCCGCAGAACCTGATCGATCGTGAAATGACCAAGAAAGCCGCCGTAGATCGTTTCGGCAACGCTCGTCCCGGCAGCGCGGGGAACGTGAATGAAGACGATTCCGGCCCGGCGAAAAGCGTGGCGGCGGCGGCGCGCGCGCGCGCGCTCGAGCGTCACTTCCGGCACCGCGAGGCGCGCTACGGCACGGGCCGCGCCCCAAAGTCGAGGCCAGCGCTCCCTTAAGCGGTCATCCGGCAACCCCATGTGCTGTGCTGGCACTAGCGCCGTCTCTCCTGCGGCTGGGCGCCGACTGCAACTTGAGTGTGTTCCCTCGAGCCCGTTAGCCGACAATTGCGGGCAGGCACAAACGGTTAAATTTTACCGCGCTTTCCCCGTTACTTACATGACTTCCGCTGCTCAGCCGAGGAGCCGGTGGAGCGGAGCGCGAGGGGTTAAGTTTTGGTTAAGCGCCCGTGTGCCCAAATCGAGGCTCAGGTCCGCCGATCCGCGGCCGGTCGCAGCGGAGGCCGACCGGGAGAGAAGTGATGAAGACGCTCAAGAAACTGGCGCTGGGTGGCGCCCTCGTCGCCACCGCCTTGACCGCCGCGGCGCCGGCGCAGGCGCGCGGCTATTACTACCGCCACCGCGGCGGCGACGATGCTGCGATCGCCGTCGGCGCGGGCATCGTCGGCCTCGCGCTCGGCGCGGCGCTGGCCTCCAACTCGCATGGGTACTATTACGACGACTACTACTACCCGCGGCACCGGGTGGTGTACCGGAGCTATTACACATACCCGCAGTACTATTACACCTATCCGCGGTATTATCGCTATCACGAGTACCGCCATCATGATTGGGACCGCTGGCGCCGCCACTGGTGACGACAGTCCATCGGCTCTGCGTTTTGCACAGGGGCGGCCGTTCGGTCGCCCCTTTTTGCGTGCGGCGCGATCTCTGCCGCAACGCGACGCTCGCCATTCGCCGAGACGCGCTCTAAGGGCGCGCGATGCCCGATGCGCCCCGCACTGCTGCAGACCTGCGCATCGCGCTGTTCAGCGGCAACTACAACTACGTCCGGGATGGGGCCAATCAGGCGCTGAACCGGCTGGTCGGCTACCTGCTCGAACAGGGCGCCGCGGTGCGTGTCTATGCGCCGGTGGTGGCCGAACCGGCCTTTGCCGCGACCGGGGAACTCGTCGGGGTGCCCTCACTGCGGATGCCCGGCGGCCGCGGCGAGTACCGGCTGGGCATGGCGCTGTCGCCGCACGTGCGCCGTGATCTGGCCAGCTTCGCGCCCAATGTGATCCACGTCTCGGCGCCCGACGTCGTCGGCCATCGCGCGGTGAGCTGGGCGCGGCGGCGGCGGGTCCCGGTACTCGGCTCGGTCCACACCCGCTTCGACACTTATCCGCGCTACTACAACATGGCCTGGCTGGAGCCGGTGCTCGCCGCACTCCTGCGCCGCTTCTACCGCCGCTGCGACGCTCTTGTGGCGCCATCGGAGAGCATGGCCCAGATCCTCCGCAGCGAGCGGATGAACTATGATATCTCGATCTGGTCGCGCGGGGTCGACCGGACAGTGTTTCATCCCGAGCGGCGCAGCCTCGAGTGGCGCCGCGCCTACGGCATCACCGACGACGAGATGGTGATCGGCTTTCTCGGCCGGCTGGTGATGGAGAAGGGACTCGACGTCTTTTCCGACACGATCGACGAGCTCGGCCGCCGCGGAGTGGCGCATCGTGTGCTGGTGATCGGCGAGGGGCCCGCGCGCGACTGGTTCGAGGCGCGGCTTCCGCAGGCGGTGTTCGCCGGATTCCAGGGCGGCGACGATCTCGGTCGCGCCGTCGCCAGCATGGACGTGCTGTTCAACCCCTCGATCACCGAGACTTTCGGCAACGTCACGCTCGAGGCGATGGCCTGCGCCCTTCCCGTTGTCGCGGCCGAGGCGACCGGCAGCGAGAGCCTGGTCGACGACGGCGCTTCGGGCCGGCTGATCCGCCCAGGCGCTGTCCATGCCTTTGCCGAAGCCTTGCGCGCTTACGCCGAGAATCCGGAGCTGCGCGCCCGTCACGGCGCGGCGGGGGAAGCGCGCAGCGTGGAGTTCTCGTGGGACCGGATCAACGGCGCCGTCGCCGCAACCTACCTCCGGTTGATCCGCCAGAAGGCTCGGCAGCGGCGCTGACGCTCAGCGCAGCACGCCGGCGCCGTCCATCCGCCGGGCATACCACCACTGCAGAACGATGGCCCCGACGATCACCGCCGGCACCACCAACGTCGGCATGATCCGCGCGCCGTACATCCACGAAAAGCTGACGACCGCGCCGATCAGCGAAACGAGGAACGCCAGCGCGGCATGGCGCGAGCGCAGCAGCAGGAGCAGCGAGCCGGCCAGCGATGCCCACACGCCGACCGCCCACCCGCCGGTCGCCCATGCGGGCGCGCCGTCGATCTTGGCGAGGAACGCCGGATCGACCTTCATCGCCTGGAGCCACGCGGAGTTGTGCAGCTTGGTCATCGAGTAATCGAGCACGCCATAGGCGTTCCACAGCAAGCTGGCGATGGCGACGACCCAAAATCCCTTCGATCCCGCCAGCACGTCGGCCGGCGCAGCTTTGGCAAGTGTCTCGTCCATGGTTTACCCCTCCCGTACGACCCCGCAGAACTACTTAGATGTTCGCAGTTCCCGGTGCAATTCGCCCAAGACCCTCTAGATTGGCCTTATGCCCGACCTTTTTGCCGACCAGCTACCGAGTGCCACTCCGGCGGTGGCGCCGCGTCCAGACGCGCCGTTGGCCGATCGACTGCGACCGACCCGCCTCGAAGAGGTCGTCGGCCAGGAGCACCTGACCGGACCAGAAGGCGCGATCGGCCGCATGGTCGCGGCGGGCAAGCTCTCCTCGATGATCTTGTGGGGACCTCCAGGCACGGGCAAGACGACGATAGCGCGGCTGCTCGCCGATGCCGTGGGCATGCGCTTCGTCGCGATCAGCGCGGTGTTCTCGGGTGTCGCCGATCTCAAGAAAGCGTTCGCCGAGGCCGAGACCGCCGCCCGTGCCGGGCAACGCACGCTACTGTTCGTCGACGAGATTCACCGCTTCAATCGCGCGCAGCAGGACGGCTTCCTGCCTTACGTCGAGCGCGGCACGGTGACGCTGGTCGGGGCAACGACCGAGAACCCGAGCTTCGAGCTGAACGCGGCGCTGCTCAGCCGCACCCAGGTGCTGATCCTGCGCCGCCTCGATGCCGCCGCGCTCGAGACGCTGCTCGCCCGCGCAGAGGCGCTCGAAGGCTGCCCGTTGCCGCTCACCGCCGAAGCGCGCGAGGGGCTGATCGCCTCGGCCGATGGCGACGGGCGGTTCCTGCTCAATCAGGCCGAGACTCTTTACGCCGCCCGCATCGAGCAGCCCCTCGGCCCGGCCGAGCTCGGCGCGTTTCTCCAGCGCCGCGTGGCCGTTTACGACAAAGACCGCGAAGGCCATTACAACCTGATCTCGGCCTTGCACAAAAGCTTGCGTGGATCCGATCCGCAAGCGGCGCTGTACTACCTGGCGCGGATGATGACCGCCGGCGAGGAACCACTCTACGTGCTGCGCCGGCTGACCCGCTTCGCCAGCGAGGACATCGGCCTGGCCGACCCGCAGGCGCTGGTCCAGTGCCTCGCCGCCAAGGATTCGTACGAGTTCCTCGGCAGTCCGGAAGGCGAACTGGCGATCGTCCAGGCCTGCCTCTACTGCGCCACCGCGCCCAAATCGAACGCCGCCTACCTCGCCCAGAAGGCAGCCTGGGCGAGCGCGAAGGAAACCGGCTCGCTGATGCCGCCGCCGCACATCCTCAACGCGCCGACCAAGCTGATGAAGGACATCGGCTGCGGCAAGGGCTACGCCTACGACCATGGGGCCGACGAGGGCTTCTCCGGCGCCGACTACTGGCCCGAGGAGATGACGCCGCAGACCTATTACCGGCCGGTCGAGCGTGGCTTCGAGGCGCGCATCCGCGAGCGGATCGATTGGTGGGAGCAGAAGCGGGCCGAGCTCCGCGGCGGATGACCGCCGGCCGCTTCCGCCACTTCGTCGGGATCGATTGGTCGGGCGCAGTCGGCGAGCACCAGCCGGGCATCGCCGTCGCGCTCGCCGCTGCCGGTGACGACGCGCCGCAGCTGGTCCGCGCCGGACACCGCTGGTCGCGCACTGAGGTCGTCGAGTGGCTGCTGCGCGACCTGCCGCATGACACGCTGGTCGGCCTTGACCTCGCCATCTCACTGCCGTTTGCCGATCGCGGAGCGTTCTTTCCGGGGTGGGCGGAGACGCCCAGCGGCGCGCGCACTCTGTGGGCGCTGGTCGAGCGTATTTGCGCCAATGATCCATACCTCGCCGCCTCGACGTTCGTCGACCACCCCGACGCCGCGCGCCATTTCCGCCGCCACGGCGGGCGCGAAGGCGCGCACTTCGGCGGCGGTCGCGGGCGCTTCCGCCTCACCGAGCGCGCGCAAGAGGCGATGGGCTGCCGCCCCTATAGCAACTTCAACCTCGTCGGCGCGGCGCAAGTCGGCAAGTCGAGCCTGACCGGCATGCGCCTACTCCACCGCCTCGGTGGCAAGCTGC
>JAEKKO010000179.1 GCA_019510335.1 Novosphingobium sp. | reverse complement strand
GACGATCCGGGCGTAGCCATCGGCGGCGACGACGGTGGAGTCGACCTCCTCCGGCAAATCGAGCGTCTCGGGCAGCGAACTGCGCACCATCAGCGCGACCGGGACGATGAACAGGCCGAGGCCGAGGGCGATCCGCCAGCCATACGAGGTCAGCTCCGGCCCGGTCAGGACCAGACTAATGAGCAGCCCGACCAGCGCGCCGACGGTCGCCGAAATGCCCTGGCTGGCGCCCTGCCAGCTGATCGTGAACCCACGTTTGTACGGGTCCGACGCCTCCATCATGTAGATCGTGGCCGAGCCGACCTCGCCGCCCAGGGCGAGGCCCTGGAGCAGCCGCGCGGTGACCGCGGCGATCGGCGCGAGCACGCCGATGCGGGCGTACCCGGGCGTCAGCACCAGCAGGGCGATGCCCGCGCCCATCATCATCATGCTGAGCAGCATCGCCCGCTTGCGCCCGTGCCGGTCGGCATACCCGCCGAGCACGTACGCCCCGATCGGGCGAGTGACGAAGCCGACGCCGAACGTCGCCAGCGAGCCCATCAGGCTGACGAACGGATCATGCGAGGGGAAGAAGGTCTTGCCGATCTGGATCGCGAAATAGGCGAACGTGACGAAGTCATAGAACTCGAGCGCATTGCCCAGGGTGGCGGCGAACACGGCCCGGCGCATCGACAGCGGCGCGGGCACGGGAATGGGGGGTTCTTCCATCAGGCCGCGACTCGCTCCGTACCGTTGCCGAATCCGCCGATGCTCGGCCGCTCCCGCATAAAGTCAATCTGAACGCCCAATTCGACCCCTCCACCCCCGCCGCTGACGCCCGAAGGGTGGTGGAGGAGGTCAGCTCAATGCTTCTTGCGCGTCAGCTCGCGCATCGCGCCGTCGAGGCCGTCGAGGGTCAGCGGGTACATCGACCCGCCGACGAGCTCGCGTATCAGCTTGGTCGATTGCGAGTAGCCCCACTGCGCCTCGGGCACCGGGTTGAGCCACACCGTCGCCGGATAGACGTGGGCGACGCGCTGCAGCCAGACGCCGCCGGCTTCCTCGTTGAAGTGCTCGACCGAGCCGCCCGGGTGGCTGACTTCGTACGGGCTCATCGCCGCGTCGCCGACGAAGATCACCTTGTAGTCGTGGCCGTACTTGTGGAGGATGTCCCAGGTCGGCGTGCGCTCGGTGAAGCGGCGGCGGTTGTCCTTCCACAAGCCTTCATAAAGGCAGTTGTGGAAGTAGAAGAACTCGAGGTTCTTGAACTCGGCGGTCGCGGCGCTGAACAGCTCCTCGACCAGCTTGATGAACGGGTCCATCGAGCCGCCGACGTCGAGGAACAGCAGCACCTTGACGGCGTTGTGCCGCTCCGGGCGCATGTGGATGTCGAGCCAGCCCTGCTTGGCGGTGCCGCGGATGGTCTCGTCGAGATCAAGCTCCTCGGCGGCGCCTTCGCGGGCGAACCGGCGCAGGCGGCGCAGCGCGATCTTGATATTGCGGGTGCCGAGCTCGCGGGTCGCGTCGAGGTTCTGGAACTCGCGCTTGTCCCACACCTTGATCGCGCGCTTGTGCCGGCTCTCGCCGCCGATCCGCACCCCCTCGGGGTTGTAGCCGGAGTTGCCGAACGGCGAGGTGCCGCCGGTGCCGATCCACTTGTTGCCGCCCTGGTGCCGCTTCTGCTGCTCCTCGAGCCGCTTCTTGAGCGTCTCCATGATCTCGTCCCAGCTGCCGAGGGACTTGATCTTCTCCATCTCCTCGGCGGTCAGGTACTTCTCGGCGATCGCCTTGAGCCACTCCTCCGGCACGTCGGCGGCCTGTTGGCCGTAATCGGTGAAGACGCCGCGGAAGACTTTGGCGAAGACCTGGTCGAAGCGGTCGAGCAAGCCCTCGTCCTTCACGAACGTAGCGCGGCTGAGGTAGTAGAACGCCTCGGGCGTCTGCTCGATGACTTGCTTGTCGAGGGCCTCAAGCAGCACGAGGTGCTCCTTGAGGCTGGCGCCGATGCCGGCGGCGCGGAGCTCGTCGAGGAAGTTGAGGAGCATGCTCTCAGCTCGGCGGCGCGGGCGGCTGGCGGTCGAAGCGTTCGAGCGCCGGGTCGATGGTTGCCCACGGCGGGGCTTCGTCGAGCCAGATCGCGGCGGTCGGAGCGAGGCCGTGGCCTTCATCGAGGAACCCGAAGCGCAAGGTACGCAAGTGAGGGCGCGCCGATGACCGGCCCATGACGGCCGTGCCGCACGTCGGACAGAACGATTGGGTCAGGGTGTTGCCGCTGTCGGCCAGATAACCGTGCGTCGCCAATTCGCCGTTCAGCTCGATGTCGGCGACACGAAACATTGCGTTGGTCGTCGCGCCACCGGCAGAGATCTGCTGGCACTGGCGGCACCAGCACTGGCGCACGCCGACCGGCTCGCCGCGGATCGTCGCTGTGACCGAGCCGCAGGCGCAGCGGGCGGTGTACGGCGCGCCCACCTCAACCCCTGCGCGCAATGAACGCGAGCCGTTCGAACAGCATCACGTCCTGCTCGTTCTTGAGTAGCGCGCCGTGGAGCGGGGGGATTGCCTTGGTCGGGTCGCGGTTCTGGAGGACGTCGAGGGGCATGTCCTCGTTGAGCAGCAGCTTGAGCCAGTCGAGCAGCTCGCTGGTGCTGGGCTTCTTCTTGAGCCCGGGAACCTCGCGCACCTCGTAGAAGATCTCGAGCGCGCGGGAGACGAGGGTCTTCTGGATGCCGGGGAAGTGCACGTCGATGATCGCCTGCATCGTCTCGCGGTCGGGGAACTTGATGTAATGAAAGAAGCACCGGCGCAGGAACGCGTCGGGCAGCTCCTTCTCATTGTTCGAGGTGATCACGACGATCGGGCGGTCCTGGGCGGCGATCCGCTCGCCCGTCTCGTAGACGTCGAAGCTCATCCGGTCGAGCTCCTGGAGGAGGTCGTTGGGGAACTCGATGTCGGCCTTGTCGATCTCGTCGATCAGCAGCACCGGGACCTCGGGCGAGGTGAACGCGTCCCACAGCTTGCCGCGCTTGATGTAGTTGCGGATGTCGTGGACCCGCTCGTCGCCCAGCTGGCCGTCGCGCAGCCGGGCGACCGCATCGTATTCGTAAAGCCCCTGCTGGGCCTTGGTCGTCGACTTGACGTTCCACTCAATGAGCGGCGCGCCGATCGCATCCGCGACTTCCTGGGCGAGCACGGTCTTCCCGGTGCCGGGCTCGCCCTTGACCAGCAGTGGCCGGCGCAGCAGCACCGCGGCGTTTACCGCGACCTTGAGGTCTTCGGTCGCGACGTAGCTCTGGGTGCCTTCGAAGCGCTGCATGGGGAGGTCCTGTCGTCGATGCGGTTGCCGCAGGCGTTAGGTAGTGCGCTGCAGCATGGCAAGCGGGGGCGACGAACGGCTTGAGCTAATCCGGCGGCGCTCTAGCATCGGCGGGACAAGCCCAGCCGATGGAGGATAGCGATGGACCCGCGCATTCAGGAGCTGCTCGACGAGCGCGAGATCCGCCGGCTCCTAGCCGAATACGCCCATGGCTGCGACCGCTGCGACGAGGCGCTGATGGCCTCGGTTTATGCCGAGGACAGCTGGGACGATCACGGGCTCAACAAGGCCACAGGCCCGGAGTTCGCACGGATCATGACCCAGGAGATCATCCCCGCGACCTGCGAGACGCTTTCGCACCTTCTCGGGCAGTCGCTGATCGAGCTCGACGGCGATGCCGCCCGGGCGGAGACGTACTATCTCGCGGTAACGCTGAGCACCGTCGACGGCGTGCCGATGTGCAACCAGCTCGGCGGGCGCTATGTCGACCGGCTCGAACGCGTTGGCGGGCGATGGGAGGTCAAGCACCGGGTGTGCATGCGCGACTGGTCTGTCAGCCTCGAAGTCAAGGCCGACAGCTTCGCCAACTCCCAGCTGACCCTCGGCCGCCGCGACGCCGAGGACGCGGGGGTCAAGACGATGCGACTGGCGCACCGCGGGTAGGGCTGCCTCTGGATTTGGAATGCGCCGTCCAGCTCACCAGTGAGAGCCTCGTCGCGCAATTCGCCGATGCCGCCGCGGCGGTCGGAAACGCAGCGCCCGCCGATGCGTTGTTTCGAGCCGAGGAGCGAGACGATGAGCAAGAAAACCAAGGCATTGAAGCTGCCGAAGAAAGTCGCCGGCTACAAGCTATCCAAGCCGCTGCGCCGGAGTCTCGGGGCGCTCGCTGGGCTGCTGCGCACGCCTGAGGCCAAGGCGCTGGCGGCTACCGCTATGGGCGCGGTGGTGACCCACATCAGCGAGCGGCGCGACAACCGCAAGCACAAGCACGGGCATCACGCCAAAGCCAAGTAGCGCGCCGGCGTTGCCCGCGCCCTTGCATGCGCTTGGCATTCAGCCAAAATCCGCCGCGACCCGCAGGACAGGAGAGAGGCCTGATGCAACCGGATTTCGCCGACTGGCTGGCGATCTGCGAGACCAAGGCGCGCTATTGCCGGCTGATGGACACCAAGGACTGGGACGGCTGGGCCGACTGCTTCACCGAGGACCTGGTGCTCGACACCTCGCCTGCCGGCGGGCAGCGGATCGAAGGCCGCGACCAGGCGATCCGCTACGTCCGCGGCTCGATCGATCAGGCCAAGACCGCCCATCAGGTGCACAATCCGGAAGTCATGTTCGATTCCGACGGGCAGGGGGCGAGCGTCACCTGGGCGATGAACGACCGGGTCGAGATGGCCGAGGACCGCCGCGCGGCGGTCGGCGAACTCGGCCACACCGGCTACGGCCATTATCGCGAGCGCTACGTCAAATGTGCGGACGGCAAGTGGCGGATCAAGTCGAGCCAGCTCAGCTACCTCCATTTCGACAGCCGACCGCTGCCGCCTAACCTCAATCTGCCCTGAACTAGGACAACATTAACAGTTTGTCAGAATTCGGCCTTTAGGCTAGAGGATGCGAACGCGACGGGGTTAGTCACTTTCCGCCACCGTCGACCGATCTTCGGATGCGCGCGGACGATCTTTGCCGCAGCGCGAGGCAGGAAAGCCTCGTACGCTCCGGCCGGTGGGGGAATAAGCGCAATTGGCCGCAAGAGCAATTCGGCACAACGGCAAGCTGATCAAGCGGGTTTTTCAAGTCGCTTACTTGTGCCTGCACCCGATCAGCCATTGGCGATCGGCG
>JAEKKO010000374.1 GCA_019510335.1 Novosphingobium sp. | reverse complement strand
CTTCGCGTGGCGGAGAAGGGTGAGGCGCTTCACAAATCCTCCCCCAGCTCGCCTGGGGGAGGGGGACCATTGAACGAAGATTCAATGGTGGAGGGGTCGGCTGCGGACGTCGTGCTGAGCCCCTCCCCCGCTTTCGGCGGTCCCCCTCCCGCGCTGGGGCGGGGGAGTATCTGCTCGACCCGCGCAATCGCTTCGCCGAGCGGCACCCGGCTAATCGGAACACCCGGCGGAAACGCCTTCAGCAACCGCGAGGGCATTGCTGCCGAAAGGATCACAAAAACACCGCTATCCCCTTGCCTCCGAATGAGCCGTCCGAACGCCTGCGCCAGCCGCGCGCGCACCACCCGGTCGTCGTAGGCGCTCCCGCCGCCCGCCATCCGCCGCGCCGCCTGCAGCACCGTCGGCCGCCGCCAGGGCACGCGTTCCATCACCACCAGCCGCAGCGATTCGCCGGGCACATCCACACCGTCGCGCAGCGCATCGGTGCCGAGCAGCGATGCGCGCGGATCGTCGCGGAAAATGTCCACGAGCGTCCCGGCATCGATCGGATCGACGTGCTGCGCCAGCAGCGGCAGCCCGTCGCGCGCAAGCCTGTCGGCGATCCGCGCATGCACCGCCTTCAGCCGCTGGATCGCTGTGAACAGCCCGAGCGTCCCGCCCTTCGCCGCCCCAATCAGCCGTGCATAAGCGCCGGCCAGCGAGGCGATGTCCCCCTGCTTCACGTCGGTGACGATCAGCACTTCCGAGCAGCGCGCATAATCAAACGGGCTCTCCGCCTCGAAATGCCCCGCGTTCGGCAGATGCAGCGCGCCCGTGCGCGCGTCCGCCGCTGCCCAGTCCTCGCCGCCACGCAAGGTCGCCGAGGTGACCAGCACGCCGTCGGCGGGCGCGAGCACAGCCGCTGCCAGCGGCTTCGTGGGATCGAGCCAGCGGCGGTGGATCGCCACGTCGTACTCGCGCCCGTCGACGCGCTCGACCGCTAGCCAATCGACAAATTCCGGATCCGCTTCGCCGCCGATTCGGCCGAGCAGTGCAATCCACGCGGCAAGTGTCTCACGCCTCCAGGAGAGACCGCGGATCGCCCCTTCGACCCGCGCGCGCGCCTGCGAATCGAGCCAGTCCGGGGCATCCCCGAGCACCGCCTCGAGCCGTCTGGCCAAGGCCGCCAGCGGCTTCTGCAAGCTCTCGAGAACCTCGGCAGCCGCCGCGACCGCCGAGACCAGCGCTCCGTCAGCCTCGGCAAGTT
>JAEKKO010000049.1 GCA_019510335.1 Novosphingobium sp. | reverse complement strand
GCGGCCGTGGTGCCCCTGGCCCGACTCGAACGGGCACGTCTTGCGACAATCGATTTTGAGTCGATCGCGTCTACCATTCCGCCACAGGGGCACGGCCGGCGAGGCGCGGCTTAGCGGCGGAGGACCGACGCGACAAGCGCCGGGTGCGCTCAGCCGGGCTTGATGGCGCCGACGAGCAGCTTGTGCAGCCGCGAGTGCAGCGCATCATTGCCGGCCAGCACTTGCGCGTCGCAGATCGGCAGTGAGCGGCCGCGCCAGTCGGTGACGAAGCCGCCGGCCTCGCGCACAAGCAGGCACCCGGCGGCGCTGTCCCAGGCTTTGAGGCCACGTTCCCAGAAGCCCTCATAGCGTCCCGCAGCAACCCAGGCGAGGTCGAGCGCGGCCGAGCCGAAGCGGCGGATTCCCGCAACCTCGGGGCCGATCGCCTGGTAGATCGCGGCCCACTCGGCGGGATCGCCGGCCCCGCGGAACGGGATGCCGGTGGCGATTAGGCTCTCGTGCAAATGCCGCCTCGCCGAGACCCGCAGCCGCCGATCCTGAAGCCAGGCGCCACGGTTCTTCTCGGCCCAGAAGCTCTCGTCTGTGATCGGCTGGTAGACGATCCCGGCGGTGACCTCGCCCCAGCCCGAGCCGTCCGGCAGCGGGTCCTGCGCCGCGATCGAGACGGCGAAATGGGGGATGCCGTGGAGGAAGTTCGAGGTGCCGTCGAGCGGATCGACCACCCACCGCGGCTTGGCCGGATCGAGGTCGATCTCGCCGGCTTCCTCGAGCAGGAAGCCCCACTCGGGCCGCGCGGCGCGGAGCTCGTCGTAGATCGTCCGCTCGGCGGCCTGGTCGGCCTTGGAGACGAAGTCGGCCGGGCCCTTGCGGCTGACCTGCAAGTGCTCGACCTCGCCGAAGTCGCGGCGCAGGCGCTGCCCGGCCTTGCGGGCGGCGCGCTCCATCACGCGGATGAGACCGGAGATCGCCGCCATCGTGGATCAGTCCGCCTTGCGGACGTACTCGCGGGCGTAGACGTCGACGATGATCCGCGTGCCCGAGCCGATGTGCGGCGGGACCATCACCCGCACGCCGTTGTCGAGGATCGCCGGCTTGTAGCTCGAGCTCGCCGTCTGGCCTTTCACCACCGCGTCGGCCTCGACGATCGTCGCCTCGACCTGCTCCGGCAGCTGGACACTGATCGGGCGCTCCTCGTGCATCTCCAGCGTCACTTCCATGCCGTCCTGGAGGAACGCGGCGGCGTCACCCAGCAGGTCGGCGGGAAGATGGATCTGCTCGTACGTGTCCTGATCCATGAACACCAGGCTGTCGCCATCGGCGTAGAGGTACTGGAAGTCCTTGGTGTCGAGCCGCACCCGCTCGACCGTGTCGGCGCTGCGGAAGCGAACGTTGGTCTTGCGGCCGTCGATCAGGTTCTTCATCTCGACCTGCATGAACGCCCCGCCCTTGCCCGGCTGGGTATGCTGGGTCTTGGCGACCTTCCAGATGCCGCCTTCGTACTCGAGGATGTTGCCGGGACGAATGTCCACGCCGCTGATCTTCATCGCTGAACCTATTGCTGGAAAGAGCACCCCCGGGCGGGAGAGGCGCGTCCTTAGCGGGCGGCCGCGACTCTGGCAATCCGGCGTGCGACCTGCTAATTCAGCGGGCGGGGAGGATCGGATGAAGCGCTTGATCTTGCTGCCGTTGCTGGGGCTCGCCGGCCCCGTCGCGGCCATCGAAGGGCCGATCGGGACGCTGCAGATCGGCGATTACGTTTGCGAGCGGCCCGGGGATGCGACCGGCCCGGCGGGAATTCACGCGCCCGAGGAAGACTTCTCAGTGCTCACTTCTTCGAGCTACGCGGTCGGCGAGGCGCGCGGCGCCTACTTGCGCACCGGTGACCGGGTCGTGATGACCAGCGGGCCCAAGCAGGGCCAGAAATTCCACCGCGTCTCGCAGACTTTCCTCCGCCGCGTCGGCGACGACGGCGCCGACACCGACTTGCGCTGCGTCCGCCGCAACCGCAACAACGGCTGACAACATTCCTCCCCGCTCGCGGGGAGGATTTTCTAACCTTCAGCCAAGGGCATCGCCGCGGTCCGCCGCATTCGCGCGTAAGCGAGCACCAGAACGGCGACGAACACGACGATGCCCAGCGGCGTCTGCCAGTCCGCCTCGGCGGTGATCGCCAGCGCGTCGGGGTTGTTGGTGGCGGCGACCACGCCGGCGTAAGCGACGTTGAACAGGCTGTCGCCGACGATCAAGCCGGTCGCGGTGAGCACGCCCATCCGCTCGGCGAAGCCGGAGTCCGGCTGGCGCGCGGCCCAGCGATTGTAGAGGTGGCCGAGCACCGCGCCGAGCACGATCAGCGCCGTCACCGCCACCGGCAAGTAGATGCCCATGCCCACGGCGAGCGGCGGCAGCGCGCCGCGCCGGGTCTTGCGCAAGGCCTCGTCCACGCACCGCGGCCGCACCGATCAGCGCGCCGCGGCCGATCAGGCCCCAGTCGAGGGTTCCGCCGAGGACCCCTTGCGCTATTGCCGAAATCAGCGCCGCCTGGGGCGCGGCCAGGGCGTTCGGCCCCGCCCCCGGCGCGCCTTGGAAGCCGAACGTCGCGTTGAGCAGGCTCAACACCGGCGGAATCACGATCGCCCCGAACACCACGCCGAGGACCAGCGCGACCTGCTGCCGCCACGGCGTCGCCCCGACCAGTTGCCCGGTCTTGAGATCCTGGAGGTTGTCGTTGGAGATCGTCGCCACGCCGAAGACGATGGCGGTGACGAACAGCGCAAACGCGATCAGCGCCTTGGTCGCAGCCTCGCCCCCGGCGCCGGCGCCGCGGCCGAACAGCATCAGCAGGATCAGCGAGATGCCAAGAACGGAGAGGATGCCGACGCCGGAGATCGGGCTGTTCGAGGCGCCGATCAGCCCGGCCATGTAGCCGCAGACGGCGGCGATCACCACGCCGGCGACGAGCACGTAGAGGATCGACAGCACCAGAGTCGCGCCGGCGGCGTGGCCGATCGGCCCGCTCGCGCCGAACGCGTAGAGCAAAGCCCCGATCGGCAGCATCGCCAGCAGGATCGTCCCGCCGACGATGCCGATCGGCAGGTCGCGCTCGGTCAGCTCGAGCCCCTCGAAGCCGCCGCCGGCCAGGCGCGCGCGGTTGGCGCGCAGCGCCGCGGCGATCCCCCGTACGATCGGCCCGATGACCTTGAGCAGGGTCCAGATCGCCGCCACCCCGATAGCCCCGGCGCCGATGAAGCGGACTTTCTCGCGGAACGTCGCCGCGACGAATGCTACCAGTTCGGTCCCGGGCGGCGGGCCGAGCGCGGTGTAATGCGGCAGCAGCACGAGGAAGCCGAGGACGATGCCGACCAGCATCGCCAGCCCCACGGCCAGCCCGATCAGGTGGCCGACGCCGATGTAGGCGAGCGACAGCCCGGCCGAAAGCGTCGTCGCGCCCCCGCCGATCGCGAACGTCGCCGTCGCGGTCTCGGCGACCAGCTTGAGTTTGGCGGCGAGCGGATAGCCGGCCGCGATCGCCGACCCGAAGATCACCGCGGCCAGTCCGCGGCGGTTCTCTTCCGCGCCGCCGACGCCCGCGCCGACCTTGAGCACTTCGGCCGCGGCGACGCCTTCCGGGTACGGCAGGTCCGACCCGGTGACCAGCGCCCGGCGCAGCGGCACCGAATACATCACCCCGAGCACCCCGCCGATCGCGATCACCGCGACCGATTGCCAGTATGGGAACCCGGTCCACCACCCGACCATGATCAGCCCGGGCAGCACGAACACGATCGCCGACAGCGTCCCGGCCGCGCTGGCGATGGTCTGGACGATGTTGTTCTCCTGGATCGTCGCTCCGGAAAACGCCCGCAACACTGCCATCGAGATCACCGCGGCCGGGATCGAGGTCGCGAACGTCAGCCCTGCCCGCAGCCCGAGATAGACGTTGGCGGCGGTGAACACGACGGTGATCAGGGCGCCGAGGACGATGCCGCGCAGCGTCAGCTCGCGCGGGGCGGCGGCAACTTGGGCCATCGGCTGTCTCCCTGTTTCGTCAGGTGATGACATGAACGGGTCGCGGCGCGAAACGATTTTGCGCCGCTTACCGCCCGCCGAGCAAGGGGTATGGGTCGATCGGCTGCCCCTGCCACCAGCCGTCCTCAGGGCGCATCAGGTTGATGGCGAAGTGAAGGTGCGGCGCGGCCGGATTGGCATCGCCGGTCGAGCCGACGTAGCCGATCACCTGCCCCTGGCGAACCTGCTGCTGCTCGCCCAAGCCCGAAGCATAGCGGTCGAGGTGTGCGTAATAATACATCGTGCGCCGATCGGGCGAGCGGACGTAGATCGTGTTGCCGCCGTCCTTCGAGAGAAATAGCTTCTCGACTGTGCCCGCGGTGGCGGCGCGCACGGGCGTGCCGCGCGGCGCCATGATGTCTATGGCATCATGATGGCGCCCGGCGGCTCGCGCCTGGGTGAAAGTGTCCTCGAGCTTGTCGGCGGCGACCCCCGGGACAGGGATCAGCAATCCCCGCACTTGCACCGGAGCAGCCGCCGGCGGGACCGCCATGACGCTCGGCCGCGCGGCGCCGGGGACATACCGCTCCCACACCCAAGCTCCGATCAGCACCCACAGGCACGAAGTCAGCAGCGCGGTGACGGCGATCGTCGCCAGCCGGTCGCGCCAGCCGAGACGCATCGGCTAGGCCTGGAACCTCAGCTCGGTCTTGGTCGAGACCATCTGCGCCAGGCGCGCCGCGTCCCAGTTGGTCAGCCGGACGCAACCGTGGCTCTCGGCCCGGCCGATCGTCTCCGGGTTGGGCGTGCCGTGTATCCCGTAGTGCGGCTTGCTGATGTCGATCCACACCACCCCGACCGGGTTGTTCGGGCCCGGCGGCAGCGTCGCCTTGGGGTCGTTGGCGTTGGCATCCCAGAACAGCGCCGGATTGTAGTGGAACTTCGGGTTGTGCGAGATGCCGAGGATCTTCCACTCGCCGAGCGGCAGCGGATCGTGGGTCGAGCCCATCGTCGCGGTGTAGACGGCGACCAGCTTTCCGGCCTCGTCGAACACCTGCATCGTGCCCTTGGACTTGCTGACGACGACCCGCGACGCCTGCGGCTGCACGCTGCCGACGCCGAGCATGGCCAGTGTCTGCGCCCATCCAGCATCCTTGACCGAGCCCGGCGGGATCGCGTCGCTGCCGACGTTGGGGACGCGGATTTGCTGGCCGGCATGGAAGTGTGACGGCGGCCCCGGCTCCGGCGAGGCGCCGGGAGCGCCGCTCGGGGTGAGACTTGGCGAGGGAGATGGTGGGGGGGCGGTGTTTGTGCCAGGATTCGTCGCTCCGGCCGGCACCCCGCCGGGATTCAGCGCCAGCAGCGTGGCGAGCGTCGTGTGGAACCGCTCGGCCAGTTTCTCGTCGAGGGATTCGTAGCCGAGCGACGGCATCCGCGCCTGGTCCTGCGGATCGTGCGGAATCTTGTAGAACGGCCCGGCGGCGAAGTCGGCGGGGATCGTCACCACGCGTGTCGCCGGGATGTTGCTCCAGCGCTGCAGCGCCTGATTGGTCGCCGCGTCGAGCTCGCCGGATTGCGGCAGCCCGCTCGCCTCCTGGAAGCCGGCGATGGCGTTGTGGGTCGACAGTCCCATCTTGCCGTCGGCCACGCCGGGAGTGAAGCCGAGCCGGTCGAGCACCACTTGCGCCTGCATCAGCGGCCGGGCGACGGGATCGCGGATGTCCTCGGCCAGCGTCGCGCCGGGCGACGGATCGTGGGCTGCGAGCGGCTGGGGGGGCGGCGCGGGGCTCGGCGCTTGCGCGGCAGGGGGCGTCGGCTTGCTCGAGGGTTGCGCGTTCTGCTGGCTGCTGCCGATGTTGCAGGCAGCGAGCACGAGGCTCAGCGGACAAGCGAAAAACAGCGCGCGCATCGAAGGCTCCCTGACCCGGCGCGGATCGCCGCGCCCATTGCCGCTCAAACGTGCGACGCGGGCGAAAGGTCCGGATCAGCCCGCCGAGGCAATCGCCTGTTCGAACGCCCGCACCGCCGCGGCTTCGTCGCCGTTCCACACCGCCCCGCAGACGGCGAGAAAATCGGCGCCGGCGGTGACCAGGGAGCCGCAGTTCTCCGGTGTGATCCCGCCGATGGCGACACAGGGGAGTTCCATCAGCGTCTGCCACCAGGTCAGCAACTCGGGCTCGGCGCGGTGCTTCACCTGCTTGGTGGTAGTCGGGAAGAACGCGCCGAACGCAATGTAGTCCGCGCCAGCCTCGCCGGCTTCCATCGCAAGGTGCCGGCTGGCATGGCAGGTCACGCCGATTTGCGCCCCGCGTCCAAGCTGCTGGCGCACATCGGCGACCGTGCCGTCGTCCTGGCCGAGGTGCACGCCGTCGGCGCCGAGCCGCTTGGCGAGCGCGATGCTGTCGTTGACGATGAACGCCACCGCGCGCTCGGCGCAAATCCGCTGCAGCGGCTCGGCGAGCCGTGCCGCTTCGTGCTGGTCGAGCCCTTTGACCCGGTACTGGAACGCCGCGACGGGGGCGGCGTCGAGCGACCGGGCGAGGCGATCGGGGAAGGTCCCGCCAACGTCCAGCGGCGAGATCAGGTAGAGCCGGCAGTCGCGGCGCTCGGCCGCGAGCTCGCTCACGCGGCGCCCTTGATCCGGGCGATAACGAAGCCGTCCCAGCCCTTGCTGCCGACGGTCTGGATCGCGGTGGCATCGAGCCGGACCTCGCCGTGAAGATAATCGAACAGCCGCCGCGTGCCCTGGATCATCGCGTCCTTGCTGGCGGCGTCGAGCACGCGGCCATCGCGCACGACGTTGTCGACGATGATCGCCGTGCCCGGCCGCCCCAGCGCGATCGCAGCGCGGACGTAATCGGCGTTGCTCTCCTTGTCGGCATCGATAAAGACGAGGTCGAACGCACCTTCAGCGGCTGCGATCATCGCTTGCAAGGTGTCCAGCGCCGGCCCGACGCGGATCTCGACCCGCTCCGAAACCCCGGCGTGGTCTAGGTTGCTCCGGGCGACCTCGGCATGGCGCGGATCGATCTCGAGCGTCACGACTTTACCGCCCTCCGGCAGCGCCCGCGCCAGGCAGATCGTCGAATAGCCACCGAGCGTCCCGACTTCGAGGACGCGGCGGGCGCCGATCAGCTTCGTCAGCAGCCCGAGCATCGCCCCTTGCGGCGCCGACACGTCGATCGCCGGCAGGCCGGCCGCCTCGTTCGCCGCGAGTGCGGCCTCGAGCGCCGAATCGTCGCCGAGCAGCCTTTCCGCGATGTAGCGATCGACCTGTGGTGCCGCAGTCGTCATGTCCGCTCCTGTTGTGTGCGCCCGATGCGATCTTCGCGCGTTGTCCGGGCATGCCTGAGGTCTCCGCCCCCGCCCCGGTTCGCATCGGCTGCTCGGGGTGGATCTACCGGCACTGGCGCGGCCTGTTCTATCCCGAGAAGCTCGCCGTCAAGCGCTGGTTCGCCTATTATGCCGCCGAGTTCGACACCGTCGAGATCAACAACAGCTTCTACCGCTTGCCCAAGCAAGAAACCTTCGCCGCCTGGCGCGACCAGGCGCCGCCCGGGTTCTGCTACGCGGTCAAGGCCAACCGCTTCCTCACCCAGGCCAAGAAGCTCAAGGACTGCGCCGAGCCGCTGCAGCGGATGATGACTCCGTTCCGCGCGCTCGGGCCAAAGCTCGGGCCGATCCTCTATCAGCTCCCGCCACGATTCCGGATCAATCTCGAGCGACTCTCGAGCTTCCTCGAGCTTTTGCCCAAGGACGTGACCAGCGTTTTCGAGTTCCGCGACAAGAGCTGGTACACGGACGAAGTCTTCACCTTGCTCGGCCGTCACGGCGCCAGCTTCTGCGCCCACGACATGCCCGGCTCGCAAAGCCCGCGCCTGGCGGTCGGCCCGATCGCCTACCTCCGGTTCCACGGCGGCGAGGGAAAGTACTGGGGACGCTACTCGGACGAAGGCCTGCTCGCCGCCGCCGACTGGATCGCGGCGGAGGCGCGCGGCGGGCGGCCGGTTTGGGCTTACTTCAACAATGACGCGGAAGCGCACGCCATCCAGGACGCGCTAACCTTGCGCGCGATGGTGCGTCAGGCGGTGCGCTGAGCGCCCTAAAGGACGCTCTCCAGCCAGCCCTTGAGCTGGCTTTTGGGCGCAGCGCCGAGCTTTTGGGCGACCTGCTTGCCGTCCTTGAACAGCACCATCAGCGGGATCGACTGGACGCCGATCTGGCCAGGGACGCCGGTGTTCTCCATGATGTCCATCTTGGCGATGGTCACACGCTCGGATAGTTCGTCGCTGATTTCCTCGAGCGCCGGGCCGATCATCTTGCAAGGACCGCACCACTCCGCCCAGAAGTCGACGAGCACCGGCTTGTCGGACTGGAGGACATCGGCATCGAAGCTGGCGTCGGTGACGGCTTTGGTCGGCATGGACTCACTCCTCTGGAATCAGGGTCTATGTAAGCCGCCGCGCCCGCTTGGCAACGTTCAGGGGGCAAAGCTTTCCTCGCCGCCGGACAACGGGGGGTTTTGGGCCGGATTGTGCCGCGCGAGCAGCTCGGGTGGCAGCTCGATCAGCAGCGGCGCGTGGGTGTAGAGCAGCGCGGCTTCGATCGCGCGGCCCGGATACACCGCCGCCAGCGCCGCCGCGTACGCGGCCAACTGGCGGACATTGGCCAGCGGCACCGCGGCGAGGCTGGCCGGTGGGCGGCGGGCGGTCTTGAAGTCGATCAGGCGGACCCGCGTTGGCGTCACCAGCAGCCGGTCGATGGTCCCGGCGACCACCCGCTCGCCGACGAGTGCGGCGATCGGCACTTCGGCCAGGGCATCGGCGCCGAACAGCTCGCGCCAGTCATCCTGGACCATCACGCGCAAGACTTCCTCGACGAGCTCCCCGCGGGCGGAGGTGTCGATCTCCGGTGCTTGCCGGGCGAGCCAGCGCTCCGCGGCCGTCTCGCGCTCGCCCACTTCCACGGCCGGCAAGCGCTCGAGCAGCGCGTGGATCAGCACGCCGCGCCGCGCGGCGAGCGCCAGCGCCGCGTTCGGCAGCGGCGGATCGGCGCCGCGGTCCTCGCCCAGAGCCGAGGGCGCGAGCGGGCGCGGCGGGCGCGGCTCGGGGCCGAGCGGGGCCGTCAGCCACGCCGGGAGCGAGGACCTGGGCGGCAGCTCGGCAGCGGCGGCAAGGCCGACGAGTAGCGGCGGCGGCGCCCCATGCTCGAGTCGCCAGTCCCAGATCGGGTCCTCCAGCCGCTGCTCGGGGGTGAACAGCTCCGCCAGCTTGGCGTACCAGCTGTTCGGCGCCGGCTGCGTCTCGCGCACGCCAAGCGAGCCGGCGACGAACAGCGCTTCCTCGGCCCGGGTCATCGCGACGTAGAGCAAGCGCCAGTGCTCCTCCCCGTCCGCGCGCGCCGCCTGCAGCTCGGCCTCGCGGATGCGGCCGAGCCGCTCCTGCTTGCGCAGCGCCGGCAGCGGGATCTGCCGCGGGTCGAAGACGCCCGGTGCGGCCGGTTCGGCCAGGTCGAGTGCGGCGGCGCGCCCGGCGTCGGGATTGCCGGCGGCATCGGCGAGGATCACGATTGGCGCCTGCAAGCCCTTGGCGCCGTGGACCGTCATCACCCGCACGAACCCGCTTGCTCCGTCCGACTCGCGCTTGAGCTCGCCCTCGCCGGCATCGAACCAGGCGAGGAAGCCGACCAGGCTCGGCACCTGGCTCGCGGCGTAAGCGTGCGCGGCGTTGAGCAGCTCGTCGAGCGGGTCGTTGGCCTCGCGCCCGAGCCGCGCCACGAGCTTGCGCCGCCCTTGCCACGGCCCGACCAGCAGCCATTCGAGCAGCACTTGCGGCGGTTCGTAATCGGCGATCTCGAGCAACTGTCCGAGCTGGTCGAGCGCGGCGGCGACATCGGGGTGGCGCGAGCGCCGCAAGTGCTCCCACAGGTGCGCGCCCTTGGGCCGGTAGCCGTGTTCGAGCAGCTGCTCCTGGCTCCACCCGACCAGCGGGGAGCCGAGCAGCGCGGCGAGGTTGAGGTCGTCGAGCGGCTGGGCGGCAAAGCGCAAGGCGGCGACGAGGTCCTTGACCGCCAGCGGCGCGCCCAGCCGCAGGCGGTCGACCCCGGCCACCGGCACGCCGGCGGCATGGAGGCGGGCGACGATCAGCCCGGCGAGCTCCTTGCGCTTGCGGACCAGCACCATGATGTCGCCGGGCCCGGTGTGGCGTGGGGTGCCCTTGGCCAGCGGGAACCCGTCGTCGATCCACCTCCGCACCTGCCCGGCGATTCGCTCGGCGAGGTCGCGGTCCGGGCGCGACAGCCAGCCTTCCTCCCCTTCCTCGGCCGGTTCATCGGCATCGTCGCCGTTTTCGCGCTGGCCGACCGGTTTCCACAGCGCTACATAGCCGGGCCGTTCCTCGCCGACGTGGGGCTCGGGCGCCTGGTCGAGGCCGAATCCGCCGTGGCCGATGTGACCGATCGCCCGGTCGACGAAATCGAGCACCGGCTGGGCTGTGCGGAACGAGCGTTCGAGCCCGAGCTCGAGCAGCGCCCGCGCCGAAGGGCCGCCACGCAAGGCCAGCGCGTTTTCAGCCGCGCCGAGCATCAGCGCCTTCACCCGCTCCCGCGCCGAGCGGAAGTTCTCAGGGCTGGTGCCCTGGAAGCGGAAGATCGCCTGCTTATAGTCGCCGACCACGAACAGCGTGCGCAGCTTGTCGCCGTGAGCGCCCGCGCCGGCGAAGAAGTCGCCGGTCAGCGCATCGATGATCCGCCACTGCGCGGCATTGGTGTCCTGCGCCTCGTCGATCAGGATGTGGTCGAAGCGGCGGTCGAGCTTGTAGCGAATCCACTCGGCCATGTCCGAGCGCGAGAGCAGGTCGGCGGCGCGGCGGATCTGGTCGTCGAAGTCGATCAGCCCCTCGCGCGTCTTGGCCTCGTCCCAGGCGAGCGCAAACGCGCGGCCGAGCTCGAGCGCGGGGGTCAGCCACTCAGCGAGTTCGAGCAGCGTGCGGCGCTCGCGAACTTTGTCGATGCAGGCGCCGACCCGGGCGATCGCCTCGGCATAGCCCGCGTCAATCTTGGCCATCGCCGTGAGGTTCTTCGGTTCACCCTTCTGGCTGAACAGCACGCGCACGAGGGTATCAAGTGTGTCGACCCGCAGCGGCACCGCGCCTTCCAGCCAGGCGGTGATCGCCTCGGCCGCCTCGCGCCCGGTCTTTGTCGCCCATTGCTGATAGGCGCGCAGGCACTGGCGCAGCGCGGCACAATCGAAGCTGCCGTCGCCGCACAAGTCGTGGAGCCCCGCCTCATCGGCGTCGGCCTCCAGCCCGAGCAGCGTGTTGACCCGCGGCCGCAGCGGCGGCACCCAGCTGCCGGTCCCGAACCACGCCTCGCGTCCTTCGGCGCAGCGCAGCAGGTAGCGCTCGACCTCGTCTGGCGCCATCCGCAGCGACAGCTTGGCGACGGCGTCAGTCAGCCGCGTGTCGCCGCGCTCCTCAGCGCCGACCAGCAACTCGGCGAGCACCCGCCGGGCGAGCAGCGCGCGGTCGCGGTCCTCCATCGGGCGGGTGCCGGGGGTCAGCTCGGCTTCTTCCGGGAACGCGCCGAGCAGCCATTGCGCGAAGGCGTGAATGGTGTCGATCCGCAGCCCCCCGCCCGGGCAGTCGAGCACCGCGGCGAACAGCGTGCGGGCGCGGGCGCGGACTTCCGGCCCGGTCGGCGCACCGATCGCCTCGAGCCGGCGGAACAGCTCGGTGTCGGGCAGCCGGACCCACTCTGCGAGCGTCGCATTGATCCGCGCCGCCATTTCGGTCGCCCCGGCCTTGGTGAAGGTCAGGCAGAGGATCTGCGACGGCGTCACGTGCGGCTGGAGCAGCAGCCGCAGCACGCGCGACGACAGCACCTGGGTCTTGCCGGTCCCCGCCGAGGCGCTCAGCCATACCGTCTCCTCCGGCGCGACCGCCAGGCGCTGGTTGCCGAGCAGCGCGGGCACTGCGACGCTCACGCCGGCATGGCCTTGCGCGCGAGCCGCGGCAGCCACTCGTCGAGCCGCATCAGCTGGTCGTAATCGGCATAGCCGGGCAGGTCGGGGTTGAGCCGCGCGGTGAACGGCTCGCTGCCGACGATCCACCGTCCAATGGCGTCGCGCAGGAAGTCCTCGGTGATTTCGACGAATTCATTGCGCGGCAGTCCCGTCTTCTTGGCGCCTTCCTTGATCGGCTCCTCGCAGTAGCCGAAGCCGTCGCCCTTGCGGCGCTTGGCGAGCGACCAGTACTCGAACCGCTCGGGCTCGCCGGAGATCTTCTCGAAACCGCCCTCGCGCGCGATCAGCCCGAGCACGCCGAGCTGCAGCGCGAAGCCGTCCTCGACCTGCCGCGCGGACGGCGGCGAGCCGGTCTTGTAATCGACGATTGCGAGCTTGCTCTCGCCGACGGAGTCGATCCGGTCGGCGCGCCCGTGGACGCGCACACCCATCAGCTCGATCGCACCCTTGACCTCGGTATCGAGCACCGTCCGCCCGGCCGCGTGCAAGGCAGCGATTTCCTCGGCGACCCACTTGAGTGCCTCGATCAGGCGCGGCCGCCACAAGCTCCGGGTCAGCGGGTGGGCGCTCATCTTGTCGAGCTCGGCCTCGGCGATTTGCAGCAGGTCCTCCGGACGCTCGCCCGACTTGTGCCAGGCATCGAGGATGGCATGGGCGGCGGTGCCCTTCGAGGCTGGGCTCGGCTCGGCATCGAGCCCGTCAAGCGCCCGCAGCCCAAGGATCGAGGAAGCGTAGAACTGATACGGATCGCCGCGCAGCCGGTCGAGCGCGGTCGCCGAGATCGCGACCTTGCGCTGCTCGGCCGAAGGCAGTGGCTCGGGCCGCTGATAGGCCGGCGCCGGCGGAGCGTGGTCGAGCCGCCGCGCCAGCTCGACCGCGCTAGTCTCGCGGTGCGCGTCGGCGAGCCGCTTGCCGAGCATCGCCTGGACCCGCAGCACGAATCGCGAGGGGATCACCGGCCCGGCCTCGTCGCGCCGCGCCCAGCTCAGCACGACCTCGGGTGCGCCGAGCGCCCCGGCGAGGTCGTGCGCGGCGAGGCCGATGCGGAAGTCGCCGCCGGGAATGCCGAGATGGCGGAGCAGCGCCGGCGGCAGCAGCGGCTCGGCGGCGGCCCCCGCGGGCCAGCTCCCCTCGTGGAGCGAGCCGCAGATGACGAGGTCAGCCCGGCTCATCCGCGCCTCGAGCAACCCATAGATCGCCACCCGCGGGTGCCCGCCCCACGGTGGCCGCACGGCGACGCGGTCCATCGCGTCGCGCAGCCCCGCCGGCACGTCGCCGCGCGCGATCATCGTCGGCGCCTCGGCTGCAGCGAGTCGCAACTCCTCGAGCCACGCCGCGAGCGCGCGCCCGTCGGCCTCGCTCCACAGCCGCTCACCGCAGAGTGCCTCGCCGGCCGCCACGAGCGCATCGAGCAGCGCCGCCAGAGGTATCTCGTCGCCGAGCGCGAACAGCGGCGACAGGATCGCTTCGGCCCCGGCCCACCAGCCGTGCAGCCGGGTATTGCCGCTCGCCCGGATCAGCGCGGCAATCGGCGCGAGTCCCGGCGCCGGACGCGGGCCGCGCAGCAGCAAGTCGAGATCGCGCACCCGCTCGAGCCAGGCTGCGCGATCGCCGGAGGGATCGACCAGCGGATGCCCGAGCAAAGCCAGCAGCGGCACCGGCGCGGTCTCTTCGGCGAGCACTTCGCCGAGCAGCAGCAGCACGCGCCCGGCTGCGGTCTGCGGCAGCGGCCGACCGGCGGTGTCGTCCGCGGCGATGCCCCAGCGGCGCAAGTGCGCGACGACGCGGGTCGCCAGGCCGCGATCGGGCGTAACCAGCGCCACACGCTTCTCCGGCGTCTCCAGCGCCTCGCGGATGAGCACCGCGACCGCCTGGGCCTGCTCCTCGGGGTGTGCGCTCTCCATCAGCCGCACCCCGGCAAGGCGCCGCTGGTCCTCCGGAAGATCGACCCAGCGCGCGCTCGCCGCCGGCGGCAGGAACAGGTTCGAGATCGCCCTGCTCCTCGCCGGCGGCGCCGCGGCGATGCCCGCGCGGTGCCACGGCTGAACCTCGCCGCGGTTCACCCCCATGCGGTTGAGCAGCAGCTTGAGGTGGTACTGCGGGTGCGTGACGGCATCGTCCGGGCCGACCGGCGGTCCGCCGCGCTCCTCGGGCATGCCGGCGAGACCCAGCGCGTCCCACACCTCCGCATCGAGCGCGAGGTCGAGGTCGGGCAGGATCACCGCCCCGTCGGGCAGCTCCGCCACCACCCGCAGCAGGCGTGCAAGCGCCGGCGAGGCGCTGGTCACCCCGGCCGCGACGACCGGATACGGCGGCGGCGAGGCTCGCCAGCGCTCGGCGGCGTGGGCAAACAGCCGGTTACGGCGCTCCGGCGCGTCGATCTCGCCCCGCACAGCCAGCTCCGCCGTCCAATGGGCGTGGACCGTCAGGAACGTGCGGGTGCTCTCCTCCCAGTGCCCCGCCTGGTCGCCGACGATCCCGATCACGTCTTCCGAGAGCAGCGCGTCGGGGGTCTTTCCCTCGACCAGCAGGCGGTCGATCGTCCGGCCGATCTCGTGCGCCTGCCGCAGCACAGCCGCTCCGGGGAGACCCGGCTTCACCTGACGCAAGATCGCCGCGAGCCGCAGCCAGCGCTGCGTCGGGTCGGCCGCCGGGGGGATGTCCGCGCCGCCGCCGAGCGGATCGAGCAGCGGTCCGAGCGTCTCGTCGAGATCGAGGTCGCCGACCATGGCCATCCGCGGCAGCAGCAGCCCCTTGCCCGAGAGGCGGACGAACGCCTCGGTCACCGTCCGCTGCGCGCGCCGGCTCGGCAGCAGCAGGGTCAAGCGGGCGAGGCCGACGTCGGGATCGCGGTAGCGCGGGATCAGCCCGGCGACGAGCGCATCGGCAAAGCCGCGGTGCGCCGCGATTGCATAGACGCGCGGCCCCTTGTGTTCAGACACGCGCGAGCATCGCCTCGGTCGGGACGATCGCGCCCGGATCGCCGACTTCGCACCACTCGCCGGTGTGGATCACGCCGTAGAGCCGCTGTTCCTCGATCGCGCGGGTCCACAGCAGGTTGGTCGAGAACGGCCCCTCGGGCGAATCACGCAGCAGGCGGTGCGCGACGAGCTGTATCCCGGTATAGACGAACGGCGCGACGCGGCTCGGCCGCGGCCGGCTGATCCGGCCGAGCGGATCGAGGTGGAAGTCGCCTTTGCCGGCATAGTTGTGCGCCCGCTGGTGCGGGACCAGCAGCAGCAGCGCGTCCATCCGCGCCGGGTCCCAGGCCTCGCTGAGCTCGCGGAACACGTTGCGCGGCCCGTCGAGCCATACGTTGTCGCTGTTCACGCAGAAAAACGGGTCGGGCAGCAGAGGCTGGGCCTTGACCATGCCCCCGCCGGTCTCGAGCAGCAGCCCGCGCTCGTCCGAGATTGTCACCGCCGGCGCCGCGCGCATCTCGACATGGGCGGCAAGCGCGTCGGCGAGGTAGTGGACGTTGACCACGGCCTTGCCGACGCCGGCCTCGACCAGCCGGTCGAGCGAATGGTCGATCAGCGCCTTGCCCGCCACCCGCACCAGCGGCTTGGGCCGGCTCGCCGTTAACGGCCGCATCCGCTTGCCCAGCCCCGCGGCGAGGACCATGGCGGTGTCGGAGGCCAGTTCGGTCATGCTTGATTCACGCGGAGACGCGGAGACGCGGAGACGCGGAGGAGACGCGGCCCGCCGCAGGCATTTTAGAATCTGCCAAGGCCCACCAGAGCAAAGCGGCTTCGCCGTGCGCGGAAGTCATCCATTCTCCGCGCCTCCGCGTCCCCGCGTGAAACCAAAAACCCTCCTTCATACAGCGAACGTGCCGCCGCCGGTTTCGCGCAGCTCGACCGGGATGTTGTCGGCGAACCATTTGGCGACGGGCTCGAGCGCGGGGTGCATCAGGTCGCGCTCGAGCAGCTCCCACACCCGCGGGATCAGCTCGAGGTAGCGCGGCTTGCCGTCGCGCCGCCATAGCCGCACGAAGATGCCGACGATCTTGGCGTTCCGCTGCGCCCCGAGCCGGGCATAGTCGGCGAGGAAATCTTCGGGATCGATTTTGCTGGCCGAAACGTAGCGGTCGAACATCTCGGCTTCGAGCTCCGGGGCGACATCGCGCCGCGCGTCCTGGAGCAGCGAGACGAGATCGTACGCGCGGTGGCCGATCAGCGCGTCCTGGAAGTCGAGCAAGCCCTGCTGGTCGAGCGAACCGAGCAGCATGATGTTCTCGGCATGGTAATCGCGCAGTACGGTCACGCCCGGGCGCTGGCGGCCGAGCACCGGCAGCAGGACCTCTTCCCACGCCGCGGCGTAAGCATTGCCGTCGACGTAGAGGTTCTGCGCCGGGCAGTACCAGTCGACCAGCAGCCGCGCCTCGCGCTGGTACTCGGCGAGATTGTAGTTGTTGAACGGGCCGTGCGGCAGCCGGTGCAGCTCGACCAGCGTATCGACCGCCTTGCGATAGACTTCGGGCGCATCGTCGGGCCACTGGTCGAGGTAATCGCGCATCCGCGCGTCGCCGAAGTCCTCGAGCAGGACGAGGCCGCGGGCGGTGTCCTCGGCGTAAATCCGCGGCGCACGCAGGCCGTTGCCCTCGAGCCAGCGGGCGATCCGCAGGAACGGGGCGATGTCCTCGTTCGGCGGCGGCGCGTCCATCAGCATCGCCGTGCGGTCGCGCCGACGGACGCGGAAGTAGCGGCGGAACGACGCATCTCCGGCCAGCGGCTCGATCTCGGCACCGCCCCAGCCGGCAGTCTCGAGGAAGGCGTCGATGGGATCGGGCGGGCTGAGGGACGTCACGGGCATGGCACGCGCATTAGCCAATCCGACCCCGGCTCGACAATGGCGCGACGACCCAATCCTGTGTGTTCCAGCGTGATCGCAAGGCAACCCGGCTCATGCGCGAATCCCCCGGCGTGCTCGGGCCACTCGGCGAGCAGCGCGGCGCCCTGGCGGTAGTCGTCGAGGCCGATCTCGGCGGCCTCCGCGGGGCGGGTCAGGCGGTAGAAATCGGCGTGAACCAAGGGCAGCCGCACGTCGGGCGGCTCGTACAGCTCGACGATAGCGAAGCTCGGGCTCGGCACTTCGCCGGAGTGGCCGAGCGCGGCGATCACGCCCCGCGCGAGCGTGGTCTTGCCGGCGCCGAGCCCGCCCGACAGCGCGACCACATCGCCCGGGCGCAGCCGCGCGGCGATCGCCGCCCCGAACCGCTCCATCGCGGCGAGGTCGGGGAGATCGACGTCATGGCGCATGCGGGGCGACCGGTTTCGCTCAGACCGGCAGCTCGAGGATCGCCGCGGTCCCCTGCCCCGGCTCGCTGAGCAGCTGCAGCGATCCGCCGTGGGCCTCGACCAGTTGCTTGGTCAGCGGCAGGCCGAGGCCCTGGCGGCGCTCGGCCGACTTGCCGTCGGGCCGCAGCTTGATCCCGTCGAGGGCGCGGGCGAGCGTCATTGCGTCCATTCCCGGCCCTTCGTCGGCGACGACGATCCGCGCCCACTCGCGCCCTTTGGCCTTGCGCCGCGACACTTCGACCAGGATCCGCCCGCCCGGCAGCGTCGCGGCGATGGCGTTGTCGAGGACCTGGCCGACGGCGCGGCCGAGCCGGCGCGGATCGCCGCTGATCCGCCCGGCGCCCTCGTCGCCGCGCAAGTCGACGCTCAGGCCGGCCTCGCGAACGCGCTGGGCGCGGTCCTCGACGACGCGAGTGACGAACGGCATCAGCTCGATCTCCTCGCGCGCCAGCGGCAGCATCCCGGCCTCGCTCTGGGTGAGCTCGAGCACGTTCTCGATCTGCTCGCCGAGCCGCGAGACCGAGGTGAGGATCGCCGCGACGTATTCGCGCCCGGCATCGCTGAGCTCCCCGCCGAAGCCGCCCTGAAGCAGCTCGGCGAACCCGCCGATCGAAGTCAGCGGCGTGCGGAACTCATAACTCATGTTGGCGAGGAACCGGGTCTTGGTCTCATCGGCCTCGATCAGCGCCGCGTTGCGCTCGCGCAGCGCCTCCTGCGCCTTCTGCGAATCGGTGATGTCGAGCACGGTCAGCAGCCCGTTGCCGTCGGGCAGCGGGACCCCGGCGAACTCGAGCGTGCGGCCGTCGGCGAGCAGGACGCGCCCCCCGGTCTGCTTGCGCTCGAGGGTCGCGGCGCGGACCACGTCGCCGACCGCCTTCGACTGCGGCGGGCGCTTCAGCCGCGCGCCGATCCGCTCGAGCAGCGTCTCGATCCGCGGATGGGTGTCGAGCAGGCGCGAATCGAGGCCCCAGTCGGCGGCGAAGCGGCGGTTCCACAGCTGCAGCCGGCCATCGGGCGCGAACACGGCGAGCGATTCGAACAAGCTGTCGAACGTCGCGGTGCGGGTCCGCAGCAGCGTGTCGCGGACCGCCGACAGCTGCAGCTGCTCGGTGCGGTCCTCGACGATCAGCAGCAAGCCGCCGTCCGGCATCGGCTGGCCGACCACGCGCAGATGGGTGCCGTCGGACAGCGGCCAGGCCTCGTCGTGCGCCTCGCTGCCGGCAAACCACTCCGCCCGTTCGCGGCGCCACGCCGGGAAGTCACGCACTTCAGGCACCCTTCCCGCGTCGTGGGCGAGGTCGAGCAGGCGCTCGAACGGCGGCGGGTTGAGTAGGCCGGCGGGGGTCAGCCCGAAGATCCGCTGGAACGGCTGGTTCGCGAAGACCAGCTGGCGCCGGGCGTCGAACTGCGCGACCCCGGCCGAAAGCTGGTCGAGGATCGAGCGCTGGGCGTCCCGAAAGGCGCGGAACTCGCGCGCCAGCTCTTCCATGTCCTCGACGTCGATCGCGTAGCCGGCCACCCCCTCGTCGCCGAGCGGGAGATCGCTGACCCGCAGCGTCCGGCGCTGGCCGGCGATGGTCGCAGCGACCATCCGCTCGATCGGCAGCTGCTTGCCGAGCGCCTGCTGGGCGATCTGCGCGGCGGTGAGCCCGTCGACCGGTTCGATCAGCTCGGTCCCGGCGGCGACCACCGCATCGGCATCCTCGCCGCCGACCGCGCGCACGTAAGCCGAGTTGACCAGGCGCAGCGCCCCGTCGGGCGCACGGAACCACATCGGCAGCGGCGCCGCCTCGATCAGCCCGACCAGCGCGGCGAAATCCCCGCGCGCCCGCGCCGCTTCGGTCCGCAGCTTGACCAGCTCGCTCTCGCTGTCGCTGAAGTCGAACACCCACACCAGCGCCGCGCCGCCCGGCGAGACTTGCGGGTCGGCCAGCGCGCCACGCAGTGACAGGCTCCGCCTTGAGCCGCGCGGCGTCACCACCAGCCGGAACGGCGCCGCGGTCTTCTGGGTCAGCCGCACCGCTTCGGTCAGCTCGGTCAGCTGCTCGGGCGCGAGCCCGCCCTTGCCTTCGGCCCCGCCGCCGTCGAGCTCGGTCAGGTACTGCGGCACGGTCTCGAGGCCGAGCCAGCCGGCGAGCTTGGGCGGCGCCTCGATCCGCCCGTCGGTGCGAACCAGCAGCGGCAGCGCCGGGCTCTCGTCGATCATCCGCGCCAGCCGCCGGGCGTTGCGCTGCCCGGTCTCAGCCCGCCGCGCCTTGGAGCGCGCGGCGATCACCGCCGCCGCCGCCGCCAGCGTCCAGCCGGCCAGCAGCAGCCCGATCAGCACGAGCGCGGTCTGGGTGAGGATCATCGCCGCTTGGCTATGCGGCGAGGGGCGCGATTACAATGGCCTGCGGAAAACTCGGCCGAAGCGCGCCCCCTCGCCGGCTCAATAGCGGTAGTGGTCGGCCTTGAACGGGCCGTTGACCGGCACGCCGATGTAGTCGGCCTGGCGCTGGCTGAGCTTGGTCAGCTTCACGCCGAGCTTGTCGAGGTGCAGCGCCGCGACTTTCTCGTCGAGGTGCTTGGGCAGCACGTAGACCTTGTTGTCGTACTGCGCCGCCTTGGTGAACA
>JAEKKO010000178.1 GCA_019510335.1 Novosphingobium sp. | reverse complement strand
GGGCTTGGTGTCGGCGGTGGTGTTGGCGGGCGGGAAATGAGGGGGGTAGGCTGATCATGGCACGCCTCACGCGACGAGACGCCCGATGACCGTGTGGGCGGCGCATCGCATGACCATCCTCGCGCGGCTCTGCGCCGGCGTCGCCGGGCTGTTCGCGCTGCTCACTCTGGTCGGCTATGCCTTCGCCGCGCCCGCCTTGATAACGCTGCACACCGGGCTGCAGGCGATGTCGCCGCTCACCGCCACCGGCCTGCTGCTGCTCACCCTGTCGGCGCTCGCTTTATCCTATCATGGGGACCGGCTGGTGCTCGCCGCCTCCGCGCTCGCAGGTACGGTGGGGTTCCTGGCGCTGGCCTGCCATCTCGCATTCGGCGCCGATGTCATCAGCCCCTGGCTGGTCGCGCATATCGGCGGAGCGAACGTGCCGGTCGGCCGCACCTCGATCTCGACCGGGCTGGCCCTGGTGCTGATCGCGCTCGCCCTACCGCTCCGGCGGCGCCAGCCGCTCGCGGCGGATCTGGGTGCGGGCGCGGCCTTGCTGATCGCGGGCACCGCCGTCCTCGGCTATCTCTATGGCGCGGGCGATCTCTACGCGCTGCCGATCTTCAACAGCATGGCGCTGCACACCGCGATCGCGCTGATGCTGCTCGCCTGGGCGGCGCTCACGGTCGAGCCCCGGCTCGGCTGGGCGAGCATGGTCGGATCGGACGATATCGGCGGCGGCCCCACCCGGCGTCAGTTCGCGCTGATGCTGCTGCCGGTCGTGGCGGGGCTGGTGCTGACGCGCACCACGCCGGGGCGCCACCTCGGCCCCGCAATCGCGATGGCTTTGCTCGTGATCGTCACGATCGTACCTTGGATCCTGCTCGTCCTGCGCGACGGCCATGCGATGAACGCGCTCGATCGCGCGCGGCACGACAAGGCGCGCGACAAGGACAATATGGCGCGCGAATTAGGCAAGCAGCTCGCGCTCCAGGCGCGCCAGCTCGCCGAGGAAAGCGCCGAGCGCGCCCGCGCCGAGGAGACGGTCAACCGCACCCAGCGGCTCGAGCTGATCGGCCGCCTCACCGGCAGCATCGCGCACGATTTCAACAATCTGCTGATGGCGGTGCGCGGCAATCTCGAGATGCTCGAGGCCAGGCTCCCGCCCGGCGACGAACGGCTCCAGCGCCATATCGCCAACGCGCTTTCGGGCGCGGACAAGGGCACGCAGATCACCGAACAATTACTCGCTTTCTCGCGCAGCCAGCGGATGGAGATCCGCCCCGCCGAGATCGATCCGGCGGTGGTCGCCGCCAAATTGCTGATCGGCACCTCGCTCGGCCCCAATATCAACCTCACGCTCGATCTGCGCGCCGAGGGGCTATGGGCGATGACCGACCCGCGCCAGCTCGAGCTCGCGATCCTCAACCTCGCGATGAACGCGCGCGACGCAATGCCCGACGGCGGCCACATCACGATCGAAAGCCGCGCCGGGCGCGAACTGCTCGACGGCGCCACGCGCGAGACGCCCTGCGTCATGGTGCGTGTGGTCGACGACGGCATGGGCATGGAGCGCGAGATACTGGAGCGCGCGACCGAACCCTTCTTCACCACCCGCGCGCTCGGCCAGGGCACCGGCCTCGGCCTCGCCCAGGTCGACGGCTTCGTTCGCCAGTGCGGCGGCGAGCTGCGCCTGGCGAGCGTGCCCGGCACCGGCACCTCGGTCGAAATGCTGTTCCGCGAGACCGAGGCCGAGCCCGAACCGGCCTCGCCCGCCGACGAGCCGGGCCGCCCCGACATCGCCCCGCACGGCGCCGGCCAGCAGATCGTGGTGATCGACGACGATGACGGCGTCCGCGCGGTGCTCGTCGACGCGCTCGGCAGTGCCGGCTTCGAGGTGCTGGAGGCGAAGGACGGCGAAAGCGGCCTCGCCTTGCTCCAGGATCACGAGCCCGCCGCCGCGGTGATCGACTTCCTCATGCCCGGCATGAACGGCGCCGAAGTCGCCCGCCGCGCCCAGCTCCGCCGCCCCAATCTGCCGATCATCTTCGTCAGCGGCTATTCCGACACCGTCGCGCTCGAAGGCGTCGCCGGCGCGGTCGTGCTGCGCAAACCCTTCGACATGAAACGGTTGAACCTGGCCCTGCACAGCGTGCTGGATTGACCCTCTCCCTTGGGGGAGAAGGTATGATGGGCTGACTATGAATCCGTCATCCCCGCGAAGGCGGGGATCCATACTCCCGAACCGTCAGGCTCTTTCCACACCGGCGGAGCTTATGGATTCCCGCCTTCGCGGGAATGACGAAGAAGAAGAAGACATCACCGCCACAACCGCCGCCTCTCCGCCAGATCATTCCGCATCGTCGTCGCCGCGACCCCACCTTCGCCCATCGCATGGCTGATCTGGTCGAGCCCCTTCACCACATCCCCCGCCGCATAGAGCCCCTTCACGCTCGTCCGCTGATGCGCATCCACCAGCAAACAGCCCTCGGACGACGTCTCCGCCCCCAGCGCCACCCCCAGTTCCGACCGCACCGCCGAGCCCAAAGCCGGATAGATACTCGCAAAGGCGAGCACGCCCGCCGCGCTGTCCATCCTTATCCGGTCGCCACCCAGCTCGAACTCCCCGGTCGGCCCATCCACCAGCCGCACCCCAGCCTCCGCCAGCGCCTCACGCTCGGCGGCGCCCAGATCATGCGCCGCCCCCGGCGCGATCAACGTCACGTCCGCCGTATAGCCGCGCAGGAACAGGGCCTCGCGCGTGCCGTGGCCGCCCGTGCCGATCACCCCCACCGGCTGGTCGGTCACCTCATAGCCGTCGCAGATCGGGCAATAGCGCAGCAGCCCGCGCGCCAGCGCCTCGTCATGCAGCGCGTCGGGCATGTCGGGCCGGATGTTAATCACCCCCGTCGCCAGCAAAACCGTCCGCGCCGCCACCGCGCCAAAGCTGCCCATCGCCTGGAAGCCGTCGCCGTCCGGCACCACGGCATCGACCGACCCCTCCGCCACGCGCGCGCCATAGATGCGCGCCTGTTGGCTCATCCGGCGCAGCAGGTTGGGGCCGGTAATGCCTTCGGGAAAGCCGGCATGGTTGCGCGTCTTGGGAATCAGCATCGCGCGGCTGTTGCCGCCGTCGACCACCAGCACCTCCAGGTGGAAGCGCGCGAGGTAGATGGCGGCGGTCAGGCCCGCAGGCCCACCGCCCACGATCAGGCAATCAATCATCGTGGACTTTCGGTTTCAGGCCCCCGCCTTGCCCGTCGCCGCCGCCCGAAGGAAGCCCCGATCTTCCCGCGCCTTCCCGGCAGCCGCCGCCTCCCACCCGCCATGCCGGACTGGGTTCCGGCTCCACCGGGAGGGTGTGGCCAAGCCGCAGAGTGGATCCAGGAACGAGTCCGGGATGACGAAGGAACGAAAGGCCTTGCCCCCACCCCACCCCCGTCATCCCCGGCGAACGCCGGGATCCATCTCCCCACCAGCAACACACGCCCGCCCGCCCCCAAAATTCCCCAACTCACCCCGACACTTACGCGATTTGCACTTGCACCCATGCTGCGCAGCGCCCATTTTGACGCACTGCAGCATAGGCGCCTGCACGACTGCCCCTTTCGCAGCCCGTGCACCTCGCCCATAACGAGGGCGTACCCATGCCAAGTCTCTCCGAAACAATCGCCCGCCTCTCCAAGATGCGCGCCCTCCCCAGCGGCGCCCCCTTCGCCACGCCCGACCGGCTGACCGACATCCCCAATTTCGGCTCCAACCCCGGACAGCTCCGCGCCCGCATCTACATCCCCGAAGGCCTCCAAAAGGACGCCCCCCTGGTCGTCGTGCTGCACGGCTGCACCCAAAATGCTGCGGCCTATGATGCGGGATCGGGCTGGTCCCAGCTCGCCGACCGCCACGGCTTCGCGCTTCTCTTCCCCGAGCAGACCCGCGCCAACAATCCCAACCTCTGCTTCAACTGGTTCCAGCCCGATGACGTGCGCCGCGACGCGGGCGAGCCGCTCTCGATCCGCCAGATGATCGAAACAATCGTCGCCGCCCACAAAATCGACCCGAAGCGCATCTTCGTCACCGGTCTCTCGGCGGGCGGCGCGATGACTTCGGTCATGCTCGCAACTTACCCTGAGCTATTCGCGGGCGGCGCGATCATCGCCGGCCTGCCCTACGGCACGGCAGGCAATATGCCCGAGGCGTTCGATCGCATGCGCGGCCATGGCGGCGCCAAGGGCGAGGCGCTCGCCGCCCTCGTCCGCGCCGCCTCCGGCCACAGGGGGCCATGGCCCACCATCTCGATCTGGCACGGCACCGCCGACCAGACGGTGAGCCGCGCCAACGCCGAAGCCATCCTCGCCCAATGGCGCCCCCTCCACGGCCTCAATAGCGCGCCGACCCGGCAGGACCTGGTCGACGGCTACCCCCACCGCACCTGGTGCGACGCCAGCGGCCGCGCGCTGATCGAGGAGTATGAAATCACCGGCCTCGCCCACGGCACCCCGCTCGCCACGCGCGGCGAGAGCGCGGTCGGCGCGGCGGGGCCGCATATGCTGGAGGCGGGGATATCCTCGACGCGGCATATCGCGGCGTCTTGGGGTCTGACCGATGCCTTTGCGGGGGAGGCGGCGCAGCCCGCCACCGCGCCCTCCTTCGAAAGCGCCGCCCGACCTCACGCCGCCGCTGCGCACGCCCACGCGACCGGCGTTGGCAAGGTCATCGAAGACGCCCTCCGCACCGCCGGCCTGATGCGCTAACCCGCTCCACCGCCCCCCCGTCATCCCGGCGAAGGCCGGGATCCACTCAGCGGCCAGGCCACTCACTCCCCGCTGCACACCCCACAATCCCCCTCGCCTCTCCCCTCGATCCCGCGCACACTCCGCGCTCATCGAAAGGGAAGCCGGCCCATGACCATCCCGACCCACACCGCACCGCCCGTAATCGCCCGCCGAACATTCCTCACCGCCGGCGCCACCGGCCTCGCCGCCCTCGCCCTGTCCCCCGCCTTCGCCCAGCCCGCCATGCCCCAGGTCGACAGCCTCACCCTGCAGGTGCTGGTCGACAATATCGTCTTCGGCCACTTCCTCCCCGATCTCGCGCTGCCCGGGTTGAAAGTCCTCCGCCACGGCGGCGCTGCCCCCGACGGCATGATGAGCCGCCGCGCGCTGGAGGGTGAGTT
>JAEKKO010000177.1 GCA_019510335.1 Novosphingobium sp. | reverse complement strand
ATCGCCCTCGTGACAAAGCCGCGCCCCGCCGCTAGCGGCTTTGCCCGAAGGACAGGTGGCCGAGTGGTTTAAGGCAGCGGTCTTGAAAACCGCCGTGGGTGCAAGCTCACCGTGGGTTCGAATCCCACCCTGTCCGCCAGCCGTAGTGCTCGAGAATCCGCGCGATCCGGCGCTGGGCGGCCAATGATCAATAGTGCCAAGTCGTGAACTCCTCAACCGGCACCCGTTCGCTGACCAGCGTGTTCACTACGGCGGATGCGTCCTCGTAGCCGAGCGCCATGCCGGAAAGGATCAGCTGGTCCGGCGGGATCGCCAGCTCGCGGTGGACGACGGCGCCGAAGTCGCACCAGGCCTGCTGGGGGCAGGTCTCTAGCCCGAGGCCACGGGCGAGGACCATGACGTTCTGCATGAACATCCCGCAGTCGAGCCAGGCGCCCAGCGCATGGTCGCGGTCCATTGTGAAGAACAGCCCGACCGGGGCGCCGAAGAAGGTGAAGTTGCGCAGCATCGCCGCCTTGCGCGCCGGATAGTCGTCGCGGGCGATGGCGTACTTGGCGTAGAGGTCATAGCCGATCTTGCGGCGGCGGCTGAGGTACGGCTCCTTCAGCTTGTCTGGGAGATAAGCATACTCGAGGCTGGTCTCGCCGGCCTCGGCAGCGGCGAGCACCGCCCGCGACAGCCGCTCCCGCGCCGCGCCGGTGACGACATGCGCGAGCCACGGCTGGATGTTGGTGCCCGAGGCTGCCCGCGAGGCGCCGGCGAGGATGCAGCGCACGAGATCGTCGCCGACCGGGGTCGGCAGAAACGCCCGGATCGAGCGCCGCCCCGTAACCGCATCCTCGGCCGAGACGATTGTGGAGGCATCGGCCGTCACGCCGTGGCCTCTGCTGCGGCGGCGATCTCCTCGAGCCGGCGCTGCTTGAGGAGGAAGCGCTGGATCTTGCCGCTCGGCGTCTTCGGCATTTCGGGGGTGAAGTGGACCTTGCGCGGATAAGCGTGCGCGGCATACTCGCGCTTGACCCACTGCTGGATCTCGCGTTCGAGCGCCGGTCCCGCTTCGAACCCGCCGCAGACGACGACGAACGCTTCGATCACCTCTCCGCGCACGGGATCGGGCACGGCGATCACCGCGCTTTCGGCGACGGCGGGGTGGAGCGCCATCACCGATTCCACCTCGAATGGACCGATCCGGTAGCCGGCCATGATGATCACGTCGTCGTCGCGGGCGGAGAAGGTGAAGTAGCCGTCGGCATCGCGTTTGCCGGTGTCGCCGGTGACGTACCACTTGCCGTCGGCGCTGATCTTGCCGGCGGTCTTGGCCGGATCGCCGTCGTAGCCGCCGAACCAGGCGAGCGGGCTTGCCGAAAGGTCCATCGCCACCCGTCCGACCTCGTCCGGCCCGACCGGCTCGTCGCGCTCATCGTGGAGGATCGCGCCGCTCCAGCCGGGCATCACGTGGCCCATCGAGCCTTCGCGGAGCGGCCGGCGCAGCGCCGGATGGTGGTGATTGTTGATCAGCATGCCGGCTTCGGTCTGGCCGTAGTGGTCGTGGACCGCGACCCCGAGCACCCGCTGCGCCCATTCGTTGACCTCGGGCGTCAGTGGCTCGCCGGCGCTCGAGGCGCAGCGCAGCGCCAGTCCGGCGTGGGCCAGGCCCGAACTGCGCAAGGAACGGTAGACCGTCGGCGCGGCGGCGAAGTTGGTCACCCGCTGCTGCTCGAGCACCGCGAACGTCGTCTCGGGCGTGAAGCCGGCCGATAAAAGGATGCTGCGGGTGCCCGTCAGGAACGTCGCCAGGACGCCGAAGTAAAGGCCATAAGCCCACCCCGGATCGGCCGCGCACCAGAACACATCGCCTTCGCGGCGGATGCCGAGCCCGAACTCGGCGTAGGCGTGGAACGAGGCGAGCGCGCGGATCGGCACGATCACGCCCTTGGGATTGCCGGTCGTGCCCGAGGTGTAGATGTGGATCAACGGCGCATCGCCGCCGAGTGCCGCCGGCCCCACCGGTGCATCGGCTCCGGCAACGAGATCGCCGAACGCGACCGCCCCGGGCAGCGCCGGCTCGCCGAGCGCGATGACCTGCCACGGGGCATCGGCGGGGATGTGCTCGCCCGCCGCGAGCTTGTGCTGCTGCGCCGCGTCGCAAACCACCGCGCGCGCGCTGCTGCCGGTCAGCCGGTAAGCGATCGCTGCCGGCGCAAACGCGGTGAATAGCGGCACGTGGACTGCGCCCAGACGCCAAATGCCCATCAGCGCGACCAGGAATTCGCGGCTCTTGCCCATCAGCGTCGCGACCCGGTCGCCGGGGGCGATGCCGAGCCGGCGCAGCCCGGCGGCGAACCGCTCGGACTCGCGCGTCAACTCGGCGTAAGTCAGGTCCCGTGCGCTGAGGTCGGCGGCGACGATCCGATAGGCAAGCCCGCCCGCATCGTGATCATCGCACAACAGCCGCGCGGCGCAGGCGCCGGCGTCCGAATAGCGGGCGATCAGTTCGGCGACGCGGCGCGCGATCTCGGGCTGCTCGCTCATCGCGTGTCTCTCACGATGACCAGCGCAGCGAGCGCATCCCATTCGGCGGCGAGGTCGAAGCTCGCCTCCTGACGCAGCCAGTGCTGGGCCAGCCCCTGCATCCCCGAAAGCGCCCGTCGTGCCGTCGACTCCGGATCGACGACGAACCCCTCAAGCACGGATGCGAACAGCTCGATCGTCCGGGCGTCGCGTTCGCGGAACCACTGGTGCGCGGGATGGGTCCGATCGAGCGCCTCGGCCTGGACGACGAACAGGAACCGCGCGAGGTCGGGCCGCTCGACGAACCGGGCGACGATCCCCCGCATCATCGCCAGGATCGCGCCCCACGTCGTATCGGCATCGGCACGAGCGGCCTCGATCGCCTTCACCAGCGGCGTGATCACCCGCCGCTCGCGCGTCTCGTACTCGTCAAGCACTTCGAGCAGCAGCGCGTCCTTGGAGCCGAAGTAGTAGAGCAGCCCGGCGTTGGTGATGCCGCAGCGGCGGGCGAGCGCCTGGACGGTTGCCCCGTTGAACCCGTGCTCGCCGAGCAGGCGGATGGCCTCGTCGAGGATCTGGACCTTGCGCCCGTGCGGCTTGGCTGCGCCGCCATCGGTCGCCGCGGCCGCCGGAAGGGTCACTCGAGGACGCCGGCGCGGCGCCCGCTCTCGCCCAGCGTCAGCATCGAGCGGTCACCCGCCGGACACGTCCAGTTCGCCGCGTCCATCACGCTGCCGGTGCCCTTGTAGCGGGCCATCTCGGGGAACTTGCACAGCGGCATCGTCCGCCCAAGCGGTTTGGCGAAATCGACGCTGAAGGAAGTCGGCTCGTAGAGCGTCGCCAGCAGCGCATCGGGGGCGACGCCCTTCTCGACCCAGTTCTCCATCGCGCCGAGCGCATCGAAGCTGCCCGGCCCAACCGGGAGCCCACCGCCGCTGCAGTGGGCGGTTCCGGGGAGCCCGAACAGCCGGACGCTGTTCTGGAGACGGGCATAGCCGCCGTGCCGCGCGGCGAGCTGCTTGTAGAGGTTGATCGACATGTACGGGGTCAGCTTGTCGTCGCTGAGATTGTGCCAGATCAGCAGCTTGCGCCGCTGGCCGATCAGCCGGTCGTAGTTCTCGGGGAAGTGGCCGATGCCGAGCCGGTCGGCGGCGAACACGCGCTTAGCTTCGGCCCGGGGCACGACCGCATGGAAGCCGGTGATCGGGCCGGGACCGCCGGTGCGGTAGGTCAAGATCGAGCGGGTCGCGAACGCGGGATCGTTGCGATGCGCGAACACCCGGATCGCCGCATCGCCGTGCACCCACAGGAACCCGCCCCCCGTGGGAGTATCGGGCCACGGATTTGCGGCGCTCGGGTCCTTCGGCGTCGCTTCCGGCTCGAACGAGGTCAGAAGGTTGCTGACCGAGTAGCCCGGCTGCACGACGGTGCCGGCATCGTCGGTGACGGCGCTGAGCACGACCGCCAGCGTCTCGATCTGCGCCGGAGTGAAGCACTGGTCGCCGCTCGCGCCGGCGCTGCACTTGGGCAGGTCGCGCTCGGGACGGAAGTTGCAAGCCATCGGGTTCTGGATCAGGCCGTCCTTGACCCCATCGAGGCCGTCGCACTGCGCGTCGACGATCTTGTTGACCAGGGCGAGTTGGCCGGGGGAGATGCGGCCATCGGGTGCGCGCACCGTCGCGATGGCGGTGGCCGCGCTGTGGAACGCCCGGCCGGCAAGGTTGTAGGGCGAGCCGGCGATGATCCCGTCGAACTCTTCGGGGAAGTAGGAAGCCGCGACCAGCGCATCGCGCCCGCCGCCCGAGCATCCGCCGAAGTACGAGCGCGAGATCGCCTCGGGGCGGCCCTTCGCGCGGGCATAAAAGGCGCGCGTGAAGTCCTTGCCCATGCGGGCCAGGACTTTGTGCGAGCGGTAGAGGTAGTCGGTGATCGCGTCGTCGTCGACCAAGCCCGGCCCCTTGATCGCCCAGGCGCCGGCCGACAAATTGGTGTGGCCTTCATCCGTGGCGAACGAGGCGTAGCCCTTGCGCATGATCTCACCGGGCGTGCCCTGGTTGGTGACGACGATCAGCGGCGTCGCCGCGTCGCTGACCGCAAAGCCCCCGCAATGGCCGCTGCAGCCCAGTTGGAGGTACTTGCCGTTCCAGTTCTCCGGCAACGTCGCGAGGAAGTTGGCGGTCTTGCCCGTGGCCGGGTTGGTCACGTAGCTGCCGGTCACCTGGCAGAACGCCGGCATGCTCGCGCTCGCAGGGAAATAGCGCGTTCCGTCGGCGAACGCCGGCTGCTCGGCGACCTTGCCGACCGTGACCTTGACGGGGAGCCTGGACGCGATCCCCTGGAGTGTGCCGGCATTGCAGACATTCGCGAGAGGGGTGGCGCCGCGCGCCTGCGGCTGGTCCGCACCCGCCGGGCCTGTCCCGGTGATCCAGGCTGCGGCAAGTGGTCACAGGCGTCTCCTCCCAACAAGTCACGGCGCACTTCACGAGGCCTCGATCTTATTGACTGGTTGGTAGGTGCGTCATATGCAGTTGGCAAGGGCCATTTCGGCTCGCTCGCTGCTCAGCTTGTGGGGCCGCAGTCTAATGTATACGACAGTCGTCCATTAGCAAGAGACAGAGGAAAGGCTCGGCATGTTCACACACATCGTCGTCGGCGCCAACGATCTGGACACAGCGCAGCAGTTCTACGACGCCGCCCTGGGTGCGCTGGGGCTCCCGCCGGGCACCGCCACGGGCGAGCGCATCATCTATGCGGCGCCCGAAGGAATCCTGCTGGTGACGAAGCCGATCGACGGCAATCCGGCGAGCTTCGGCAACGGCACGACGATCGGCCTCAAGGCTCCCGACGCCGGCGCGGTCGATGCGTTCCACGCCCGGGGCATCGCCGCCGGGGGCAGCGACGCCGGCGCGCCCGGCCCGCGCGAGGCGATCCCCAACTCTTATGCCGCCTACGTGCGCGATCCCACCGGTAACAAGCTCGTCGCCTGGTGCGTGCAAGCGGGCTGAAGGGACGAGACGCTAGGACCGCACCGTTCCGGGCAGCGGCAAATCGACGCGAGGCAGACCTTTAGCCGAGGGTGTGCCCGGGAGAGGATGTAATGTCGGTGAAAACCCTAGCGCTCTCAGGAGCAATCACATTGCTGCTGGCGCTGTCGGCCACCGCCGCGCTCCCGCAATCGCCCCCTATCGCACCTGACCGGCTCGAGACCGGGCTGCAGGGCCAATCGCGATCCGAAGAGGCCACGGTTCTGGCGCGGCCTTATACCAAGGGCGTCCGCGTCATCGGCCACGAGCCGATCCTCGGACGCGATTCGAACGTGCAGCTGACCTGGGCCGACCACTGCGCCTACGTCGCCAGCATGCCGCCCAAGTTCCTCGGCTGGGCAATGAAGCCGAACAACCTCGAGACCACCGGCGTCGCGGTGATAGATGTCGCCGATCCGCGCGCGCCGCAGCTCACCGGGCTGCTGCGCGAGAAAGGGGCGATGTATTCGGCCGAGACGATGCACGCCGTTTCCGTCCCCGGTCGCAAGGTGCTCGCCGCCGGCGCCTATGCCGGGGGGCACGAAGGGGCGAAGCCCGAGGACGCCGCGTGGCTCGACATCTACGATGTGTCCGACTGCGCCCATCCCAGGCTCACCGCCGAGGTCAAATGGCCCGAGAACGCCCACACCATTACCGTCTCGCCCAATGGGCGGCGGGTTTATGGCACCTCGATCGACCCGTTCACTGGCAAGGGCGGTATCCAGGTGTTCGACATCTCGGACATGGCGCACCCGCGGTACCTCGGAAAGTTCGGGCTGGCGCTGCCGGATGGCAGCATTCAGCCGATGGCGGTGCACGAGATTTCGCTCAGCCCGGACGAGCGCCGGATCTACGCCGGCGTGCTCTCCTCGACGGCCGGCGGGCTCGGCAGCGTCAAGCTGATGCCGCTGCGTTATGAGAGCCTCGCGCCCGATGCGGGCGGGATCGCGATCATCGACAACAGCGATATCGGCTTCGGGCGGCCGAACCCGAAACTTCGACTGATAGGGACGGCGCCGGGCGGCGGTTGGCACTCGGTCATGCGGGCGCGCATCCGCGGCGTGCCCTACCTCGTCGGCGCGGCCGAGCTTGGCGCCTGCCCGGGCGCATGGCCGCGGATCACCCGCATCTCCGACGAGCGCCACCCGGTGCGCGTCGGCGAGTTCCGCCTGGCGATGAATCGCGCCGAGAACTGCCCGCCGCAGGACAAGGCGGAAGCAGCCTCACATGGACTGGCGCCGCGGCTCGGCACGGCAACGGCACACTTCAACGACGTCGACAGCGCGACAGACACCAGGCTCGGCCTGTTCAATTTCATGTGGGGCGGGCTGAGGATCGTCGATCTGCGCGACCCGGCCAGGCCGACCGAGGTCGCCTACTTCAAGCCGGGCGATGCCTGCACCGGGCACGTCCGCTACCTTCCCGAGACCGGCCAGATCTGGCTAACCTGCGCCGCGAGCGGATTGTGGGTGCTCGAGCTGAAGCCGGAGTTGCGGCGGGCGCTGGGACTTCCTGCTATCAGCGGTGCACGCCGGCACTGAACCACGGCAGACCGCCTGCCATCGACGCGATCTTATGCTGGGAGACCTCCGAATGCACACCACCCTCGATACCTCCGACATCGACCGCTTCCTCGGCAAACCGGTCGATTCGTCGACCTTGCGCGAACCGATCGCCAATAACGACATCCGCAGCTGGGTGCATGCGATGCACTACCCGAACCTGCTGCATTACGATCCCGACTACGCGGCCGAGAGCCGCTGGGGCCGCCTGGTCGCCCCGCAGAGCTTCGCCATCGCCGCCGACGACGGCCACGGCGCCGCACCGGCCTGCGTCGGCCGCATCCCCAACTCGCACCTGCTGTTCGGCGGCGATGAGTGGTGGTTCTACGGACCGCGGATCTACGGCGGCGACTGGATCACCAATGAGCGCATCCCCTTCGACTACGTCGTCAAGCAGACCAAGTTCGCCGGCCCGACCTGCTTCCAGCGCGGCGACAACTTCTACCGCAACCAGGACGGCGAGTTGATCGCCAAGCAGCGCTCGACCTCGATCCGCTATGTCGCCGAGGCGGGCGGCGAGACCGTCGATACCGAGGAGTTCGACGAGCCCGAGTGGAGCGACGACGAGCTCGCCGCGCTCGAGGAGCGCAAGTTCGGCTGGATTCAGATGCTTCATGAGCTTGGCCACCGCGAGCGCTGGTGGGACGACGTCCAGGTCGGCGACAAGCTGCCCGAGCGGGTGTTCGGGCCGCACACCGTCGCCAGCTTGACCACTGAGTGGCGCGCCTACATCGTCAACAACTGGGGCACCTTCAACTTGCGCAAGCAGGACCTCGAAGGGCTCGGCTTCACCCGCGAAATGGCAGGGCACGAGAACGACCCCGACATGATGCGGATCAACCCCGAGCTGACCGACGGCGCCTACTACGGGCCCTCGCGCGGGCATCTGTTCGCCCGCTATGCGCGGCGGATCGGGATGCCCCGCGGCTACGGGTACGGCGCGTCGATGGGCTCTTGGGTGACCGACTACTTCGCCGGCTGGGCCGGCGAGCACGGCATGGTGGTCCACTCCAACGCCAACTATCGCGGCCCCGCGCTGACCGGCGACATCACGATCCAGACCGGCGAAATCGTCGACAAGCTGGTCGACGAGGAAGGCCGCCACCTGGTCCAGATCAAGCACCTGATGGCCAACCAGAAGGGCACGACGATGTGCACCGCCACCGCCGAGATCCAGCTGCCGAAGAAGCCGGAGGGCGGCTGACCGTCAGAGGCGCGTCGGATCGCGCGCGACAAGGGGCATCGTCGGGTCTCGTCAGGCTCGGACGATTGCCGCTGCTCCGGCTTTGGCGACCGTCTCGTCCTCCTCGCCCGATCCGCCGCTGCAGCCGATCCCCCCGACCACCGCCGTCCCGCCGACGACCAGCGGCACCCCGCCTTGCGACGGGCTGATGAACTCGAAAGCAAGCAGCGAGGTCGCGCCGCCATGGAGCAAGTCCTCAAACACCTTGGTCGGCGCCTTGAGGTGCACCGCGGTCCGCGCCTTGCGCAGCGCGGCCTCGATCGTCGTCACCGCCGCTCCGTCGTCGCGTTGAAACGCCAGCAGGTTGCCGGATGCGTCGACCACGGCGATGCTGAGCTTCAGGCCGTGCCCGGCTGCCGCCTTCATGGCTGCGGCGAGCACCCCTTGCGCGCCGGCCGCGCTCACCGTGCGCACTTCGCGGGTCCATCCTTCATCGGTCATGATCGCTCCTTTCACAGGGATTGTCGCGCTTTCTAGTGCATCCGTCCGGTGAAGTCCGCACGATCTCCCCGAGACCCGCGCTACTCATTTGTGTATACATTCATCCTTGCACTGAATGGGCGACGGGTGTATCGACAAGACCGAATGCGAGAGAGGAGCCCACCCATGACCACCGGCATCGTGCTCGACCCCACTTCGTCGCGCGACGACGACATCGCCGAACCCGGCCCCGACGCCGGGCTGCTCGCTGGCAAGCGCGTCGGCTTTCGGGTGGACCGGATCTGGCGCGCCTGGGACTGGATCGCCGACGACTGGGCGAACCGCCTGCGCACCGCCGGCTGCGAGGTCAGCTTCTGGCGTTCGACCGACCGCTCCGGCGCCGAGGGAGAGCGCCAGGCGGCCGAGCTCGCCGACTGGCTCAAGACCATCGACGTGGCGATCGTCGGCCTCGCCAACTGCGGCTCGTGCACCGGCTGGACCGTGCGCGATGCGATCACCGCCGCGGCGACCGGCATCCCGACCGTGGCCGTGGCCACCAAGAACTTCGAGGCGTTCGCTCACGAGATCGCCGCCCGCGGCGGCCGCTCGGGCTTGCGCGTCCATGTCCTCCCCTACCCGCTCAACGAGCGCGAGCGGGACGAAGTGATGCAGGTCGCCGATGACCACTTCGTACCCTTGCTGACGACGTTCGGCGCGACCCTCGAGGAGCGCGTCGCGGCATGAGCAACATCATCCGCATCCGCTCCCGCTCGGACCACCCGGCGCCGGTGCCCAAGGCGCTCGAGGGTCGCGACTGCGGTCCGGCCGGCTGCCAGGTCGACTGGCTCGCCAGCAAGCGGGTCGAAGCCGAGCTCGACATCGAGGCGTTCAACCGCTTTGCGCTGGCCAAAGGCTGGGGCGACGGCCTGCCGCTGGTCCCGCCGACCGAGGGGCGCGTCCGCACGTTCCTCGCGGCCAACGATCGCTTTCCCGACG
>JAEKKO010000176.1 GCA_019510335.1 Novosphingobium sp. | reverse complement strand
ACGCCGCCCTTGCCCTCCAGCTCGCGACGCAGCGCGGCGGCTTTGTCGGCCGGCATCAAAGTGAAATAGTCCGCCTGCGACGGCTTGCTGTTCATCCGCGCGCATTGATCCGGCTTCGCATCGGCCGCTGCTGCGAACCACGAGATCGCGAACACTTTGGTCCTGCCCGACTTGGTCAGCGGCGGAAGCGGTGCCGGCGCGGCGGTGATCGCCAGCGGTTCCGATTGCGGACGAGTGTTGAGCCAGCGGATGTCCTCGAAATGCAGCTCGAAGGCCTGCTCGGGGGCAGCGGGGACGACCGGGCACGCCAGGCGAACGCCGGTGAGCTCGTACTCGTAATACTCGGGAACGTCGGCCGGCCGGGGGCCGTGCTCCTGCGGGTGGCGGGCGAGCTCGGACGATTCGGCGAAGCGCACTTCGGGGATGCGCTCCGCCCTGCGGCAGCGCTCCATCAACGCCTTGAGGCCGGGGCTGGCCTTGTCCACCGCTAGCGCCAGCACGTCGGGGCCTTTGGCCGGCGCCGCAGGCCCGGTGAACAGCAGGTCGTTCTTCAGCGAATGAATGCCGCGAATTTCGGGGAGCCCCGGACGCTTGGTCCAGTAGCGGGATTCGGCGCGCAGCCAATTCTTGTGCGCCTTGTCCTTGGCACCCCCGTCAAGCCCTGGGACCTGAAGATAGCTCGGGCCGATGTAGAATTGCGCGCGCGCCACGCCGGAGGTCAGCAGCGTAAACGATATCGCCGCCAGCGCCATGGGCAGGCGCCGACTTGCGCGCGCAGACTGCCCGTTCCACGCGGCAATGGATCGAGGTGCTGCAACCATGATCCGCTCCCCACTTTTGCTCAGGTCAATCTGAGCATCGTCGCAGGAGGTTGCAACTGTTTTCGCAGGTGAGCGGAGAATGGCGTTGGTGGACGGCGGGCTAGGCGCGCAGGCCCGCGAGATAAATGAATGAGCGGTGCGCCGCCTCCTCGCGCGGAATCGTGAACGGCGGTTCCTGCTCGACATAGAAGTGCCGGACCCCCGCGGCGTAGGCTGCCGGCAGGATCCGCGACCACGGCAGGACCCCGGCGCCGGTCTCGGTCGGGCTCATCTCGAAGGCGTAGTTCGGCTTGGTCCCGGCGGCGACATCCTTGACGTGCAAGTGCCTGGCGCGGCCCTTGATCCGTTCGAGGAAGCCGACCGGCTCGATCCCGGCCGCAGCGACCCAGCCGATGTCCACTTCGAATGTGACCAGTGCCGGATCGGTCTCGCGCTGGAGGATCTCCCACCCCGTGGTGCCGCCGACCGGCGCGAACTCGAGGTTGTGGTTGTGATAGCCGACGCCGATCCCGAGCGGCTTCAGCGCGGACGCCCGCTCGTTGAGCAGGGCCGCGGCGCGCTTCCAGATGTCGACACCGCCGGCCTTGATCGAGCGGTCGATCGAGACCGAAAAGCTCTCGCCGGAGGTCGGGCGGAAATCGGGCGGCAGCAGCACCAGCGGCGCAACCGCCGTCCGTGCTCCGAGGATGCCCAGCGCATCGGCGATCCGCGCCGGCTCGCTGGTCATCGTCACCATGTTCGGCAGCGCGACGGTGACGAACGGCAGGTGTACGCTGGTGATGGAGAGCCCGGCGCGGTCGGCGGCCTTGCGCAGCTCTTGCGGCGAATGGCCGGCGAAGTTGGGCAGCTCGATCTCGCGGTAGCCGATCGCCGCGACGCGGGCCATGGTCCCGTCGAGATCGGTCTTCACCGCATCGCCGAGAGTGTAGAGCTGGAGGCCAATCGGCAATCGGTGCCGTTCGAAGAAGCCCTGTCCGGGCTTAGCCCCGGCGGCCGTTGCGATCATGGCCATGATGCTTGCCGCTCCCAGACCGCGGACCACCGAACGGCGGCTTACTGCTGAATGCATATCCGAATCCCCCTTCATCAGGCCCCCTGTGCGGCGCCCCTCGTCAGGAGAATCGGGCGATGATCTGCGGCATGTCAACCGTCGTGACGATGCCCGGGGCCGCCGCACAGACGTAAGGAATGGCGTTGACCGGGCGGTTCGCCGTGTAGTGCGGCAGCGTCGCGACGATCTGGTCGGTGGGAATCGGGAAGCGGATGGCGATATCGAGCGGCGCATCGCCGTCGACCACCACCCGCCAACCGGACTCCCGTCGCTCCCACTTCGCGTCGATCTCGGTCGAGCAGTACCAGTTGGCGCGGAATGTCAGGATCGCCTTGCCATTGCGCATGCCGGCAATGGTGATCCGTTCGCCGGCGAACGTGCCGGTTTCGATCACCTCGCCGCTGGGGATGCGGATCGGTTCGAGCGCATTGGCCATCTCGTGCTTGGTCTCGATCCCGTCGAGCGGCAATCCGATGGCATCGGCAATCAGCTCCAGCGAATGGGCGAAGCTCTCGCGGATGTGAGCAATGCGCTCGGGCGGCATTGCGTCGACCCGCTGGCCGTAGCCGAGCAGGTCGAACAGCATCTCGCGCGAGCAGCCGAGGACCATGTCGGCGTACTCGTCGATCACCAGCGAGCGAAACTGGCGCTGGATCGAGGTCAGCACGATCGGCATCGCTTCGGTGATGAACCCGGGGCTCGATCCGGTCGAATGGAGCGAGCTGTTGCCGCGCCGGCAGGCGTCCTCGAGCCGACCGCGGAACTCCGCTTCCATGCGCGCCGGGTTGAGGAATTCGCTGCGGGTGGTGACGACGTTGCAGCCGGCCTCGAGCAGCGCGCAGACCTCGTCGAGATCGTAGCCCTCGCGCATGTACATGACGCAATCGGGCCGCGCGGCGAGCAGCTCGGTCAGCGAGCCGGTCGCCTTGACGCCAATCGGCGCGACGCCGCAAAGCTCGCCGGCGTCCCTGCCGATCTTTGCCGGGGAGTGGGCGTGGAGGGCGACCAATTCGAAGCGCGGGTCGGCGATCACCGCCCGCATCGAGGCGAGACCGACGAGCCCGGTCGCCCACTGGGCGACGCGGAGGGGCCGACCGTCGGGAGGCAAGTTGCCGCGGAACGTCATCGTCACACCCATCGAAGAAGGTCACCCGCGCCGCCGTCCCCGATCGGGGCGGCGGCGCAGGCGGTCGTGCTAATCAACGCGAACCGAACGAGAAGCGCGCGGTGACGCCGAACTCGCGCGGTTGCGTCACGGTCACCCCGCCGTAGCGGCTGGTGAGGATCGTCGAGCGGGTTCCCACCGGAGACCGGAACGTCGGCGCTCCGAGCAGCACGTCGACCGTCGAGGTGCTGAGCGCGTCCTGGTCGCGCGTCAGCAGGCGGGTGACGTTGCCGACGTTCTTGACGTAGAACGCGATTTCCCAGGCATTTCCCGGATCCCGCAGGCCCGCGTAGAGATTGACGAGGGCGTACGCGCCGACATCGTCGAAACCGTTGTTCGGGTCGTTCGCCGTCTTGCCGCGCCAGGCGACCAGACCCCGGACGAACCCGTCGACACGGTCGGCGAGCGGATGGGCGTACTCGCCCTGGATCGAGCCGCTCCAGTTGGGCTGGAACGTCGCCGACTGGCCGCTGGCGGCGCAAGTCGCGAGGTGCTCGGCGCCGTAAGCCGCCTGCAACTGCGCCAATGTCGGAGCGACGATGTCGGGGATTCCGTCCGAGCCGACTGCCCCGGTCGAGTTGTTCAGCGCGTCGGTGCAGGCGAGCCGGGCGTTGCCGATCTTGCTATGCGAGTAGTTGATCGTCGCATCGAGGCTGACGTTCCGCGTCGGGTGAAATCCGAGCTGCGCCTCGACCCCGTTAACCGTCACCGGGACAGCGCTGACGAAGTTGAACTGGCCGCGCGTTGCTGCTCCCGAGCTGTCCCCGTTGATGTAGTAGACGCCGGTTGCAGCCCGGAATGGGTAGTTCTTGAAATTCTGGTGATACGCCGTGACGTCGAGCAGGATTTTGTTGTCCATCCAGTTCGACTTGAAGCCGATCTCGTACGATTTCGAGGTCTCGGCGGGCAGGAAGATGTGGGCCCGCTCAGTCGCGGTGTACGGGAACGTCGAGAAATCGCCGATCGCCTCGACGCTAGGCCGGTACGAGCTGCCGCTGGCGGCGTAGACCATCAGGTTGCGGTTGAACCGGTGGCGGAGCCGAACCGAATAGATCGTCTTCTTTTCGTCGTAGGCATTGGCGCTGTTTGGCTGCGGTGTGCAGGCCGGGTACTGCGATACTCCGGAAATGCTCAGGTCGGGCGGTGTGCAGCCGATGTAGAGGCTCGAGCCGCTGCTGACGGAGTGGATGTGCCGCAAGCCACCCTCGAGCTCGGTCCCTTCGCCGAGGTGCATCGTGACGTTGCCGAAAATCGACTCCTCGGAGCCCCTGGCGGCCGGTGGGATGTAGATGTGCGTGGTGTTGAGCGACGGCGCCACCGGCAGCGGGAACGTCACGCCTGGCGCGATTTGTCCGAAGAAGCGCAGGATGGTGTCGGTGGTGAGGATCACTTCAGCCTGGCCGCTGGAGTGAAAATACCCGGCGACGTAGTCGAACAGACCGGCGACCCGCTCCTGGTTCTGCAAGCGAATTTCATGAGTGGTCGTGTGTGACTTGGTGATCACGTTCTGGACCGGCGCGAGCGCCGGGAAGAAGTTGGTCGTGTCCGCCGGCGTGATCGGGTTGAAGTACGAAACCTGGTGCGACCCGACGTAGATCAGGCGCTGCCCGGCGAAATCGACTTCCCCGTTCCAGTTGTAGAATTTGAAGCGCTGGTAGACGCGGCGCGGATAGAGCATGATCGCGCGGCGATCGTTAAGCCCGATCGTGCCGTAGTCGGTCGCTCCGGCCGATGGCGTGGTCGGGTTGTAGAGGCTCATCGACTCGACCTGGTCGTACTGGACGGCGTTGCTCTCGAGCGCCTGGTAGAGGAACCCGAGCTTGACGAACGAGAGCGGCTCCGCGCGCACGCTGGCGCGGATCGAGCGGGTGTCGCGATCCGGCAGCTCGGCGGCGTTGATGCTGCGCACGCGATTGCCGCGGTTCTGGTCCCACACCCCTGAGACTCGGACCGCGAGCTTGTCGGCCACAATCGGCACGCCGATGCCGAACTGCACGTTGCGCGTGTTGTCTGACGCGTAAGTGCCGCTGACGTAGCCGCCGGGTTGCGACAGGTCGGCGAGCCGGGGCGCGACGGTGATCGAGCCCGATGGCGTGGCTCGCCCACGCAAAGTACCTTGCGGGCCGCGCAACACCTCGATCTGGCCGACAT
>JAEKKO010000375.1 GCA_019510335.1 Novosphingobium sp. | reverse complement strand
CGCCCCAGCGGCTGGTGAAAGCGAGTTCCGCCTTCTTGACGACGAGGTGGTCGTGCTTGCGGCGATAGGCGATGAGGTCGCGGATCGTGCCGATCTTGAGATCGTGCATGCGCGCGAAACCGACCAGGTCCTCGAGCCGGGCCATGGTGCCGTCGTCGCGCATGATTTCGCAGATCACGCCCGAGGGATTGAGCCCGGCGAGACGCGAAATGTCGACGGCCGCCTCGGTATGGCCCGCGCGGACCAGCACCCCGCCGTCGCGTGCGCGCAGCGGGAAGACGTGGCCGGGGGTGACGATGTCGTCGCGGCCCTTGCTGCCGTCGATGGCCACGCTGATCGTGCGCGCGCGGTCGCCGGCGGAAATGCCGGTGGTGACACCTTCGCGCGCCTCGATCGAGACGGTGAAGGCGGTTTCATGACGGGTGCCGTTGTTGCGGCTCATCAAGTCGAGCCCGAGCTGCTCGCAGCGCTCGCCGGTCAGCGTCAGGCAGATCAGCCCGCGGCCGTGCGTCGCCATGAAGTTGACCGCCGAGGGCGTCGCCATCTGCGCGGGGATGATGAGGTCGCCCTCGTTCTCCCGATCCTCATCGTCGACCAGGATGAACATGCGGCCGTTGCGCGCCTCGTCGATGATCTCCTCGATCGGGACCAGGACCGGCCGGTCGTCGTTGGTGAAGAGGAAGCGCTCGAGCTTGCCGAGCGTCTCGGCGGTGGGATTCCACGCCATCTCGGTACAGTCGCGTAAGGTATTGGCGTGGAGCCCGGCGGCGCGGGCGAGCCCGGCCTTGCTCATGCCGCCGTCGACGACGAGCTGACGGACACGATCGATCACATTGCCTGACATAAGCGACTCGCTTGTTCACATTAAAATGTGAAACGATGCCTGCGCCCTCACATTGCGCCTGTCAATCGCCCTTGAACTCGGGCTTGCGCTTGGCGAGGAAGGCATCGACCGCTTCGGCATGATCGCCCGTGGCATGCGCCGCCGCCTGCATCGCCGCGGCCATCTCGAGCAGGCTGGCAAGGTCGCTGCGCCGCCCCTCCCACAGCAGCCGCTTGGTCATCCGCACCGCGTGGGGCGGGTTGGCGGCGATGCGGCGACCATCAGCTCGGCATCGGGCACGACCTGGCTGACGAGCCCGCAGGCGAGGGCTTCGGCGGCGTCGATCATGTCGCCGGTCAGCGCCATTTCGGCCGCCTTCGACCAGCCGATCACGCGCGGCAGCAGCCACGAGCCGCCGTCGCCGGCGATCAGCCCGAGCTTGACGAAGCTCTCGGCGAAACGCGCGCTTTCCCCGGCGATGCGCAGGTCGCACATGCAGGTGAGGTCGCAGCCCGCGCCGACCGCGGCGCCGTTCACCGCGGCGATCACCGGCACTTCCAGCGCGGCGAAGGCGAGGGGCAGGCGCTGGACGCCGCTTTTGTAAGCGAGCCGCGTTGCGACCGGCGTGCCGGCATTGATGTTGCCGCCCGGCTTCATCTCGTGGATGTTGCCGCCCGAGGAAAAGCCCTTGCCCGCGCCGGTAAGGATCGCGACTCGCGCCTTGGGGTCGGCTTCGAGCCGTTCGAGCGCGGCGAGCAAAGCGGCGATCATCTCCTTGTCGGTGATCGGATTGCGCATTTCGGGGCGATTGAGCGTCAGCGTGACGATGCCCTCGTCATCGGCTTGGTAAAGGACCGCGTCGGTCAAGGTCGTTCTCCCGTTGTCGTGGCGGCGATAAGGGCATTGGGGCCGAGCGCAAGCCTTGACGACGCGGCCCCAGTGCGCGCAGGCTCGCGCCCATCCAATCGAAAGGAACGACCATGGGAGAGTTTCAGCGCGCCGAGGGCGTCGCGATCGTGACGGGCGCGGCCGGCGGCATGGGGTCGCACTGCGCGCGGCTGCTCGGCGAGGATGGCTGGCCCGAACTGTTGCTCTGCGATCTCGACGAGGCGCGGCTTGGCCCGGTAGCGGCAGCGCTTAGAGCCAAAGGCGCGAGGGTCGATCTGCTTGGCGGCGAGATCACCGATCCCGCCTTTACCGAGCGGTTGCTGGCCAAGGTCAGCGATCGCGCGATCGGCGCGGTGATCCACACCGCGGGCGTCTCGCCGGCGATCTTCGGCGACAAGGACAAGCTGCTGGAGATCAACCTCGACGCCACCCAGGCGATCGTCGACGCGGTGCGCCCGCGCATGGCGCCGGGCGGCGGGCTGGTGCTGTTCGCCTCGATGGCAAGCTATTTCCCCATATCGCCCGAAGCCGACGCGGCGTTCGAAGCGC
>JAEKKO010000379.1 GCA_019510335.1 Novosphingobium sp. | reverse complement strand
CGCTGATTGTGCCGTTAACGAGCGCGATGACGCCTTCGGTGAGCCTTGTGATCTCCTCCGGCTGCAGGTTCGGACCGAAGGTCAGGCCGGGTACGTCGAGGACCGCGTGTCCAGCGCCGGTAGAAAGCCGGTGTTCGATTGAGACATCCGTGACGAGTGCCCCGGATGCCGGGTGATGCAAGGTGCCGCTCGCCCTCACGGTATCGCCGGCGACCGTCAGTTTCAGGTCGTTGGTCTTCAGCGGATAGAAGCGCGGATTGGCATCGCGGTCGGACACCAGCGAATTGCCCGCGAGCGCGAAACCTCCGCCTTTGAGCTGCCAGGTGCCGGACGCCTGACTGAGAAGCACCGGCACGGTACCGATCGTCGCTCGGGCGCCGCTGAAGTCGCCGCGCGTGCCTCCGCTAAGGCTGCCGCCGAACCGCGCCGCATCGAAGGCGATTGGCGATGCGGAACGGCCGAGACGCAACGACAAGGCATTCAAACCGAACCGCTGCCCAACGATTTGCCCGCCCGCCGTCGCGAGCCGCAGCGGTGAACTGCCCAGGCGCCCGTTCAGCGCGGTTGCGCCCAGCCGAGCGCTCGCCTGCACCGGCGCACCCGGTTGTTTCGAAACCATTGCAGGCCCGATCGGGCAGATCGGCAGCCGCGCCGCGCCAAGCTGCAGCGCGCTCATTTGAAAGCTGTTCCAGCTGACGACTGCGCACGCGGTACCGAAGGCGAAGCTCCGGCCCCGGCCTACCCGGCCCGCGATCGGCAGCCGCAGCGCCTGCACGCGTCCGTTGGGGAACGGTCCGTCGAGCTGGGCCACGGTGCTGAGCGCGGTGGAGTTGTCTGGACCCGGACCGAAGCGGATCGGCGCGAGTGCAAGGCGCTGGCCGTTCGCGGCGACATAGGGTGCCAGGTCGGCGACGCCGCTCATCGGCGCGCCGGCACGCGGTTGGGAGAGAGTCACCCTTCCCTGCGGCAATCCGCCGCCGCCCATCTCGATGCTGGTATCGATTCGGAGAGCGTACGCAGGCCAGTAATAAGTCATGCCGCTCCCGCCGAAGAGGCGGGCACGGGCACCGTTCGGGCCGATGATGTTCGCGTCCGTCACCCGCACCGCACCGCCGCCGGGGAAGTTCACCACCCTGATCTGGCCGGCCGAGTTGAAGTTATGAGCGGTGCGGACGATGGCATTGCCGATGCCGCTCACGACCGGTCCGATCGGCGTCTTGGCGGCGGCTGCTAGCGGCTGCGTCACTCCAGCGATCATGCTGGGATCGAG
>JAEKKO010000369.1 GCA_019510335.1 Novosphingobium sp. | reverse complement strand
TCGAGCGAAGCCCGCGCGATCTTCGCCCACTTCGGCTTCGGCACGGGTTGAGCGGCGTGAACGCCGACGAATGGGGCATCGTCGCGCTGTCGCTCAAGGTCGGACTTGCGGCCGTGCTGGGGACGTTGCCGGCGGCGTTCGCGCTCGCCTGGCTGCTCGCCCGCGGGCGCTTTCCCGGCCGTGTGCTGCTCGACGCGGTGGTCCACCTGCCGCTGGTCCTGCCGCCGGTGGTGACCGGATGGATGCTGCTGCTGGCGTTTGCTCCTAATGGCCCCGCTGGACGGGCGCTGGCGACGCTCGGCATTAGCGTGCTGTTCCGCTGGACCGGTGCGGCGATCGCGGCCGGGGTGATGGCGCTGCCGCTAATGGTCCGCGCGATCCGGCTCAGTCTCGAGGCCGTCGACCCGCGCCTCGAAGGCGCCGCGCGGACCCTCGGAGCGGGGCCATGGCGAACGTTCTGGGCGATCACCCTGCCGCTGGCCATGCCCGGAGTGGTCGCCGGGACGGTGCTCGGCTTCGCCCGCTCGATCGGCGAGTTCGGCGCGACGATCACCTTCGTCTCGAACGTCCCCGGCGAAACCCGGACGCTGCCGCTGGCGATCTACGCCGCGCTGCAGGTCCCCGGCGGCGACGCCAGTGTCATGCGGCTGGCGGCGATCTCGGTCGCCCTGTCGCTCGCCGCGCTGATCGTTTCCGAGCTGCTGGCGCGGCGAATGGGCCACGGGCGGCATGGCCATGTCCTTTGAGGTCGACGTGCGGGTGCGCCGGGGCGAGCGCGAGATCGCCGTCGCTTTTGCCTCCGAGGCGCGGCTGACCGCCCTGTTCGGCCCCTCAGGAGCCGGCAAGACGACCGTTCTCGACATGGTCGCCGGGCTGCTCCGGCCCGATGCCGGGCGGATCGCCGTCGCCGGCGAGGTCATGTTCGACAGCGCCTCGGGGATCGACCTGAAGCCGGAGCGGCGCGCCTGCGGCTATGTGTTCCAGGACGCGCGGCTGTTCCCGCATCGCCGCGTCCGCGACAACCTTCGGTTCGGCTGGCGCTTCGCCCCACCCGAGCGGCGGCGCTTCACGCTCGAGGAAGTGGTGGCGTTCCTCGGCATCGGGCACTTGCTCGAGCGCCGTCCGCGCACGCTATCGGGCGGCGAGGCCCAGCGCGTGGCGATCGGCCGGGCCTTGCTTTCGGGCCCGCGCGTCCTGTTGCTCGACGAGCCGCTGTCCTCGCTCGACGCCGCCGGCAGCGAGGAGATCCTGCGTGTGATCGAGCGCATCCGCGAC
>JAEKKO010000165.1 GCA_019510335.1 Novosphingobium sp. | reverse complement strand
CCTCGAAAGGCGCGCTCAACGCGATGACTTTCGGCCTGGCCAGGGCGCTGGCGCCGAAGGTCCGGGTCAACGCGATCTGTCCCGGGTTCATCGACAGCCCGTGGTTCGACAAGCTCGGCTACGCCGGCGGGAAGGACAAGCTGCGCGACCACATCGCCGCCACGACCCCGCTCAAGTTCGCCTCGAGCGCCGAGGACGTCGCCGGCAGCGCCCTGTTCCTCGGCTCCCGCGCCGCGTTGCCGATCACCGGCGAGACGCTGCTGGTCGACGCCGGGCTGCACCTGGGAGCATAGTCACTTCGCCACCCGCCGGAAGGTCTGGCCGCTGTCGAAGCGGGCGATCTTCCAGTCGCCGTCATCGCCCGCGCGCAAGTCCATCTCGACGTCGGCGACCGCCGCCGGGTCGGCATGCTCGAGGCCCGAGGCTTGTCCGGCGGTCGAGAAGAACACCAGGCTGAAGGTGATCCCGGCCTCGCGCCCCGAGCGGAACGCGACGCGCAAGTTCGAGACGATGTGGCGCATCGTCGGCACGCCCTCGGGGGTAGCCTGAAGCCGGGCGAGGCGCTGGTCGTAGAACTCCTGGACGCCCGCCGGGCCAATGCGCTTGGTCCCGCCGACGGTGTAGGCGCAATCCTCGGTCACCAGCGCCGGCACCGCGAGGCCGTTGTTGACGTCGAGCTCGCGCGCCCAGTCGTTGACCGTCTGCTGGATCGCGGCGATCGCGGTCGCCTGCTCGGTGGTGAACCTGGCCATTTCGATTTCCTTCCCTGAGGTCGCTTGTGGTGTCCCTAGCTCCACACCGCTTCGGGCGGGAGGCTCATCAGGATCGCGTCGATGTTGCCGCCGGTCTTGAGGCCGAACAATGTGCCGCGGTCGTAGACGAGGTTGAACTCGGCGTAGCGCCCGCGCCATTCGAGCTGGCGGCGCTTGTCCTCGGGCGTCCACGCCAACCCCATGCGGCGGCGGACGAGGCGCGGGAACACGGCCAGGAACGCCTCGCCGACATCGCGGGTGAAGGCGAAGTTCGCCTCCCATGCGGCCGGGTCGACGCACTCGAGGTGGTCGTAGAAGATCCCGCCGACCCCGCGGTGGACCTGGCGGTGGGGGATGTAGAAGTAGTCATCGGCCCAGGCTTTGAAGCGCGGATAGTACGCCGGGTCGTGGCGGTCGCAGGCGCCCTTGAACGCGGCGTGGAACTCGGCGTTGTCGTCGGCATAGGGCAGCGGCGGATTGAGGTCGCCGCCGCCGCCGAACCACGCCTTGCTGGTGGTCAGGAACCGCGTGTTCATGTGGACCGCGGGCACGTGCGGGTTGGCCATGTGCGCAACCAGGCTGATCCCGGTGGCGGAAAAGCCCGGCTGCTCGGCCCCGGCGCCGTGGATCGTGCCGGCGAACTCGGGCGAGAAGTTGCCGCGCACGGTCGAGACGTTGACCCCGACTTTCTCGAACACGCGGCCCTTCATCACCGCACGGACCCCGCCGCCGGGATCGGGATTGCCCTCCTCGCTGCGCTGCCAGGCGGTGCGCTCGAACGCGGCTTCGCTGCCGGCCTCGCGCTCGATCGCCTCGAACTCGGCGCAGATGCGATCCCGCAACGACTCGAACCAGTCGCGGGCGCGGGCGGTGTAGGGTGTCCAGTCGATCGGGTTGGCGGGGTCCATCGGGCGCGCTTGCCAAATCGCCGCGGCTCCGGCAAGGCCGGGCCATGGTTCCCTTTTCGTTCGCCGGCGAGGAATGGCGGCTGACCGGCACCCGCGCGGTGTTCTGGCCGCGCGAGCAGGCGCTGGTGGTGGCCGACCTGCATCTCGAGAAGGCGAGCTTCTTCGCCACCCACGGCCAGATGCTGCCGCCGTACGACAGCCGCGAAACGCTCGAGCGGCTGGCGCTGGCGATCCGCGAAACCGGGGCGCGGCGGGTCTACACGCTCGGCGACAACTTCCACGACAGCGCCGGCAGCGAGCGGCTCGAGCCTCACGCCGCGGGCATGCTGGCGGCCCTGACCCGCGCGACCGAGTGGGTGTGGATCACCGGCAACCACGATCCGGCGATGACCGCGCGCGAAGGCGGGACGGTGGTCGAGGAGCTGGCGGTCGGCGGCGTGCGGCTACGCCACCGGGCCCAATCCGGCGAGACCGGCCCCGAGCTTTCGGGCCATTTCCACCCGCGCCTGCAAGTCAGCATCCGCGGCCGGCGCATCGTCCGGCCCTGCGCGGTGGCGAGCGAGCGGCGGATGATCCTCCCGGCGTTCGGATCGCTCACCGCTGGAATGGACGCCGCCGACCCGGCGATCCTCGCGGCGATGCAGCCAGCCCGCGCGATCGACGCGATCGCCGCCGCGGCCGGGCGGCTCGTCCAGTTGCCGCTGTGGCGCGCGGCGAGCTGAGGCATCCCCGCGCCCAAGCGTAACATTTGTTGTGAACCCGCCGCCGGATCGCGCGTTGTCCAGCTGTGCCCCAGGGCACGCTAGGAGAGCGAAGATGGCCAATCAGAAGGATCAAGGCCGCCACGGTAGCCAGCTCGGCAGCCGTAGCGACCGCCCGCGTCAACAGACCCAGCAAGGCGGCGCCCCGGGCCAGCAGCAATCCGGCATGGAGCGCGGCTCGAGCCAGCGCGGCGGCGGCGGCCGCCAGCAGATGCAGGAAGCTGACGGCAGCGGCCAGATGGGCGGTCTCGAACACGGCAGCGGGCAGCAGGGCGGCCTCGGTGGCAGCAGCAGCAGCGGCCGCCAGCAGACCCAGCAAGGCGGCGCTCACAAACAGCAGGGCGGCTTCGATCGCAGCGACGCCGACCGCAAGGGAAAGGGTTCCAGCGACCGTAATCGGCGCTGATCAGCCCTTCGGGTCGCAAGGGGGCCGCTCCGCGAGGGGCGGCCCTTTCCCGTTGTCGGGCGCTCCCCCCGGAGCCCGCGTCAAGCCCCTTTATCCGTGCCGGCTTTGCCGATAAGGAGCGCTGATTCTGCAGACCTCAGGAGAACACGTTATAGCCCCCCCACCCCGGCGCATGATGGCGCCCCCCGTCAAGAGCGGACCGCGTTTCAATAATATGATCCAGTCGGATAAGGTCCGCGTCATCGACGAGAATGGCGAGAACCTCGGCGTGATGTACACCCGCGAGGCGATCGAGCAGGCCGCCGAAGTCGGCCTCGATCTGGTCGAAGTCTCGCCCAACGCCGATCCGCCGGTCTGCAAGTTCCTCGACGTCGGCAAGTTCCGCTACGAAGCGCAGAAGAAGGCCAACCAGCAGCGCAAGACCCAGAAGACGCAGGAGATCAAGGAGATCAAGATGCGTCCGAACATCGACGATCACGATTACGACGTGAAGATGCGCAACGTGAACCGCTTCATCACCGACGGCGACAAGGTCAAGGTGACCTTGCGCTTCCGCGGCCGCGAGCTGTCGCACCAGCAGCTCGGCATGGACCTGCTCCGCCGCGTCCAGGACGACGTCTCCGAGATCGCCAAAGTCGAAGCCTACCCGCGGATGGAAGGCCGGCAGATGCTGATGGTGCTCTCGCCGAAGTAAGTTCGGCGTTATTTCCGTCGCTTGGTCGGGGTCTCCCACGGCACTGCGCGGCTACTTTTGCACCCCCTGAACCCGACGGCCCGGCGGCGCGTTTTCACGTCGCCAGCTGCGGCCGATGCGGTTACAGGTGCAACCAGTTCGCCGGCCGAGGGAGACCGCCATGACCGATCCGACCCGCACACCGCGCCGCAAGCCCAAGCCGGAGGTGACCAGGATCGGCGGGCGCCAGCTCAAGCCGTCGACGCTGATGATGGGCTACGGCTATGACCCGCGCCTCTCGGAAGGGGCGCTCAAGCCGCCGATCTTCCTCACCTCGACGTTCGCATTCGAAAGCGCGGCGGCGGGCAAGCGGCACTTCGAGGGGATCACCGGCAAGCGCCCCGGCGGGTCCGAGGGGCTGGTCTATTCGCGCTTCAACGGACCCAACCAGGAGATCCTCGAGGACCGGCTCGCCGTGTGGGAACAGGCCGAGGAGGCGCTGGTGTTCTCGAGCGGAATGTCGGCGATCGCCACGCTGCTGCTCGCTTATTGCAGCGGCGGCGACGTGGTCGTTCACTCGGGCCCTCTGTATGCCGCGACCGAGGGGTTCATCGCCCGCACCCTGTCGCGCTTCGGGATCGGCTATGTCGACTTTCCCGCCGGCGCGACGCGCGAGGAAATCGACGCCGCCCTCGCCCGCGGGGCCGAACTGGCCCAGCGCCAGGGTGGCAAGGTGGCGATGATCTATCTCGAAAGCCCGGCCAACCCGACCAACGCGCTGGTCGATATCGAAGCGGTCGCCGCTGCCCGCGACACGCTGCCCGGCGAAGCGCGCCCGCCGATCGTCATCGACAACACCTTCCTCGGGCCGCTGTGGCAGCAGCCGCTGGCCCACGGCGCCGACATCGCCGTCTACTCGCTCACCAAGTACGCCGGCGGCCACTCCGACCTCGTCGCCGGCGGGCTCTACGGCGCGCGGCAGTGGATCGAGCCAGTGCGAATGTTGCGCAACACCATCGGCACGATCTGCGATCCCAACACGGCGTGGATGCTCCTGCGCAGCCTCGAGACGATCGAATTGCGGATGACCCGCGCCGGCGAAAACGCCGCGAAAGTGTGTGCGTTCCTCGCCGGGCACCCGAAAGTGGTCGGGCTCGGCTACCTCGGGCGGATCGAGGACCCGCGCCAGCAGGACATCTTCGAACGCCACTGCACGGGCGCGGGCAGCACGTTCTCGCTGTTCATCGAGGGCGGCGAGGCCGAGGCGTTCCGCTTCCTCGACGCGCTCAAGGTGGCCAAGCTCGCGGTCAGCCTCGGCGGCACCGAGACCCTCGCCAGCCACCCGGCGGCGATGACCCACCTGTCGGTGCCGGACGAGCGCAAGGCTTTGCTCGGGATCACCGACAACCTCGTGCGGATCTCGATCGGCATCGAGGACGCCGACGACTTGATCGCCGATTTCGACCAGGCCTTGGCGGCGGTTTAGCGATCAGCCTCTCCCCCCTCGAAGGGAGTTATCACTTTGACAAAACACACCACTTCCCATAGTGCGGGTAAGGACAGGCCGGCGCTAACCACCGGGAAGGCTATCAAGCCAAATGATCTTTCCGGTGGTCTTTCCAACCGAAAAAATAGTTTCGAGAGTGTTGGAAACCATGGACAGACCCGCGTCATCAAGAAGAGGGCGGTGGGGCCAAACCAGCGAGGAGTTGGGGTTCGGCCAGATGCGGCACTCATCCCAGACTCTGGAGATGAAGTGGGTGGATT
>JAEKKO010000048.1 GCA_019510335.1 Novosphingobium sp. | reverse complement strand
TGCCCGAAGCTAGGCCGTGGTCGGGGGAATGTCAGGGGAAAAGGAGCCGGGCGACCCGCCGCAATCCGTTATGGCTGCTTCCTTCCGGACCTGACCAGGTTGGCGGACGCAAACGCCCGCCCGACTCCCGGCGGCGCATATGGCGGGAGCGAAACGATTGCGCAAGCCCGCCGCTGCGCCGTTGCTGCGGCAGCGGTTTGGGCGCAGACTGGCGTTGCAGTCCAATGCGCCGACCACAGGGGGGACGCCATGAATCAGCACCGCTTCCGCACCGCGACGTTTCTCGTCTTGCTTGCGCTGGCCGCGCCGCGACCGCTCGCCGCCCAGCAGATCGACTTCGGCGACGACAGCAGCGAGTTCGCCAGGGACGGCGAGTGCGACGACATGCGCTTTTCGGGCCCGGGGATGACCGCGACGCGGCTGCTCGACAGCGACGTCCGCCACGATGCAACCGATTGCCGCTCCGCTTACGAGCAACACCGCCTGACTTACACCGGCGGCCGCACCGCCGCTTCGACCGGCTACGCCACCAGCGGGGTCAACCACATCATGTGGGGCGACGATGCCAGCAAGTACGCCCACGACGGCGAGTGCGACGACAAGCGCTTCGTCGGCCCGGGCATGACCAATACCACGCTGCTCGATTCGGACATCAAGCACGACGCCAGCGACTGCCGGGCCGCCTACACGCAAGGGCGCCTGCAACTGCGGCAGTAGGCTCGCGCGTTTGGGCGACCGTTAGTCCGCGTACTTCGACAGGCTCAGCACGAGCGGACCTGGGATTGCATAAATTCCGCTCATCCTGAGCCTGTCGAAGGATCATCCCGAGCTTGTCGAAGGACGCGCGCCAGGCTCAGCGGAAGTTGTCGGCGTAAGCCTGGAGCTTGAGCCGCCGCGGCGGGGGCTCGTGGACCACGGCGTCGATGCCGTAGCGCTGGGCGTAAGCGAGCGCCTCATCCTTGGTGGCGAACGTCAGCACGACTTGCGTCTGGGTGTCGCCCGAACCGTTCCAGCCCATCAGCGGATCGGCGCGCTTGGCTTCCGCCGGGACGAAGTCGAGCAACCATTCGTCGGTGAGCGCCCGGCCGGACTGCATGGCGTTCTTCGGGCGCTGGTAGATGCGGGCGGGCATGGGCGGCTGCTTGTCGGCAAACCGCGCGGGAATCAAGACCCTCACGAGCGTTCGAAGGCGTTCTTGGTCTTGAGGCTCGGCGCTTCCTCCCACGGGCGGTCGGGCCAGCGGTGTCTTGGGTAGCGGCCCTTCATCTCGCGCTGGACGTCGCGCCAGCTGCCGCGCCAGAACGCGGGGAGGTCGCGGGTCGCTTGCAGCGGCCGCCCGGCCGGCGAGGTCAGCTTGAGCAGCAGCGGCTGCGGGGGCGTACCGAAGGTCGGATGCACGTCGAGCCCGAACAGCGCCTGGACGCGCAACTCCACGCTCGGCCCCGCGGGATCGTCGTAGTCGATGGCGTGGCGGATGCCGGCCGGGCTGACGAACTCGGCCGGGGCGAGCGCGTCGAGTCGCTGGCGGGCGTCCCAGTCGAGCCGCGCGAGCAGCGCGGCGTGCAGCGCAGCCGGGTCGAGATCGCCGAGACGGCGCGTGAGCTGCGGCAGCAGCCAATCGTCCGCTGCGGTGAGCAGGGCCTGCTCCGAAAGTTCATCGATCGCAGCGTGCCGGGCGCGCGCCAGCAACGAGCGGCTCGCAGCAGATAGCGGCAGCAGCCCCAGCCCGGCCCTGCGGACCTGCTCGAGCAGCAGCGCGGCGATCGCCTGCGGATCGGGATCGGGATCAGGGCCCCGGCTGACGACGATCGCCCCGAGCCGCCGCTCGACCAGCGCCTCGACGCGCTTCTCGTCGGGCAGCCAGCGCAGCACGCTGCGGCGTTCGATCCGGGGATCGAGCCAGCGCAGCACGTCGGCCTCGTCGAGCGCGACGGCGCCGGTGATCCGCGCACCCTTGGCCTCGCCCTGGGCATCGCCGACGGCGAGCCATTCCGCACGCGCCAACGGCGAGGCCGGATCGAGCCGCAGCCCGCGCCCGCCGGCGCTGAGCCAATCCTCCCCCGAGGCCGAGCGGCGGCGGGCGATGTTATCGGGGAACGCCTCGGCGAGGAGAATGCCAAGGGGAGGAGATGTCGGCGCGCGTGCTTCGACGGGTTCGGCACGAGCGGGGGGCGTGGGCGCGCGGCCTTCGGCAGGCTCAGGGTGAGCGGAACCGGGGTGTCCATTCAAATCGCGCTCGTGCGGAGCCTGTCGAAGCACGCACGCAACCGCCCGCTCGGCCCATCGCGCGGCGAGCTTACGCGACGCCTCGGCGCGGGCCGAGCGGTCGGCGTCCCACCGCTCGAGCCGGTGGTGGAGGTCCTCGCTCCGCCCGCCGAGACCGCGCTCCTGCAGCAGCAGCGCGAGCTTTGCTGCGGCGGCGGCGGCGCCATGCTGCGCAGCATAAAGCAGCACGTGGGCGAGCGGTGGATCGATTGTCAGCGCCGCCATGGCCCGGCCGTGGGTGGTGATCCGCCCCGCCGGGTCTAATCCGCCGAGCGTCTCCAGCCGCCGCCGGGCCGCGGCGAAGGCAGGGGGCGGCGGCGGGTCGAGGCAGGCCATCGTCGCGGGCTCGCCGGCACCCCAGGCAGCCAGGGTCAGCGCCAGGGGCGCGAGGTCGGCGGTCAGCATCTCGGGTGGCTCGAACAGCGGCCGGCCCGGATGCGCGGCTTCTTCCCACAAGCGGTAGGCGACACCCGGCCCCTGCCGCGCGGCGCGGCCGGCGCGCTGGGTCGCGGCGGCCTGGCTGGCGCGATGGGTGACGAGCCGCGTAACCCCGGCGGCGGGGTCGCACTCGGCCCGCCGCGATAGGCCGGCATCGACCACCACCGCGACCCCGTCGAGGGTCAGCGAAGTCTCGGCGATCGCCGTTGCCAGCACGATCCGCCGCCGGCCCTGGGAATCGCGGCGGATCGCCGCGCGCTGGGCGGCCGGCTCGCACTGGCCGTGGAGCGGGAGCACCGGCACATCGGGCAGGCGCTCGCGCAAGCGCTCGGCGGTGCGCTCGATCTCGCGCACGCCGGGGAGGAAGGCGAGGATGTCGCCGGCCTGCTCGCGCCAGGCGGTGAGGATCGCGGCCGTCATGGCGTCCTCGACGCGCAGCTCGGGCCGCGCGCCGAGCCAGCGGATCGCCAGCCGATGGGCTTTGCCGGCGCTCTCGATCACCGTCGCGGGTGGTCCGTCGCCGCCGAGCAGCAAAGCGAAGCGGGCGCCGTCGAGCGTCGCCGACATCACCAGCAGGCGCAAATCGGGGCGGAGCACCTGCTGGGTCTCGATCGCCAGCGCCAGGCCCAGGTCGCTGTCGAGGTGGCGCTCGTGCGCCTCGTCGAACAGCACCGCCGAAACGCCGGAAAGCTCGGGATCGGCAACGATTGAGGAGACGAAGATCGCCTCGGTCATGACGACGATCCGCGTCGCCGCCGAACGCTTGGAATCCAGCCGAGTGAGATAGCCGACCGTCCGCCCGACCGCTTCGCCCATCAGCTCGGCCATGCGTTCGGCGGCGGCGCGGGCGGCGACCCGGCGCGGGCTGAGCAGGATGATCGTGCCGGCGCACCACGGCTCGCGAAGTAGCGCGGGGGCGACGGCGGTGGTCTTGCCGGCGCCTGGCGGCGCAATCAGCACCGCGCTCGACCCGCCGGCGAGCGCGGCCGCGAGCTCTGGCAGGACTGCGTCGATCGGCAGGCTCATCGCCGCACCCTCTTCAACTTTCGTTCGCGCAATGGCTGCGCAGCATGCTAGTCAGGCGTTCCCAACGCTCGTCAGTGGAGGGTTTCATGACATCGTCACGTTTGTTGTTGCTCGTCTCGGTGGCCGGGGCAGCCGCCGCGCTCGCCTCCTGCTCCAAGCCCGCGACCGAGGCTACTCCCGGCGTATCGGAATCAGCCGAGGCGTCCGCTTCGGCCGGCGCGAACGACCCGATCGCCAGCGCCGAATCGGCCGCGCCGGCCGCAGTCGCCAAGGCCGCCAGCATCGTCGCGGTCCAGCCCGACGGCTCAATGAAAGAGCTGCGCAAGGGCACCAACGGCTTCACCTGCATGCCCGACAACCCGACCACCCCAGGGCCGGACCCGATGTGCATGGATGGCAACGCAATGACTTGGGCGCAGGCGTGGATGGGCCACAAGCCGCCGCCGACCGACAAGGCCGGGATCATGTACATGCTCTCGGGCGGCACCGATGCCAGCAACACCGATCCTTACGCCAAGCAGCCGACGTCCGGGGGCGACTGGATCCACACCGGCCCGCATATCATGGTGGTCGGCTCCAAAGCCACGCTCGCCGGCTATCCATCGGGGCCGAACCCGAACACCAAGGCGCCATACGTGATGTGGGCCGGCACGCCTTATGCCCACCTGATGATCCCGGTGAGCTGAGCGCCTAATACCGCCGCGCCACCGCGAACTCGGCGGCCTCGATCATCGCGCTCCGCGCCTCGCCGGCGGGGAACGCGGCGATCGCATCGATCGCGCGGTGGGCGAAGTGGCGGGCGCGCTCGCGCGTCGCGTCGACTGCGTCGTGGCGGTTGATCAGTTGCACCGCTTCGGCGAGGTCGTCGTCGGAGTTGGCGAATCCGGCCACCGCCTCGCGCCAGAATTCGCGCTCCTCCGGGGTGCCGCGGGCGTAAGCGAGGATCACCGGGAGGGTCATCTTGCCCTCGCGGAAGTCGTCGCCCTTGCCCTTGCCCATCTCGGCGCTCGAGGAATCGTAGTCGATCGCGTCGTCGACCAGCTGGAAGGCGATGCCGAGGTTGCGGCCGTATTCGTCGAGCGCGCGCTCCTCGGCGTCGCTGCGCTCGGCGACGACGGCGGCGATCCGGCAGGCGGCGGCAAACAGTGCCGCGGTCTTGGCGCCGATGATCGCCAGATAGCGCTCCTCGCTAGTCTCGACCTGGCGCTGGGCGGTGAGCTGGTCGACCTCGCCTTCGGCGATGACTGCGGAAGCGTGGCTGAGGATCCGCAGGACCTTGAGGCTGCCGTCCTCGACCATCAGCTCGAACGCGCGGCTGAACAGGAAGTCGCCGACCAGCACCGTAGCCGGGTTGCCGAAGACGATGTTCGCGGCGGCCTTGCCGCGGCGCAAGTCCGAGCCGTCGACGACGTCGTCGTGGAGCAGCGTCGCGGTGTGAATGAACTCGACCGCGGCGGCGAGCTTGTGGTGGCGCGCGCCCTGGTAGTCGCACAGCGCCGCCCCGGCGAGGGTCAGCATCGGCCGCATGCGCTTGCCGCCGCCGGCGATGAGGTGCCCGGCGAGAGCGGGGATCAGCGGGATCTCGCTCTGCATCCGCTCGAGGATCACCGCGTTGACGCTGTTCATCGCGGTCGCCGTGAGGGCGAGCATCGGCGCCAGCGACGGTTCGCTCGAACGCGGGCGCAAGGGGAGGACGGTCGCGGCCATGGCGCGGCTGATGGGCGGGCGCGGCCGGGAAGGCAAGCTTGGATTCGCGCGCGCCGGCGTGCTAGCGCGCTCGCGCGATGACCCAGCCGACCCTCTCCCCCGCGCCCGCGCCAGCCGCCGATCCGGTGCTCGCCGGCTACCGCGCGAGCATCGACAACATCGACGCCGCGCTGGTCCACATCCTTGCCGAGCGCTTCCGCATCACCAAGGCGGTCGGTGCCTACAAGGCCGAGCACCAGCTCCCGCCGTCCGACCCAGCGCGCGAGGAGCGCCAGATCGCCCGCCTGCGCAAGCTCGCCGTCGAAGCCCAGCTCGACCCCGAGTTCTCCGAGAAGTTCCTGCGCTTCATCATCGACGAGGTGATCCGCCACCACGAGCAGGCGAAGACGGCGGGTTGATCGAACGCCGGAGGCGGTTCGCGCCGGAACCGCCCCCACTTCCTCGCGTTGGCCTCACGCAAGCAGTGGAGACCTGTCGTGAGCGGCAAGCACGAGAAGACCCGCGGCAAGAGCCCGTTCCCCGACGACCTCAAGCGGAACCCGGGCATCGGCCAGTCGAAGGGCGCCTTCGCCACCGGCGAAGACCCGAAGCAGCTCGAAGGCCAAAACACCTTCGAGGGCGACGTCGAGAACGATCCGAGCCCGATCGGCTCGGTGCCGGAGGGCCGCCTCGGCCGCACCAACAAGTAGCCGCCCCGCGATGCGGCCGACGCTGCATGCGACGCTCGTCAACGGCCGCTTCGGAGACCCGGCGCTGTTCATCGAGCGGCTTCACGAGCGCCGCGCGCTGCTGTTCGACCTTGGCGACCTGGCGCCGCTCAGCGCACGCGACCTGCTGCGCGTCACCCACGTGTTCGTCAGCCACGCCCACGTGGACCACTTCATCGGCTTCGACGCGCTGCTGCGGGTCCACGTCGGCCGGGACAAGACCATCGCCATTTACGGCCCGGCAGGGCTGGCGGAGCGCACCGGGCACAAGCTCGCCGGGTATCAGTGGGACCTTGCCGAGCGCTACCAGCAGGACCTGGTGTTCGAAGTCACCGAGCTGCTGGCGCCGGGCCGTATTGCGACCACCCGGTTCGCGCTGAAGTCGCGGTTCGCGCCTGCGCCGACGGGTGAGCGGGAGACGTGCGGCGATGTGCTCGCGCGGGTCGATGACCTGACCGTCGCGGCGACGCTGCTCGAGCACCACGGTCAATGCCTCGGGTTTGCCATCACCGAACCGCTCCACGTCAACGTCTGGCGCAACAAGGTCGAGGCGCGCGGGCTGCCGCTCGGACCGTGGCTCAAGCCGCTCAAAGACGCGGTCCGCGACGGCCGTCCGGACGGCTGGCCGGTTGCCCTGCCCGACGGGGACGCCGCGCCGCTCGGCAGCTTGCGCGAACTGGTCTCGGTCGAGCCGGGGCAGAAGATCGGCTACGTCACCGACGTCCGCGACACGCCCGCGAACCGCGCGGCGGTCGCCCGCCTGTGCGCCGATGCCGGGACGCTGTTCATCGAAGCGCCGTTCGCCGCGGCGGACCTGACGATGGCTTACGAGCGCGCCCACCTCACCACTCGCGCCGCCGGCGAGATCGCGCGCATGGCACGAGCGCGGCGGATCGAGCCGTTCCACTTCTCCCCCCGTTACGCCGATCGCGAACCGGACATGCTCGCCGAAGTGGCGGCGGCGTTTGAGCGCCTCGCCGCCTGATCAGGGCGCGAGGCCGGCGCGGAGCCAATGCGCCTCCAGCGGCGGCATGCCGTTCGCGGCCGCGACGCCTTCGCTCAACGCCGCGGCCTGGCGCAATGCCGTGAGGTTGGACGCGGCGCACCCGAGCTTGGCGATGGACAGGCCGGGGAATGGCCGACTGGTCATTCCTGCGGAGGCCAAGGTGTCGATCGAAGGGGTCGCCGTGGCCGGGCGCTCCGGCGGCGGAGGTCCGCAGAACACCGGCCACAGGCGAACGCTGCTCACCGCGCCGCCGGCAGCGCGGGTCAGCGGATGCAGCGCGAGGTAGAGATAGGGACCCTTGTGACGAACCGCCGTGGCCGCAGTGGCGCCTTCGCCGTCGCTCGTCGAGACATCGGCTTGGAGTTGCAGTAGCATCGGCTCGCCATCGCCGAGAACCGGCGTGCTTGCGTTCCAGCGGGCGAGGTCGCGCAGCACCTCGGCGGCGACTGGCGGGCCGTCGTGCTTGGCTTCGGGAGGGGCGAGCAGCTCGCGTCCGCGCACGAACACCGGCCTGGCACACTCCGGCCAGGCATCAACCGTGGCCGCGGCGTCGAGCGGGCACTGCGGCGTCCTGAGCACCGCCCACAGCCCCGGCGCCAGCCGCGGATCGTCCGCATGCGACGTGAGCCACGGCTGTTCGGACAGGACCACGTTGCAACCGGCGAGCAGCGCCGCCGTGGCTGCCGCAAACGCGAAACGACAGGCAGACCGGATCATGAGCCTCCCACGCGACCCGGGAGCGGCTGTCAGAGTAAGCTCAAGCCATGGCGCGGGGCAAGCGGAGCTTCACGAGGAGCCCGCCGAGATCCTCGCTCTGATCGAGGCTGACCGATCCGCCGTAGATTTCGGCGACGTCGCGGACGATGGCGAGGCCCAGCCCGGTCCCCGGCTTGCCGGTATCGAGGCGCGCGCCGCGGTCGAACAGGCGGCCGTGCTCGGCCTGGGGAATGCCGGCGCCGTCGTCCTCGACCCAGATCTCGCAGCATTGCAGCTCGTTGGTTACGTCGACCGTGACGAAGACGCTGCCCCCGCCGTACTTGGCGGCGTTCTCGATCAGGTTGCCGAGGATCTCGTCAAGGTCCTGGCGCTCGATCGCGACCGCCGCCTCGCGGTTGCCGTCGAGGTCGAAGCGGGTCGCCGGATAGAGCCGCCCGACCGCGCGGAGCACCGCTTCGACGCTGTCCCACACCGTCGCCCGCGACATGCCCACGGCGCGGCGGCCGACGGCGCGGGCGCGGGCGAGGTGGTGATCGACCTGGCGGCGCATCACCGCCGCCTCGCGGATGGCGGTGTCGGCAAGGTCCGGCGCGTGGGCTGTCGCGGCGTTCATCACTACGGTCAGCGGCGTCTTCAGCGCATGGGCGAGGTTGCCGGCGTGAGTCCGCGCCTCCTCGGCCTGCAGCTCGGAATGGGCGAGCAGCGCGTTGAGCTCGTCGACCAGCGGCTGGACCTCGAGCGGCAGCGGCTCGGTGACGCGGTTGGCCCCCGCGCTTCGCATCCGCTGGATCGCCCGGCGCACCCGCCGCAGCGGGCTCAGCCCGTACCAGCTCTGCAAGGCGGCGAGGACGAACAAGCCGACGCCGAGCACGACGAAGCTCCAGATCAGGATCGAGCGGATGCGGCGGATCTGCGCGTCGAGCTCGCCGCGGCTGGCGGCGACGACGAACCACCACTGGGTGTTGCTGCCGGGCAGGATGATCGAGCGCTCCATCACCCGCAGCGGCTCGCCGGGGAACTGGAAGCTGTCGTAGACCTGCGGCTTGGGATCGAACCGGGTCCCGCGCACCTTGAGGCTGCGGTCCCACAGCGAGCGCGAGGGGAAGTCCTCGTGGCCCTTGCCGCTGATCTGCCAGTACAAGCCGCTGTTGGGCTCGAGGAAGCGCTGGTCGCCCAAGGGGCGGTTGAAGAACACCTCGCCGTCGGGACCGATCTCGGCCGAGCCGATCATCGCGGTGAGCATGTAGCCGAGTTGGTCGTCGAAGTTGCGGGTGACCAGGCCGACCAGGGTGCGGTCGAGGCCGATGCCGCCGACGAGCAGGAGCACGATGATCCATCCGGCGGCGATCAGCATCATCCGCCGCGCCAGAGAGCCGGTGTGCGGCCCGCCGCGCGCGCGGCGCCCGCCCGCCGGGGCTACCGGCTCAGCCGCGGGGCTGCTCGGCGGGGTCGTCGAGGCTATAGCCGAGGCCGCGGATCGTCGTGATGACATCGGCGCCGAGCTTCTTGCGGATGCGGGTGACGAACACCTCGATGGTGTTCGAATCGCGGTCGAAGTCCTGGTCGTAGATGTGCTCGATCAGCTCGGTGCGGCTGACCACCTTGCCCTTGTGGTGGAGCAGGTAGGACAGCAGCTTGTACTCCTGGGCGGTGAGCTTGACCGGCTCGCCCTTGAGCGTGACCCGGCCCGAGCGGGTGTCGAGGCGGACGTCGCCGGCGGTCAGCTCGGAGCTGCTGTTGCCCGAGGCGCGGCGGATCAGCGCGCGCAGGCGCGCAATCAGCTCCTCGGTCTGGAACGGCTTGGCGAGGTAGTCGTCGGCTCCGGCATCGAGCCCGGCGACCTTGTCCGACCAGCTGTCGCGGGCGGTCAGCACCAGCACCGGGAAGCGCCGGCCCTCCTTGCGCCACATGCCGAGAACGGTCAGCCCGTCGATCTCGGGCAAGCCGAGGTCGAGGACCACGGCGTCGTAGTCCTCGGTCGAGCCGAGGAAGTGACCGTCCTCGCCGTCGGTCGACAGATCGACCGCATAGCCGGTCTGCTCGAGCGTCGACTTGAGCTGCTTGCCGAGGGTGGGCTCGTCCTCGACGATCAGGATGCGCATCGCTTGGATCCCCTGTGGAGCGCCGCCGATGTGGGCGCGGGGCGGCGATGCGTCAAGGCAAGGCGGATCAGCGCGACTGGTGGATGACCTGGCCGGAGCGGGCATCGACGTCGACGAACACGACCCGCCCGTCGCGGATGAACTTGAGCCGGTAGGCAAGCGCGGTGGGGTCGTACTCGGGTCCAAGGTACTGCATCCCGGTCATCTGCGGCAGGACGTGCTGCTCGATTTCGCGCAACGAGCGGACGTTGCCGGCGCGCATTTCCTTGCGCACCTGGCCCTGCTCGTCGCCGGGCGCGGCGAACGCGGGCGTCGCCGGCACGAGCAGCGCGGCGGCCAGGATGAGCGCGAGGGCTTTCATGGTGGTTCCGGTGCTAGGCCGGAGGGCTTGAACGCGGTCTGAATGCGCCGGCGCGGCGGCGTTCATGCCCCCTCGCCCCGCAGCCGGGCGATGTAGCGGGCGCGGATTTCGGCGGTGACCGGACCCGCCTTGCCATTGCCGATCGGCCGACCGTCGGCCTCCACGACCGCCAGCACCAGCGTCCCCGCGGCCGAGACCAGCGCCTCCCGCGCGGCGAACAGCTCGGCCGGGGTGAACGGGCGTTCCTCGATCGGCAGTCCCAGCTCGCGAGCGATCGCCAGCACGCTGATCCGGGTCACTCCGGGGAGCACGCCGGAATCGACCGGGTGCGAGACCAGCACGCCTCGGGCGTCGACGATGTGGGCGTTTTGGCTGGTCGCCTCGGTGATCATGCCATCCTCGACCAGCCAGGCGTCGTCGACGCCGGCGGCGCGGGCCTCTTCCTTCATCAGCACGGCGTAAAGCAGCTGGGTGGTCTTGGCGCTGCGCAAGCCCCAGCGCCGGTCGGGGCGCAGTACGATGCGCAGGCCCGTCTCCGCGCGCGGGTCGGCGATCAGCAAGGCAGGCTGGGTGAAGGCGAAGCGGTTGGGGCGCGGCGGCGGATCGGGGGCGAGGAAGTCGCGGTCCCCAGCGCTGCCGGCGGTGACTTGCAGGTAAACGCGGCCCTCGTCGAGCGCATTGCGCGCGACCAGTTCCGCCAGCACCGGCGGCCACTCGGTGGCATCGGCGAAGCCGGCCTGGCGTAGCGAGCTCGCCAGGCGCGCGGCGTGGTGCGGCCAGTTGGCAATGCGCCCGGCGATCACCGGCGCGACCTCATAGACCGACTGGCCGAACAGCAGTCCGCGGTCGAACACCGGCAGCCGCGCCTCATCGGCCGGCAGCCATTCGCCGTTGAGCCACACGGTGCGCATCGCGCGGGCATCGGCAAGCCGGCTCGCCTTGTCAACGCGGCGACAAGCGCTAGATGCCGCGCGATGGCCGCCGCACCGATCTTGAGCTGGGAGGGCCTCGGCCTGATCCAGGGCACGGGGTGGCTGTTCCGCGATCTCGACCTGTTCATCGGGCCCAAGGACCGCCTCGCGCTGATCGGCCGCAACGGCGCCGGCAAGACCACGCTGCTGCGGCTGATTGCAAGCGAGATCGAGGCTGACGCCGGCAAGCGCTCGATCCAGCCGGGAACGCGGATCGTACGGCTCGAGCAGGACCCGTTCTTCACCGGCTACCCGACGCTGATGGACTTCGCCCTGCACGGCCCCGACGCGCCGGCCCGGCACCAGGTCGAGGCGATCGCCGGGCAGCTCGGGATCGACCTCGCCCGCCCGGCCGAGAGCGCCTCGGGCGGCGAGCGGCGCCGCGCTGCCCTCGCCCGCGCGCTCGCCTCCGAGCCCGACCTGCTGCTGCTCGACGAGCCGACCAACCACCTCGACCTCGCCGCGATCGAGTGGCTCGAGGGCTGGCTCGGCCGCTACGGCGGCGCGTTCATCGCGATCAGCCACGACCGCACGTTCCTGACCCGGCTGACCCGGGCGACGCTGTGGCTCGACCGCGGCGCGCTGCGGCGCAAGGAGATCGGCTTCGGCGGCTACGAGGCGTGGATGGAGCAAGTCTATGCCGAGGAGGCCCGCGCCGCCGACAGGCTCGACGCGCGGCTCAAGCTCGAGGCGCACTGGCTCGAGCGCGGCGTCACCGCCCGGCGCAAGCGCAACCAGGGACGGCTCGAGAAGCTCTACGAGATGCGTGCCCAGCGCGCGGCGATGCTCGACCCGCAAGGCACGGCCAAGCTCAAGCTGGCCGTCGACGAGAGCAAGACCAAGGCGGTGATCGTCGCCGAGGGCGTCTCCAAGCGATTCGAGTCGCGGACGATCATCAAGGACTTCACCTTGCGCATCCAGCGCGGCGACCGGATCGGCATCGTCGGCGCCAACGGCACCGGCAAGACCACGCTACTCCGCCTGCTGACCGGCGAGCTCGCCCCCGACGCGGGCAAGGTCACCCTCGCGCGGACCTTGCGCGGGGTGATGATCGACCAGCAGCGCAGCCTGCTCGCGCCCGACAAGCAGGTGCGCGACGTGCTTGCCGAGGGCGGCGACTGGGTCGACGTGCGCGGGGTCAAGAAGCACGTCCAGGGCTATCTCAAGGACTTCCTGTTCGATCCCGGCCTGGTCGACGCCAAGGTCGGCACGCTCTCGGGCGGCGAGCGCTCGCGGCTGCTCCTGGCCCGCGAGTTCGCCCGCTTCTCGAACCTGCTGGTGCTCGACGAGCCGACCAACGACCTCGACCTCGAGACCCTCGACCTGCTCCAGGAGGTCATCGCCGACTACGACGGCACCGTGCTGATCGTCAGCCACGACCGCGACTTCCTCGACCGCACGGTGACGGTGACGCTGGGCCTCGACGGCTCGGGCACGGTCGACATCGTCGCCGGCGGCTATGCCGACTGGGAGGCCAAGCGCAGCCGCCGCGCGGCTCCGGCACGGGCAGCCAAGGCCGCGCCGGCGACGGCCGTCACGCAGGCCGCCGCGCCGAGCCCACGCAAGGGCAAGCTCTCGTACAAGGACCAGCGCGACTACGACCTGCTGCCGGCGCGGATCGCCGAACTCGAAGCCGCCATCGCCCGCGACGAGGCCGCGCTCCACGACGCCACGCTTTACGCCCGCGATCCCGCGCGCTTCGCCGCGCTGACCGAGGCGGTGGAGATGGCCCGCGAGGAAGTGCTGACGGCGGAGGAGCGCTGGCTGGCGCTGGCGGAGATGGTCGAGGGGTGATGGAAGTTACCGAAGGTACCTCTGAAAAGTGAAAAGTGGGTCTCGCGCGGCGGGGCGGCGGAGCGCGTGCTTCGACAAGCTCAGCATGAGCGGATGTGGTGCGGTTGCGCGGCGTGTCTCGTCTTCGCTCGACACGAGCGGGGTTGCGGCATGTCCTTTTACGGGTTTGCGGATGCTCTTCACCCCACCCTCGCTAGTCGTGAGCCGGTCGAAGGACGCGCGCGGCATTGCCACCCCGCTCATCCTGAGCCTGTCGAAGGATCGTCCTGAGCTTGTCGAACGACGCTCACCACCGACCCACCCTCACCCGATCCGGTAAAAGCCGGCGACCCGGTCGAGCGCCAGGCTGAGCACCAGCTTGCCGCTGCGCGCGGGCCACGCCAGCGCGCGCTCGGCGTTAGGCAGCGACTCGCCGGCGCAGACCACGCGCCAGAGGACGTCGGCGAGACCCGCTCCAGCGGCAGCGACCGCCGCGTCGAAGCGGGCTTTGGCGGCCAGCTGGCGCTCACCCGCGGTAAGTCCCGCGTCGGCGGTGCCGCTGATCCGCACCGCGTCCCAGCGCATCGTCACCGACGGGGCGAGCTGGGCTCGCTCCCAGTCGGCGCGGAGGCGCTCGCCCGCGGCGAACTGCGCGTCGGTCAGGTGGCCGCGGGCGTGGAGCCAGGTCAGCGGCGATTCGGCGAGGTTGACGGTGACGCTGCGCCCGCCCCGCCGCGTCGGCGTGCGCATCGGCCCTTCGCTGCTCAGCTCCCGCTCGACCAGTTTGCGCTGCACGAATCGCTCTCCCGCTGCCGGCGAATCGCTTGCCAAATTCGCCATCGTGTAGGAAAGCGGAAAAACCAGATCGGTTAGTAGAGGGCTCCCTATGATCAACCGCATCCGCGACATCCGCCGCCAGAAAGGGCTGACGCTGGCCGACGTCGCCGCGCGCTGCACCCCGCCGACCACGGCGCAGACGATCGGCCGGCTCGAGACGGGGATGCGCAACCTCTCGCTGGTCTGGATGAACCGGATCGCCGCCGCGCTCGGGGTCGAGCCCGAGCTGCTGGTGCGCGGCGACGACCCGGTGCAGCCGCAGATGATCGCGCGGCTGGTCGATAGCGGCGCCGAAGCCCTGCCCGCCCCGCGCGACGCCATCCTGCCGACTGCGCTTGGCGGGGATGGGCCGCTGGTGGCGCTGGCTGTCGAGTCCAGCGCCGGCGAGTACCGCGCCGGCGATCAGCTGTGGCTGCGGCAGGTCCAGCCCGAAAGCTTCGCCCGGCTGCTCAACCGCGACGTGCTGGCGCCGCGCTCGGGCGGGCGCTTCGCCTTCGGGCGAATGATCGACCGCAACGGCAACCGGGTCGTGCTGCTCCCGCCCGGCGCCGGGCAGCGCCAGGTGGTGATCGACAATCCGCCGTGGCTGGCCGCCGCCGAAATGCTGGTCCGCCGCCTTTGAGCGCCTTGCGCGTCCTCTCGCTGAGCACATTGTTCCCGAGTCCAGCGCGGCCGGCGTTCGGCCGGTTCGTCGCCAACCAGATGCGCGCGGTCGCCGAGCGCCGCGACGTCGAGCTGACAATGGTCAACCCGATCGGACTGCCGCCATGGCCGCTGAGCCTGAGCGAGCCGTTCCGGACCCTGGCCGAAACGCCGGAAACCTCCGAGCTCGACGGGCTGACCGTCCGCCATGCGCGATTCCGGCTGATCCCCAAGGTCGGCGGCGACGGCAATCCCGGGCGGATCGTTTCGGCGGTTCTGCCGCTCGCCCGCAAACTGCACGCAGCGGCGCCGTTCGACCTCGTCGACGCGCAATTCTTCTTCCCCGACGGACCGGCCGCCCATGGCATCGCCCGCGCGCTTGGCGTGCCGCTGACGATCAAGGCGCGCGGCTCGGACATTCATTATTGGGGCAAGCGGCCGCGCGCGCTCAAGCAGATGCGCGCCGCCGCCGAGGCCGCCGCCGGCCTGCTCGCGGTCTCGGAAGCGCTGCACCGCGAGATGATCGCTTTGGGCATGCCGGCCGACAAGATCGCCGTCCACTACACCGGGCTCGACCACGACCGCTTCCAGCCGCTGCCCCGCACGGCGGCGCGGGCGCTGGTCTCGGCCGTGCCCGAGCTCGGGGTGTGGGCCGAGGGTCCGCTGATCGTGGTCCCGGGGGCGCTGATCCCGCTCAAGGGCCAGGAGCTGGCGCTCGAAGCGCTGGCTCAGTTGCCGGGGGTGCACCTGGCGCTGGCGGGCTCGGGGCCGGACGACGCCCGGCTGCGCTCGCGCGCGGAGCAGCTCGGCATCGCCGACCGCGTCCAGTTCCTCGGCCAGGTCAGCCACGAGCTGCTGCCGCAGCTGCTGTGCGCGGCCGATGTCGTGGTGCTGCCGTCGGAGCGCGAGGGGCTCGCCAACGCCTGGGTCGAGGCGCTCGCCTGCGGCACGCCGCTGGTCATCCCCGACATCGGCGGCGCGCGCGAGGTGGTCAAGGACGCCAGCGCCGGCCGCATCGTCGCGCGCGATCCCGCCGCGATCGCCGCCGCGGTGCGCGAGCTGCTCGCCGAACCGCCGGCGCGCGAGGCGGTCGCCGCCAACGCCGCTCGCTTCAGCTGGCAGACCAACGCCGCCGAGCTGGTGGCGTTCTGGCGCAAGGCGGCGGGGAAGGAATAGGGTCCGGGTGTGTCCCAAATCCTCCCCGATAGCGGGGAGGAATTCCAGTAATCTAAGCCCCCCGCTCGCGGGCCAGGCGCTCCTGGCGCTCCTGGGCACTTTCGGCCGGGACGAAGCTCTTCGAGGTGACCTTGAGCCAGATCAGGATCGGCGCGGCCATGTAAATCGAGCTGTACGTGCCGACGAAGATGCCGAGGGTGATCGCCGCGGTGAAGCCGAAGATCACCTTCGGGCCGAGCAGCAGCAGCGAGAACAGGGTGATCAGCATCGTCGCCGAAGTCATCACCGTGCGCGCCAGGGTCTCGTTGACCGAGAGGTCGAGCAGCTCGGGCATCGGCATGCGGCGGAACTTCTTGAGGTTCTCGCGAATGCGGTCGTAGACCACGATCGTGTCGTTAAGCGAATAGCCGATGATCGTCAGGATCGCGGCGACCGTGTTGAGGTCGAACTCGATCTGCGTCACCGCGAACATGCCCATGGTCAGCGACACGTCGTGGACCAGGCTGAGCAGCGCGCCGACGCCGAACTGCCATTCGAAGCGGAACCAGATGTAAATCGAGATCGCCGCCATCGCCGCGAGCAGTGCCTGGATGCCGGTCTTGTAAAGCTCCTGGCTGACTTTGCCCGAGACCGAATCAACGCCGTCGATCCGCGCGTCGGCGTGCGCGGCCTTGATCGTGCCGGTGATCCGCCGCGCCATCGCATCGGCCAGCCCGGCGTTCTGCTCGGAGCCGGCGGGGAGCTTCATCCGGATCGAGACCTCGTTGGCCCCGCCGAAGCGCTGGATCATCGGCTCGCCATAGCCGAGCCCGGTGATCTCGCCGCGCAGCTGCCCGACCGGCGCGGCGGCGCTGTGGGTGAACGTCACCCGGATCATCTGGCCGCCCACGAAATCGACCCCGAGGTTGAGTCCTTGCGTGAAGATCAGCACCCACGAGGCGATCACCAGCAGGCCTGACACGGCGAAGAACGGGATCCGCCACTTGAGGAAGTGGATGTTGGTGTGATCGGGAACGAGCTTGAGCAGGCGCATGGGCGGGCCCCTAGATGTGCAGCTCGGCTGGGCGCGCCTTGCGCAGCCAGCCGGCGACCCACATGCGGGTCATGGTCACGGCGGTGAACACCGAAGTCACCACACCGATGATCAGGACGATGGCGAAGCCGCGGATCGGCCCGGAACCGAACACCAGCATCAGCACCGCGGCGATGATGTTGGTGATGTTGGCGTCGTAGATCGCGCGGCTCGCTTCCTTGTAGCCCATCTCAACCGCCTGGACGACGCGGCGGCCGCGGTGGCGCTCCTCGCGGATGCGCTCGTTGATCAGCACGTTGGCATCGACCGCGGCGCCGATCGTCAGCACGAACCCGGCGATGCCGGGCAGCGTCAAGGTGGTGTTGATGATCGCCATCACGCCGAGGATCATCACCACGTTCACCAGCAGGGCGATGTCGGCATAGACCCCGAAGCGGCCATACGTGACGAGGATGAAGGCGGCGACGGCGACCGTGCCGATGAGCATCGCCAGCACGCCCTTGTGGATCGAATCCGCGCCGAGATCGGGGCCGACGGTGCGCTCCTCGACCACCTTGAGATCGACCGGGAGCGCGCCCGAGCGCAGCGAGATCGCCAGCTGGTTGGCGCTGTCGACGGTGAAGTTGCCCGAGATCTGGGCGTTGCCGCCGAGGATCGGTTCCTGGATGGTCGGCGCCGACAGCACCTTGTTGTCGAGGACGATCGCGAACGGCTTGCCGACGTTGGCGGTGGTCAGCGCGGCGAACTTGGCACCGCCCTGCTGATTGAAGGTGATCGACACGACCGGCTGGTTGTTGCGGGAATCGAAGCTCTGGGTGGCGTTGGCGAGCTGGTCGCCCTTGATCCCGCCGAGCCGCTTGACCGCGATCGCCGGCGCTCCGCTATGCGCCGGGTCCTGGAAGGGGACGAGCTGGTCGCCCGGGGGGGCGATCCCCTGGGCGACGTCGGTCGGCGAGGCGGTCGTGTCGACCATCTTGAACTCGAGCTTGGCGGTCTGGCCGAGCAGGTTCTTGAGCGCGGTCGGGTCCTTGAGCCCCGGCACCTGGACGACGATGCGGTTGGCGCCCTGGCGGATGATCGTCGGCTCGCGCG
>JAEKKO010000047.1 GCA_019510335.1 Novosphingobium sp. | reverse complement strand
GTGCTGTGCATCCTCCTGTTCATCGGGGCGATGGGCAAGTCGGCCCAGCTCGGGCTGCACACCTGGCTTCCCGACGCGATGGAAGGCCCAACCCCGGTCTCCGCGCTGATCCACGCGGCGACGATGGTCACCGCCGGGGTGTTCATGGTCTGCCGGCTCTCGCCGATGTTCGTGACCAGCCCGGTGGCGATGGACTTCGTCACCTTCATCGGCGCGGCCACCTGCTTCTTCGCTGGGACCGTCGGGACGACCCAGTGGGACATCAAGCGGGTCATCGCTTATTCGACCTGCTCGCAGCTCGGTTACATGTTCTTCGCCGCCGGCGTCGGCGCGTTCAGCGCGGCGATGTTCCATCTGTTCACCCACGCTTTCTTCAAGGCGCTGCTGTTCCTCGGCGCGGGCAGCGTGATCCACGCGATGCACCACGAGCAGGACATGCGCTATTACGGCGGCTTGCGCACCCGCATCCCGCTGACCTTCTGGGCGATGCTGATCGGCACCCTGGCGATCACCGGGGTCGGCATCGTCGACTTGTTCGGGTTCGCCGGGTTCTATTCCAAGGACGCGATCCTCGAGGCCGCCTACGCGCGCGGCAGCGAGATCGGCAACTTCGCCTTTTGGGCCGGGATCTTCGTCGCCTTCCTGACCAGCTTCTACAGCTGGCGGCTGATGTTCCTGACCTTCTGGGGCAAGCCCCGCTGGGCTGATTCCGAGCATATCCAGCACGCCGTCCATCATGGCGCGGACGAACCCGACGAAGGCAATCCGCCCTCGCAGGAGAGCGCCGGGCATGACGAGACGCACCACGTCCCGCATTCGGCGCACGGGGACGGCACCGCCGGCTATCACCCGCACGAGAGCCCTGTGCCGATGCTGGTCGCGCTGGTCGGACTCAGCATCGGCGCCGCGCTGGCCGGGTTCGTCTTCGACGAGGCGTTCATGGGGGCCGAACGTGGCGTCGCGTTCTGGAGCGGCAGCCTGGTGTTCGACCCGCACCTGATCCACGCCATGCATGCGGCGCCGGTGTGGGTGAAATGGTCGCCGTTCGTGGTCATGGCGGCCGGACTGCTGATCGCGTGGATGGCCTACATCCGCAATCCCAAGCTGCCCGAGGCGTTCGTCGGGCAGTTCGGCGTCCTCTACAAGTTCGTCTTCAACAAGTGGTACTTCGACGAGCTCTACGACCTGATCTTCGTCCGTCCTGCGTTCTGGATCGGGCGACTGCTGTGGAAGGGCGGCGACGTCGGGATCATCGACCGCTTCGGCCCGAATGGTGTCGCCTGGACGATCGCGCAGGGCACCCGCGTCGCCAAGCGCGTCCAGTCCGGCTACCTGACGAGCTACGCGCTGGTCATGCTGCTCGGACTCGTCGCCGCGGTCAGCTGGGTGATGGTGCGATAATGGCCGGCTTGCCTATCCTTAGCCTGATGCTGCTGGTGCCGTTCGTCGGCGCCATCGCTTGCCTGGTGGTCGAGGCCCAGGCGGCGCGGCGGATCGCGCTGGTCGCGACGCTGATCGACCTCGTGCTCGGCGTCGTACTGTGGCTCAACTACGACATCGGAGGGCCCCAGTGGCAGTTCACCGAGCGGCTACCGCTGTTCGCCGGGTTCTCGTGGGCGCTGGGGATCGACGGCATCGCGCTGGTGCTGATCCTGCTCTCGGTGTTCCTGATGCCGATCTGCATCGGCGCGAGCTGGCGGGCGATCGAGACCCGCGTCGGCGAGTACATGGCTTCGTTCCTGCTGATGGAAACGCTGATGCTCGGCGTGTTCGCGGCGCAGGACCTGTTCCTGTTCTACATCTTCTTTGAGGGCGGCCTGATCCCGATGTACCTGATCATCGGGATCTGGGGCGGCAAGGACCGGATCTACGCCAGCTACAAGTTCTTCCTCTACACGCTGCTCGGCTCGGTGCTGATGCTGATCGCGATGCTGTGGATGGCCAACGAGGCCGGCACCACCGACATCCCGACGCTGATGGCCTATGACTTCCCGGTGAGCGCGCAGCGGCTGCTGTGGCTGGCGTTCTTCGCCAGCTTCGCCGTCAAGATGCCGATGTGGCCGGTCCACACCTGGCTGCCCGACGCGCACGTCCAGGCGCCGACCGCCGGCTCGGTGATCCTCGCCGGGGTGCTGCTGAAGATGGGCGGCTACGGTTTCATCCGCTTCTCGCTGCCCATGTTCCCCCAAGCCAGCGCCGAGTTCGCGTGGCTGATCTTCGGGCTGTCGATGGTTGCGGTGGTCTACACCAGCCTGGTCGCGCTGGTGCAGCACGACATGAAGAAGCTGATCGCCTATTCCTCGGTCGCGCACATGGCAATCGTCACCGCCGGGCTGTTCGCGTTCAACCGCCAGGGGCTCGAAGGGGCGATGATCGTGATGCTCAGCCACGGGGTGGTTTCGGGCGCGCTATTCCTCACCGTCGGGCTGATCTACGATCGCCTGCACACGCGCGAGATCGACCGCTACGGCGGCCTGTCGATCAACATGCCCTATTACGCGCTGTTCTTCATGCTGTTCACGATGGCCTCGGTCGGACTGCCCGGCACCAGCGGGTTCATCGGCGAGTTCCTCTCACTGACCGGCGTCTACCAGCTGTCGAGCTGGGTCGCGCTGGTCTGCACGACCGGGATCATCCTCGGCGCCGGCTACATGCTCTATCTCTACCGCCGGGTCGCGTTCGGCGACCTCAAGCACGCCGACGCCGCGGCGATGCCCGACCTCAGCTGGCGCGAATGGGCGATGATGCTGCCGCTCGGGCTCAGCGTGCTGTGGATCGGTGTGTACCCGGAAAGCTTCATTGCCCCGATCCGCCAGGACGTCGCCGCGCTGGACGCACGTCTCGCCCAAGCGCGGCCGCAGGGGGATTCGCGGCTTACACCGGGCAAGGCGGCTCCCGCGCGCGCCCTCGCGCTGCGCGGGGGAGCGCGCTGATGGAGTGGCACCACGCGCTCAACCTGCTCCTTCCGGAAGAGCTGCTGAGCTTTGCCGGGTTGATCCTGCTCCTCGTCGCCGGCTGGGCCGGGGACCGCGCCGCACGCGCGATCACCATCGCCAGCGTGCTCGTGCTGGTCGTCTGCGGGGTGCTGGTCGCACCCGAGCTCGGCGGCGGCGGCACTGGGCCGCAGACCGCGGTGTTCTACGGCCAGTACCGCGCCGATGCCTTCGCCGCTTTCGCCAAGCTGCTGATCTACGCCGCGGCGGCAGCCTGCCTGATCGTTGCTCCGGCGTTCTTCGACCGTTTCAAGGCCATGCGCGCCGAGTTCCCGCTGCTGATCCTGTTCTCGACCCTCGGCATGGACCTGATGGTCTCGGCCACCGATCTGATTGCGCTCTATATCGGCCTCGAGCTGCAGTCGCTGGCCGGCTATGTCCTCGCCAGCTTCCAGCGCACCGACGACCGCTCGTCCGAAGCCGGGCTCAAGTATTTCGTGCTCGGCGCGCTCGCCAGCGGCATCCTGCTGTTCGGCGCGAGCCTGGTTTACGGCTTCACCGGCACGACCAGCTTCGCCGGCATCCACACAGCCCTCGCTGGACACTTGTCGATGGGCGCCACGTTCGGGATCGTGTTCGTGCTCGCCGGCCTCGCCTTCAAGATCAGCGCGGTGCCGTTCCACATGTGGACGCCCGACGTCTACGAAGGCGCGCCGACGCCGGTGACGACGTTCTTCGCTTCGGCCCCGAAAATCGCGGCGCTGGCGCTGACCACGCGGGTCGCGCTCGACGCGTTCGGCGCCCAGGCCGCGGCCTGGCAGCAGATCGTGATCTTTGCGGCCCTCGCGTCAATCATCGTCGGCGCGCTCGGGGCGATCGGCCAGAGCAATATCAAGCGGCTGCTCGCCTATTCGTCGATCAACAACGTCGGCTTCATCCTGATCGGCCTCGCCTGCGCCACGGCCCAGGGCACATCGGCGATGCTGGTCTACATGGCGATCTATGTGGCGATGACCATCGGCGGCTTCGTCGCAGTGCTGATGCTGCGCAATGCCGACGACGAGCAGGTCGAGGCGATCGCCGACCTCGCCGGGCTTTCGCGGACGCGGCCGTTGCTGGCGGCGGCACTGGCGACGGTGATGTTCAGCCTCGCCGGAATCCCGCCGCTGTTCGGCTTCTGGGGCAAGTTCGTGGTGTTCCAGGCGGCAGTCCAGGCGCACCTCGTCGCGCTCGCCGCGGTCGGCATTGCGGCTAGCGTGATCGGCGCGTTTTACTACATCAAGGTCGTCAAGATCATGTACTTCGACGCGCCCGTCGATCGGGTGGTCGGGCGCAGCGACGGTGTGCATTGGGCGCTGCTCGGGGCGACCGCGCTGATCATGTCGCCACTTGGATACCTGCTGACGATATGGCTGCACGACCTCGCCGGCGGCGCCGCGGCCTCGCTGTTCCATTTCGTCTGAGCCGGTGACGATCGAAACGGTCGCCGCGACCGGCTCGACCAACGCCGACCTTGCCGCTCGGCTCGCCGGCGGTGAATACGTTGCCGAGGGGCACTGGCTGGTCGCCGAGCGCCAGACCGCCGGGCGAGGCCGCCTCGGCCGCAGTTGGTTCGACGGGGGCGGCAATTTCATGGGCTCGACCTTGGTTCGGCTGCGCCACGGCGACCCCGATCCGGCCAGTCTCGCGCTGCTCGCCGGGCTCGCGTTACACGAGCTTGTTTCGCCCCTGGTGCCGCCGCCGAGCCGGGTTTCGCTGAAGTGGCCCAATGACCTGCTCGTCGGACCGGCCAAGCTCGCCGGTATCCTGCTCGAGCGCGTCCGTGACGCGGTTGTCGTCGGCATTGGCGTCAACCTCGCGCAGGCTCCGGAGCTGCAGGATCGCGCGACGGTCGCGCTCGCCGATCTCACTGCGGCTCCGGACCGCGAGTTCTTCGCCGCGGCGCTGGCGCGCCAGTTCGATCTTGAGCTCGAGCGCTGGCGCAGCTTCGGGCTCGCGCCGGTGCTCGCCCGGTGGCAGGCGGCGGCGCATCCTCTCGGGACGGCGCTGCGGATTGACGAGCCGGGGCAGGGAACGTTCGTCGGGACCTACGCCGGGCTGGATGAAGGCGGCGCGTTGCGTCTGCGCTTGGCGGACGGCACCACCCGTGTCATCCACGCCGGCGAAGTCAGCCTCGCCTGACAGGCCTCACGGGACACCGGCAACCATGCTCCTCGCCATCGATGTCGGAAACACCAACGTCGTCTTCGCGCTGTTCGAAGGCGCGGGCGCGACGCGGCGGATCAAGGGACGCTGGCGGATCGCCACCGATCCGCGCCGCACCGCCGACGAATACGCGGTGTGGCTGATGCAGCTGCTCTCGATCAGGGGCGTCGGGCGCGAAAGCATCGACACGATCATCATCTCGACCGTCGTCCCGCGCGCACTGCACAATCTCGAAGTCCTCGCCGACCACTACTTTCAGACGGCCGCGCTTGTCGCCGGAGTCGCCCCGGTCGACTACTCCATGGACATCGACGTCGACGAGCCGCGCTCGCTCGGGGCGGATCGCGCGGTCAACGCCGTGGCCGCGCACGCCAAGTACCCGGGCGACCTGATCATCGTCGACTTCGGCACCGCGACGACGTTCGACGCGATCGACTTCAACGGCGCCTACAAAGGCGGGATCATCGCCCCGGGGGTCAACCTCTCGCTCGACGCGCTGGTCGGCAACACCGCCAAGCTGCCGCGGATCGCGATCGAGGCGCCGAAAGACGACAGCGTCATCGGCCGCAACACCGAGGATCAGATGCTGATCGGCGTGTACTGGGGCTACGTGTCGCTAATCGAGGGCTTGGTCGCGCGGATGCGCGCGGAGATCGGGCGCCCGGCCAGCGTGATCGCCACCGGCGGCATGGCGGTGCTGTTCGACGGGCACGGCTTGTTCGACCATGTCGAGCCCGACCTCACGCTCGAGGGGCTGGCGATCCTCGCCGAGCGGACTCGCGCCGCGTGACTCCGGGCAAGGAACTGCTGTTCTGCGCGCTCGGCGGCTCGGGCGAGATCGGCATGAACGTCAATCTCTACGGCTGCGACGGCAAGTGGCTGATGGTCGATCTCGGGATGACTTTCGCCGGGCCCGAGTACCCCGGCGTTGACCTGGTGTTCGCCGACCTTGCGTTCATCGAGGAGCGGCTGGCCGACCTGATCGGCGTGGTCCTAACCCATGCTCATGAGGATCACATTGGCGCGGTCCCGTACTTTGCCCGCGAGCTCGGCGTACCGCTATACGCGACGCCGTTCACGGCACGGCTGGTGCAGGGCAAGCTCGACGAAGCCGGTATCGGCGGCGGTGAGATCGAGCTGACCGTCGTCCCTCATCTCGACCGTTTCCAGCTCGGGCCGTTCGGCATCCGCTACCTGCCGCTCGCCCACTCGATCGCCGAGGGCAACGCGCTGCTGATCGACACCCCTTATGGCCGCATCTTCCACACCGGCGACTGGAAGCTCGACGAGGAGCCGCGCGTCGGCGTGCCGACCACGTCCGAGGAGCTGACCGAGATCGGCGACGATGGGGTGCTCGCGCTGGTCTGCGATTCGACCAATGTGTTCAATCCCGAGGCTTCGGGCTCGGAAGGCGAGGTCCATCGCGGGCTGCTCGAGGAAGTCGGCCGCCACCGCGGCCGCCGCGTGCTGGTGACGACGTTCGCCTCGAACGTCGCCCGGCTCCAGACGCTGGGCGAAGTCGCGCAGGAGACGGGGCGGCAGCTGTGCGTCGCCGGCCGCTCCCTCGACCGGATCATCGATGTCGGGCAGGCCAGCGGATACCTCCACGACATGCCCGAGCGGGTCGACTTCGACGCAGCGATGGCGCTGCCCCGCGGAGAAGTTTTGATCGTCGCCACCGGTGGCCAGGGCGAGCCGCGCGCGGCGTTGTCGCGGATTGCCGAAGGCACCCATCAGGTGGCGCTCGAAGCCGGCGACGTCGTGCTGTTCTCGAGCCGCCAGATTCCCGGCAACGAGATTGCCATCGGCCGTATCCAGAACCGCTTGGCGGAGCGTGGGATCGTCATCGTCACCGATCGGCAGAGCCCGATCCACGTTTCCGGCCACCCGGGTCGACCCGAGCTCAAGGCGCTTTACGGCTGGCTGCGGCCGGAAATTCTCGTGCCCGTCCACGGCGAGATCCGCCACATGCAGGAGCAGGCGCGGCTCGGCCGTCAGTCCGGAATCCCCACCGCGATCTTCCAGAAGAACGGCGATTTGGTCCGCCTCGCCCCGGGCAAGCCGGGCAAGTTCGGCGAAGTGCGGGCCGGCCGGCTGGTGCTCGACGGCGATATCATCGCCGAGGCCGACGGCGAGGCGATGGTCATGCGCCGCCGCCTCGCCAATGCCGGGCTGGTCATCGCCTCGCTCGATGAGCGCGGCCGGGCACAAGTCGTCGGCATCGGCCTGCCGCTGAGCGACGATTATCCCGATTTCGTCGCCGAGGCCGCAGCCGACGTCGAGCGCGCGGTCGCCGCGCTCAAGGGCGCCAAGCGGCGCGACCTCGCCGCGGTTACCGAAGCGGTGCGCCTCGCTGCCCGCCGGGTCGCGCAGCGCTGGTCGGGCAAGAAGCCGCAAGTCCAGGTCCTGCTGCCCAAGGGGAGTTGAGGCGATGCGCTGGACCTCGATCCTGGCGATCTTCACGCTGTTCTGGGTGCTGTCGGCGTTTCTCGTCCTGCCGTTCGGCGTCCGCATGCATGACGAGGAGGGGGTCGACCTGGTTCCCGGTCAGGTCGAGAGCGCCCCGGCCAACTTCAACCCGAAGCGCATCGTGTTCCGCGCGACCGTGCTCGCGATCATCCTGTTCGGCTTGTTTTTCGCGAATTACGTCAACGGCTGGATCACAGTCGATACGCTGAACATCTTCCCCGGCGCCCCGAACTACGACGGCTCGCGCAGCTAATTGCGCAGCCGCTCGATCGCCTGGGCCAGCGCAACGTAGAGCTTGCCCATGTCCGAAGACAGCACCGTAACGCCCAAGGCATGGCCGTCCCGAGTCGACAGCAGCTGACGCAACATCGATTCGAAGTCGTGGATGTAGTGGCTGACGTGCTCGCGGAAGGGCCGGTCGTTTTCGTAGGCCTCGGCGATGGCGCGCGCTTCGCCGCTGTCGAGCAGGCGCACGGCGCGGCGGGTGAAGATCCCGCGATCGCCGCGCAAATAGGCCGTCCAGGCGGTCTCGCCGATGTCCTGGTCGAGCACCTTGGCGATATCGATCGCATGCGAGTTCAGCGATTCGGTGATCAGCGCGACCCGCCGGGAGAAGTCGTTGTCGATCTGCTCTTCGGCCTTCTCGCGCGCATGGGCGACGCGGTGCTCGAGGTTGCCGGCGAGCTCGTTGACTTTGGCGAGCTGATCACGGAGCTGGATCGTCGCCTCGCGCCCGACCCCGGCTGCATGCGCGGCGGCGTGCTCGAGCTGTCCGGCGATCTCGCCAATCCGCACGCGCATGGTCCTGTCGAGCGCAGCACCGCTTTCGTCGCTGAGCCGCTGCGCCAGGGACGCGATGGTGGCTGCGCTGTTCGCCTCGATCGAGGCCAGAGCCGCTTCGGCGGAGGCAGTCAGTTCGCCTAACGCACTGCGCAGCTCACCTTGTGCGGATTGCGCGAGCCGGCTCGTATCCTGCTCGATCGTGACCAACGTCTCGCGCACTTCGGCCAGCGCCGCGGCATGATCGGCGGTGCGTGCCTCGATCCCGCCCTGCAACTCTCCGAGTTCGCCCATGGCCCGCTCGAGGGACTCGTGCGTGGCCAGCACGTAGTCGGACAGGGCGGCGCCCTGGCCGCTGGCTGCGCCGACGGCATCCCGAAGCGCAATCGCCCGGGCCTCGAGTGCTTCGAGCCGCAATTCGCCCGCGCCAATGGCTTGCGGAAGCGTCTCGCGGCTATGTTCGGCGCTCGCCTGGATCAACTCCAGCAGCCGCACCGCATTGGTCGTCAGCGCGGCAATCGCGCTTTCCGTTCCGGTCAGGGCATTGCGGCTCGCGGCGAGGCGGTCACCGAGCGTTTGCAGGCTCCGCGCGATGCTCGATCCCGCTTCGCCGCCAGTCGCGGCGATCTCCGCCATGCGTCCGGCGAGGGTGCTGAGCCGTTCGGCGACGGCCTCGGCATGGACGCCGAGAGCCTCGGACTGCGTCAAGTAAGCCGCCTGGCGCTCGGCAATGGAGCGATCGAGCGCTTCGAGCCGTGCTTCGAATGCAGTGACGGCATGCTGTTGGCCGGCGTCGGCCGAGGCGACGCGTTGGGCGATCGCATCATCGACGTCGGCGAGCTGCGTCTCCAGGCGCCGTGCGAGAGCGAGAATGCGATCCTCGACCGTGCTCTGGCGCCGTCCCAATTCTGCATCGAGCGCAGCCAGGCGCCGCTCGAGCTCGGCGATAGTCCCCTGGTGCCCTGCATCGGTGGCCGCAAGGCGCTGCGCTAATGCCTCGTCCAGCGCGGCAAGCTGCTCCTCGAGCCGTTGCGCAACGGCGGCGCTGCGCTCGGCGGCAGCGCCTTCGCGCGCGGCAAGCGCGGAATCGAGGCGGGCCAGCCGCTGTTCGACCTCGGCGACCGAATGTTGCTGACCCGCGTCGATGGCGGCCATGCGGTCCGATAGCGCGGCGTCGAGTGCCGCGAATTGGGCCTCCAGCCGCTCCGCCGCGGCGGTGCTGCGAGCCTCCCCGGCGCTTTCGCGCTGGGCCACTTGCGCGTCGAGCGCCGCGAGCCGCTCGGCAAGGGTGCGGATCAGTTCGGCCTCACGCGCCGACGCGCCTTCGCGCCGCTGCTCGAGTTCGGCTTCGAAGCGGAGATGGCGTTCGCGCACGTTGGCGTCGAGCTGCTCGGCTTCGGCAGCGAGCTCGACGAGACGGGCGCGGGCAGCGTCCATCGCCACCCGGTCAACGTCTTCGAGGGTGGCGATCGCCTGGCGAACGTCGGTGTCGAATTGGGCGACGGCATTGCGCCACGCTTCGCGGGCGCCGGCTTCCCCGTCGCGCAGCACGCGCGAGATCGCCGCCCCTTCGTCGCGCACGGACGCCAGGCGCGCGCGCAGGGAGGTCAGGCTTTCGGCTTCCTGGGCTTCGAGTTGGACCCGCGTCTGCTCGAGCTCTTCGGCCAGTGCGCTCGCCCGGCTGCGCATGCAGGCGAGCGCCTCGACTTCGTGCGTTTCGAGCTGAGCGCGGAATTCGGCGCTGCCTTCGGCCAGGGCGGCGAAGCGGGTTTTGGCGATCTCCGCGAGCTGCCGTCCTTGCGCGGCAAAGCCATCAATCGCTTCATCGACGCGAGTGCGAAGGGTGACGACCTGCCGCTCGCTGGCCTGGCCGAACTCGTTGAGGCGGTTGAAGCCGTTGACCATGTCGGTGAGCTGGCCATGGGCGGTGCGGCCGGCGTTGGCGATGTTGTTGGTGACGTCCTTGGCGGCGCTGGCGATCACCGGCAGTTGGCCGCGGAGCCGCTCCATGTTCTCGAGCGCGTTGGCGCTGACGTTGCCGAGCGCTTCGACTTGCGCGCCGTTGTCGTGAATCAGGCTGGCGAGCCGGCTGGCGTGTTGCGACAGCCGCTCGACCGCAACGCGCCCGAGGCTATCGAGATCGCGACTCTGGGCCGAAATGAACTCGCGGGCGAGGCTCAGCTCCTGATTCACGTGTGACAGGCGCTGCTCGAGCCGCGCCGATTCGGCGCTCAGCACGTAAGCCGCCTCGCCAAAGCGGCGGGATTCGCGACGGCTGTTCCGAAACGCAAGCATCCACCCCAGGCCGATCAACAAAACGGGTCCGGCCCAGTTCGAGATCAAGCCGCTCCATTGCGCGGGCGAGGCGTGGCCGAGCAGGACGGTGCGATTTGCCCAGGCGAAGAAGCCCGTCCACACCAGAATCGCCGTCGCCGCGACAAGCAGCGCGAGGATCGGCGGTTGCAGGCGATGCGGCTCCTCTTCGGGGGCCTCGTCTACGGCGTGCTCGTACGGCTCTAGCTCGAGCGCGTCCGGCTCATGCGATACCCTGTCGTCCGGTCCGGCGGCTTCGCCACCTGGTCCGAAGGCGATGATGCGTGATCCCCCTGCCATGGGGCTAGCCTATCACGGATGCGTGGCGGTTAAACCCCGGATTAACCCTCGCGTGGCAAAGCCTTGTGAATGGCATACGACTCCGGGGACCTTGACGCGACGCTGGCGGCCGCAGCCGGCGAGGATGCGGAGCTTTTCGCCGAGCTGCGGCGGGCTTTCACCGAAAGCCTGGCACGCAACATCGACCTGCTTCGCCGCGCCCGCTGCGACGGCAACTGGCAAGTCGCCGCGATGCGCCTGAAGGGGCTCGGCGCTAGCTTTCATGCCGAGCAGCTCGTCGCGCTCGCCAATCTGGCGCTCGACGGCGCACCCGGCGAGCCGGGCATCGTGCGCCGCCTGCAAGCCTTCCTCGACGAGTTCGCTTCCGCCTGAGCCCGAGCCCGCCCGCGCGGTGCTTGGCACGGCGTCGCGGGTCCTCTAACACCCGCGGCTCGGGCCGGGAGAACAACGCTGCGGATCGCTCTGCTGACACTGCTCGAGCCGGCCGGGCCCGGTTCGGATGAGCGTCGCGCATTCCTGCGCGTCGGCGGCGTCAGCCTCGCTCGCCATCAGCTCTCATTGTCGCTGGCGCTCGGTTGCGAACGGATCATCTGCATCGTCCGTGAACTCGATCCCGAGGTGATCGCGCTCCAGCACGCCGCCGAACATGCGGGAGCCCGCTTTCAGGCGAGCCCAGGCGCGCGCGGACTAATCGGCTCGGTCGCGGCCGTCGACGATCTGATCGTCTTCGCCGACGGGCTGCTCGGAACGCCCGACCTCGCCGCCGAGCTGATCGAACTCGGCCCGGCCGTCGTGGTTCAGCCGATCGAGACCGGTCTCGCAGCCGGGTTCGAACGGATCGACCTGAACCACGCCGCCGGCGGCTTGATGCGGCTGCCTGGCCGGCTCGTCGAACGGCTCGCCGAACTGCCGTCCGACTGTGACGTCGCCTCCGCTCTCCAGCGCATCGCTTTGCAGGCCGGAGTGCCGCAACGACCGCTGCCCTCTGCCGCGGGCGATGCCACGCAGTGGACGCTGGTCCACAACGAGGCCGAAGCCCATGCCGCCGAGGCGCGCTGGATCGCCCGCCACACCCGGTTTGCCGACGCGCGTTCGCCGTCGCAGGCGCTGGCGCGTTTCGCCGTGCGGAGGCTCGGGCCGACGCTGCTGCATGCCGGCAGCGGCGGCAATGCGATCGTCGCCGCGGCGGTTGCGGTAGCGCTGTTCGCGCTCGGCGCCGGGTGGTTCAGCCTGACCGCGACCGCCCTCGTGCTCAGCGGGACGTCGTGGTTGCTGCGGCGCTCGGCGGCGTTGCTGACGCGGGTCGAGCGCGATTCGCTGCGCCTGGCCAAGCCGTGGCTGCCGCGCGAAGAACTGTTCGACTGGACGCTCGACGGCTGCATCGTTGCGATCACCGTGTGGGGCCAACCGGGACGTCCCGAGCAGGGGCTGGTCGATCGCGCCTTCGCGCCGCTGATCCTGATCGCTCTGCTGCGCCTCGCTCCCCGGCTGATCGACTCGCGCTGGAGTGGCTGGCTCGACGACCGGATGGTGCTGGCGCTGGTCCTTGCCGGTGCCGCCGTGGCGGGGGTCCTGCCGGGCATGATCGAGGGCTTGGCAATGGCGCTGGCGGTGCTCGCGCTGGCCTGGCCGGCGGCGCGGACGCGGCTAACGCAGGCTTAACCATGACCGGCTATGGCGGCACGATGGACAAGCGCGCGGCACGTCCCGCCACGGTCGAGCCGGTCGAAGCCGCGCTGCGTGCGGAGCTCGCGCATGCGGATTTGCGGGCTGCATCCGTCGCCCCGGTCTTGCGCCATCTGCTCGCGGGTGACGACCAGGTGTTGTTCGCCGACGAGATCGTCGCGCGGGTCCGCGGCATGTTGGACGATCTGGTCCGCCAGCTGCTGCAAGCCATCGCCGCGCCCTTCGACGATGACCGGTCGCAAGCCGATCAGGAGTTGGCGTCGCGCTTGAACCAAGCGCTCGCCGACAGCCCGGCATTGCTCGCGCACCTCCACTCCCTCGCGCTCGAATGGCAGGTTACCGAACGGCTCCAGTTCCGGCTTGCGCTGGATCCGGTGCTGACGCCGCTCGTCGAAGCGCTGATCGGATCGGCCGAGCCGGAGACTGCTGCGCTGGCGATGCGGCTGCTCGCCTCGCAAGCCCGTTTCGCCCAGGCGCAGCGGAGGATGCAGCTGCCGCTGGCCGAGCTTCCCGGCGACCTGCTCCACGGCGCCCTGGTCGCGTTCGGCGCGATGGTCGGCGGCGACACAGCAATTGGCGAACGCATTGGTCAGGCGGAGAGGGCAATCCGCGGGGGGTATGACGAAGGGCGGACCCGGCTCGGTCTGATTTCACGCCTGATCGCCGGCATGGGCGGCGGAGCGCTCGCTGCCCTGAGGCTCGATCATGCCGGGGTCGCAATCTTCGCCTCGGCGCTGGCGTTCGGAGCGCACCAGGAGCGGGACACGGCCGTCCTCGCGCTTCACGAGAGCCAGATCGCGCGGCTCGCGCTGGCGTTGCGTGCGGCCGGGCTCAAGCCCGGTTCAATCGAGGAGCAGCTGATCGCGCTGCACCCCGATATCGTTCATCCCACGGGACTGGATCGCATCGGCCCGGAGCGCGCGGCGGCGCTGCTGGCGTTGGCCGGCGTGCCGGAAGACCTCTGACAATGGCCGGGGGCATCGTGCTGGCGCGCGGCCACAGCGACGGCGAGGACCGCCTGCTCGCCGCCGACGAGCCGCTCGCCGGGCTTCAGCTGCGCTGCGGCGGATCGCTGCCGGGGCGGATCGCCATCCCGGCGCTTTTGGAAACCGTGCGCAAGGCGCGACGCACGCGGCTCAAGCTCGCCCGCACTGTCGCCGCGCAGGACGGCGAAGCAAGCGTCAGCGCCTGGATCGAAGTCGCGCCAGATCCCGATGAAGCGGGCGGCTGCGCCATCACCGTGCACAGTTGGCAAGCGACACCGCTACCGCCGGAGGACACCGATGCGGTGCTTCGCCGCCGCGCCGAGATCGACCGCGCCCTTGCCGAGCTCACCGCTCGGCTCGATGCACGCCAGCGGGTGCTCGCCGTCGAGCAAGATGCGCCCGATCTCGCCCAACTCGCCGCGACGATGCGCGCGGGGATCGGCGAGGCGTGGACCGCGTTCGTCGCCGTCGAGGGCGCCAGCCATCGCCAGCCGATGCACTGGCGCCTGCTCGACGGCGCCGGCGTGCGGGTCGCCGGGTCGGAGCGCGCGTGGCGGGTCACGCTGATCCCGCACGGCCGCCCCGGGGAGGAACCGGCGGGCTTCGAGCTGTGCCTGACCGCCGAGACGCCGCTGCCGCGCGCGGAAGTCGCGCCAGCTCCGCTCGCGAAATCGGGACGAGGCCTCGTCGGCAAGGACCTCGCTCCGGTTCTGCGCCAGCCGATCTCGCGGATCATCGCCAATGCCGAGACCATCCGGAGCCGCCTGGCGGGGCCTTTGGCCGAGGACTACAGCCGCTATGCCGCCGATATCGCGGCGGCCGGGCAGCACCTCCAGGCGCTGATCGAGGACCTTGCCGATCTCGAGGTGGTCGAGGCGGACAGCTTCGCCACCGCGCCCGACCGGATCGACCTCGCCGATGTCGCGCGGCGTGCGGCGGGCATTCTCACGATGCGCGCCAAGGAGCGGGAAATCCGCATCGATGCTCCGCAGGCGGGCGAAAGCTTGCCGGCCATCGCCGAATTCCGGCGCGTCCTGCAGATCCTGCTCAATCTCATCGGCAACGCCATCCGCTATGCGCCAGAGCGCTCGCAAGTGTGGATCCGGCTCGAGGAGGCCAATGACCGCATCCGGGCGATCGTCGCCGACCAGGGGCCGGGGATCGCGCCAGAGCAGCAGGCGCGCGTGTTCGACAAGTTCGAGCGGCTCGGCCGCAGCAGCGATGGTGGGACCGGCCTCGGCCTCTACATCTCGCGCCGGCTCGCCCGGGCGATGGGCGGCGAGCTCAGCGTCGAGAGCGCGCCCGGGCAGGGCGCGCGTTTCATCCTCGAGCTGCCGGCACCTTCCTCCGACGACGCTTAGCGCTGTCCGAGCGGAACGTAGTCGCGCTCGGCCGGGCCGGTGTAGAGTTGCCGGGGGCGGCCGATCTTCTGGTGCGGGTCCGAGATCATCTCATTCCATTGCGCCACCCACCCGACGGTGCGGGCGAGGGCGAACAGTGCCGTGAACATCGTCGTTGGGAAGCCGATCGCCGATAGGATGATCCCCGAGTAGAAATCGACGTTGGGGAACAGCTTCTTCTCGATGAAATAGGGGTCCGACAGCGCCAGCTCTTCCAGCCGCAGCGCGGTCTCGAACACCGGATCGGTGACCTTGAGAGCGGCGAACACCTCGCGCACGGTCTTCTGCATGACCGCGGCGCGCGGGTCGTAGTTCTTGTAGACGCGGTGGCCGAAGCCCATCAGGCGGAATGGGTCGTTCTTGTCCTTGGCCCGCTCGATGTAGTGCGGAATCCGCTCGGGCGTGCCGATCTCGCGCAGCATGTTGAGCGCCGCTTCGTTGGCCCCGCCGTGAGCCGGGCCCCACAGGCAGGCAATCCCCGCGGCAATGCAGGCGAACGGGTTGGCGCCTGACGAGCCGGCGAGGCGCACGGTCGAGGTCGAAGCGTTCTGCTCGTGATCGGCGTGGAGGATGAAGATCCGGTCCAGCGCCTTCTCGACGACAGGATGCACTTCATACGGCTCGGCCGGGACGCCGAATGTCATCCGCATGAAGTTGCCGGTGTAGCTTAGCGAATTGTCCGGGTACATGAATGGCTGCCCGAGCGCGTACTTGTACGCGGCCGCGGCAATCGTCGGCATCTTGGCGATCAGGCGGTGCGAGCTGATCCGGCGGTGGAGCGGATCGGCAATATCGGTAGAGTCATGGTAGAATGCCGATAGCGCCCCGACCACCCCGCACATGATCGCCATTGGGTGGGCGTCGCGGCGGAAGCCCTTGTAAAAGCTCATCAGCTGCTCGTGCAGCATCGTATGGCGGCTAATGGTGTAGCTGAAGTTGCCGAGCTCCAGTTGCGACGGTAGCTCTCCGTTGAGGAGCAGGTAGCAGACTTCCATGAAGTTCGAGTGCTCGGCGAGTTGACCGATCGGATAGCCGCGGTGGAGCAGCACGCCTTCGTCACCATCGATATAGGTCAGCGCGCTTTCGCAGCTCGCCGTCGAGGTGAAGCCGGGGTCGTAAGTGAACATGCCGGTCTGGCCGTAGAGCTTGCGGATATCGACCACCTCGGGGCCGACACTGCCGCTCAGCACCGGGTAGTCGAACGACTTGTTGTCGACGATCAGTTTCGCGTCTTCGGCCACCTGTTTCACTCCTTCATGCTGTCGAGGTCCGCCGCGGTGCGGGCCTGCGCGGCGATCCGCGCCAAGCTTTCGCCGCGTCCGAGCAGGACCAGAACGTCGAATATCCCCGGGGACGTGGTTTGCCCGGTCAGCGCCGCACGCAGCGGTTGGGCGAGCTTGCCGAGGCCCAGACCCAACTCTTCCGCGAGCTCCTTGAGAGTGGCCTCGAGGTCCTCGCTTGTCCAGTCGACTCGCGCTTCGAGGCGCTCGTGGATGGTGCCGAGCAGTGCCCGCGCCTCATCGCTCAGCAGGGCCTCGGCCTTGGCGTCGAGCGGCGGCGGTCCCGGAGCAATAAGGAACCGGGCGCCGGTGGCCAGCTCATTGAGGTCCTTGGCGCGGACCTTGAGCACCGGCATGGCTCGTTCGAGCAGCATCAGGTCGACGTCGTAGCCGATCCGCTGCGCGACGAGGTGGGCGAGACGGCCATCGTCGGCCTCGCGCATGTAATGGCCATTGAGGTTCTGCAGCTTGGCGAGGTCGAAGCGCGACGGGCTCTTGCCGACGTGGGCGATGTCGAACCACTGGATCGCCTGCTCGCGGCTGATGATCTCGTCGTCGCCGTGGCCCCAGCCGAGCCGCAGCAAGTAGTTGAACAGCGCCTCGGGAAGGATGCCGAGATCGTCCCGATACGCGTCGACCCCGAGCGCGCCGTGGCGCTTGGACAGCTTGGCCCCGTCGGCGCCGTGGATCAGCGGGACGTGCGCGTAGGCCGGCTCGGGCCAGCCCAGTGCGCGCAGGATGACGAGTTGGCGGAAAGCGTTGTTGAGGTGGTCGTCGCCGCGGATCACGTGGGTCACGGCCATGTCGTGATCGTCGACGACCACGGCGAGCATGTACGTCGGAGTGCCGTCGGAGCGGAGCAGGACGAAATCGTCGATCTCGGCGTTGCTGACGGCAACACGGCCTTGAACGAGATCGTCGATGACCGTCTCGCCTTCGCGCGGGGCACGGATGCGGATCACGAACGGCGTGCCGGCCGGACCTTGCGCATGGCAGTCGCGCCATTCGCTGTCGATGCGGAACGGGCGCCGCTCGGCCTGGGCGAGGGCGCGGCGCTCGGCGAGCTCCTCCGGCGTCAGGTAGCAGCGATAGGCATGGCCGGAATCGAGCAGCATTTGCGCGATCTCGGCGTGGCGGGCGGTGCGGGCGAACTGGTAGACGGCCGGTTCGTCGCCGCCGAGCCCGAGCCACTCCAGGCCGTCATGGATCGCGGCGATCGCGGCATCGGTCGAGCGGGCGCGATCGGTGTCCTCGATCCGCAGCAGGTACTTGCCGCCATGGTGGCGGGCGAACAGCCAGTTGAACAGCGCCGTGCGGGCGCCGCCGATGTGCAGATAGCCGGTCGGCGAAGGGGCGAATCGCGTGACGACCGGACGGCTTTCCGCCGCTCCGCCGCCTGTCGCGTCCGCGCTTGCCATGCTCGGCTCCTTCCTGTCCTATGCAGGGCATGGCCAGCGACGCCACGCTCGCGCGGATCGACGGCGACGAGCCGGCGTTGGGCGCTGCACTGCAACATCGCC
>JAEKKO010000046.1 GCA_019510335.1 Novosphingobium sp. | reverse complement strand
CCGCCCTTCCGGGCTCGCCAGCGCGCGAATAGCTTCGGCTGGCGGCAGCTCAGCCCTGGGCTTTGCCAAGCCCGGCATCCTCAAGCGCCGCGGCATGGTAGCGCGCGTTGACGACGTAGCCGGCGACGCCGGCGCGCATGTCCTCGAGCGCGGCCTCGGTGAGGTCGCGGGCGTACTGCGCCGGCCGCCCGACCCAAAGCTGGCCCGGTTCGATCGTCTTGTTCTGGGTCAGCATCGCGCCGGCCGCGAGCATCGCGTCGGAGCCGATATGGCAGCCGTCCATGACAATCGCGCCGAGTCCGACGAACGCCCGGTCCTCGAGCACGCAGCCATGGACCATCGCCATGTGCCCGATCAGCACGTCCTCGCCGATCAGCGTCGGGAACCCTTGCGGGCGCTTCGGCTTGGGACTGTCGCAGTGGATCACGCTGCCGTCCTGGATGTTGCTGCGCGCGCCGATGACGATGCGGTTGACGTCGGCCCGGATCACGCAGTTGTACCAAACGCTGGCGTCGGGCCCGATCTCGACGTCGCCGATGATCCTGCAACCCGGCGCGATAAAGGCGCTGTCGTGGATCCGTGGCGCCTTGCCGTGGATCGCGGCGATCGTCACATCCGGTCGGAACATCGTCATCGGGTTTCCTGCTGGCTGTGCTGGTGCCCTAGCAGATTGCCCCAGCGGATATAGGGCAGGATCGAGGCGTGGTCGTCGGTCCACGGCCGCGGCGCGATCCGGCGCAGCGGCAGCCACGGCGATGCCGGAAAGCGCTGCTCGAGCGTCCGCAGCTGCGCCGGGTCGCGGGTGAACAGGACCCAGCTCGAGGCGGTGAACAAGTCGTTGCCTTGCGGGTTGTCGTCGCGGATCGCGGCGATCAGTCCCCGCCGCCTGGCTTCGGCCGCGAGCACCGGCTCGAGGTCGAGATAGCGGTTCGAGATGTGGACCAGCAGCACGCCCTTGGGCGCGAGGTCGCGCAAGTACACGCCAAACGCCTCGTCGGTGACCAGGTGCAGCGGAATCGAGTCCGAGCTGAATGCATCCATCGCCAGCAGATCAAGGCTCGCCGGCAGCATCCGCGCCAGCGCCAGCCGAGCGTCGCCGAGGACAACCCGAGCGTCGGGCGCGCAGTCGCGGACGTAGGTGAAGGTGCCCTGGCGGGAGAATTGGAATACGGTTCGGTCGATCTCGAAAAAGGTCCAGCGCTGCCCCGGGCGATGGAAGCAGGCCAGTGTCCCGGCACCTAGGCCGAGCACTCCAATCCGCGCCTGCGGCCCGAACAGCAGCGGCGCGTTACCGAACACCAGTCCGGCACCAGAATTCGGTCCGTAATAGGAGATCGGGACGTGGCGCCATGCCGGATCGAGCGACTGCTCGCCGTGGAGCGTCGTCCCGTGAGCCAGGGTGCGCACCTTTGACTCGCGATAATCGCGGACCGTGTAAATGCCGAAGTAGCTGCGCGTGCGGATGCCGGCGAGACTATCCTCGAACGTCTCGACGCCGCCCTGCACCAGCATCAGCATGGCCAGCGTGGCGAGGAACAACGGCCGCCATGGCAGCAGCGCCAAGCCGCACAGCGCAACCGCCATGGTCAGCCAGATCCGGTCGGCTCCGGGCTCCGCCGCATCCGCCGCGCCCCACAGCAGCCAACATAGGGCGGCGGCGAACAGGAAGAAGACGCCGGCGGCGACACGCGCGACTTCGGGCTCCAGCCCGGGAAGACGGCGCCAGTCCAAGATGGGCTCGCGCGGCAGCAGCGCCGCGGCGGCGAACACCAGGATCGGGTGCTCCCACACCCAGTCGAACGCCACCGGCGCGACCAGCGCGGTGAACGCCCCGCCCAGCGCACCGCCGGCCGAGGCGACGAGATAGAACAGCGTCAGCCGGGCCGCCGGAGGTCGCAGCGAATAGAGCCGTGAATGGAGTGTGACCGCGACGACGAACAACAGCACGATGCTCGCCAGCACCGGCGCCATCGTCGCACTGGACCGCGCGGTCATCGCAAACCCGCCCGCCAGCAGCACCACGGAAGGGGCGGTCAGACCGATGCCCCAGGCGACGCCGCGGTTCTCGGCAAAGGCGACGACGAAGCTCAGCAGGTACAGCCCGAGCGGAATCACCCACAGCAGCGGCATCGCAAAGATGTCGGTGGTGAGGTGAGTGGTCGTCGACAGCATGAGCCCCGAAGGGACGGCGGCCAGCGCCAGCCACAACAGCACTTGCCGGGCCGGGATGCTCGTGCCCGGCTCAGCCGAGCTATGTGGCTGCGCAATCGCGCTGTGCCAACGCGCGCGCGCGGCGAGCACGATCAGCGCAATTAGCAGGGCGTAGCCGGCGCTCCACGCCCAGCTCTGCGTTCGCAGGCTGAGCAGCGGCTCGGCGACGAGCGGGTAGGCCATCAGCCCGGCGAAGCTGCCGAGGTTGGAGGCTGCATACAGCGCCCACGGCTCCCCCGCCGCCGGATTTGCGGTGAACCAGCGCTGCATCAGCGGAGCTTGCGCCGAAACCAGCAGGAACACCGGTCCAATGCTCAGAACGAGCAACAGCGGCACCCACAACACTTCCATGCCCTGCCGCGGCGGCGGCAACGCGACGAGGCCGATCGGCAGGGTAACGGACGCGATCAGCAGCAACTCAAGGTGAACCACGGCTTGGCGCCGCAGCGGCAAGCGCCCGAGCAGGTGCGCGTAGAAATAGCCGCCGAGGAGCAGCGCCTGGTAGACCAGCATGGCGCTGTTCCAGACGTTCGGCGCGCCGCCGAGCCGCGGCAGCGCCATCCGCGCAACCATCGGCTGGACCAGGAACAGCAGGAAGCTGCCGGTGAGGATCGTCGCTACGAACAGCGATCGGTGGACTCGATCGCGCGTGTCGAGGGCTCTCACTGAGCCCCTCGCGCCGGCCGCTCGAGCACATGCACGAGGCAACGTTCGCCGCTTTCTGGCCGGTCGAAATCGAGCTCCACGGCGCGCACGAAACCGAGCCGCCCCATAACCGACAGCGAGGGCAGGTTGGCCGCCGTCGCCCATGCGCCGACACGCGGCGCGTCGAGGTTCGCCCACGCCCAAGCAATGGCGGCGCTCGCCGCCTCAATGGCGAAGCCCCGTCGCCACCAGCTTTCGCCAATGCGCCACCCCGCCTCGATCATGCCGAAGACCGGCGTGCCAGTGTAATTCGTCGCAGCGCGGATGCCGACGCTGCCGACCATCTCGCCGCTCGCACGCAGCTCGGCTGCCCAGTAGCAGAAGCCATCGCGCGCCTGGTCCGCCATGCGCTTGTCGAACAGCGCGTCGACCTCTGCCGGGCTGGCGAGTCCACCCAGTGCCACCGTCATGGCTGGGGTGTTGACCAAGTGCGCGAAGGCAGGGCGGTCGGCCTCGGTCCACTCGCGCAAGAGCAACCGGGCGGTGGTCATGCTTACGTGAGGCCGCCGGCGGTCGCTCATCGCGGACGATGAATGCGGTAGAGGACGTGCGGGCGCAGCGGATCGTTCTTCGCGATGCCGGGGTGCTTGAAATCCTCGTCGGGACAGCGGGTCATCCCCAGCCGCTCCATCAAGCCCCAGCTGCGGGCGTTCTCGCGAGTGGTGATGGCAACAATGGCGGGCGTGATGAGACGACGCCAAGCCCAGTCGAGCGAGGCCTCGGCCGCCTCGCGGGCATAGCCCTGGCCCCACGCGTCGCTCGCCAGACGCCAGCCGATCTCGTATTCGAATGTCGGCGAAACCGGCGGGATGATCCCGCAGAAACCGATGAACCGTCCGTCAGTCTTGCGCTCGAGCGCCCACAAGCAGTGGCCGTGCTCCGCCTGCATAACCGTCATTCGCTCGACCAGTTTTTCGCAACGCGCGCGGCTGAGTGGCGGCATGTAGCGCATAACCGCCCGATCGCAGGCCATCGCCCAGAACGCCTCGAGGTCCATGTCGCGCCACGGGCGCAGCAGCAGCCGCGCCGTTTCGATCATCCGCCGAGCAGCCGCGCGGCGTAGGCGGCGTGGTAGGTCAACACGCCCGAGCAGCCAGCGCGCTTGAACGCGGTCAGCGTCTCCAGCACCAGCGCCTCGCGATCTCCCGCGCCAGCCGCGGCGGCGGCTTCGAGCATCGCGTACTCGCCGCTGACCTGATAGGCGAAGACCGGCACCTCGAAACGCTCCTTCACCCGGCGGACGATGTCGAGGTAAGGCAGGCCCGGCTTGACCATGACGCTGTCGGCCCCCTCGGCGAGATCGAGCGCGACCTCGCGCAGCGCTTCCTCGGCGTTGGCGGGGTCCATCTGGTAGGTCTGCTTGTCGCCCTTGAGCAGCCCGCGGCTGCCGACCGCATCGCGGAACGGGCCGTAAAAGGCCGAAGCATACTTGGCGGCGTAGCTCATGATCTGGACGTTGGCGTGCCCGCCCTGCTCGAGCGCGGCGCGAATCGCGCCGATGCGCCCGTCCATCATGTCGGACGGGGCGATGATGTCGGCGCCGGCCGCGGCCTGGTTGAGCGCCTGTACGACCAGCACCTCGACTGTGGCGTCGTTGAGGACGTAGCCGGCGGCATCGATCAGCCCGTCCTGGCCATGGCTCGTGTAAGGATCGAGCGCAATGTCGGTCAGGACACCGATGTCGCTGCCGACGGCGTCGCGGATCGCGCGGACCGCCCGGCACATCAGGTTGTCGGGATTTAGCGCCTCGTTGCCGCGCTCGTCCCGCCGCTCGGGCGGAGTGTTGGGGAACAGCGCGAGGCAGGGGATGCCCAGCCCGATCGCCTCCCTGGCCCGGGCGACGATGCCGTCGACCGACCAGCGCGAGACGCCGGGCAGAGACCCGACCGGCTCCTCCGCTTCGCTGCCCTCGGTAACGAACAGCGGCCAGATTAGGTCGGTTGGCGAAAGCTGCGTCTCACGGTGAAGCGCGCGGCTCCAGGCGGTGGCGCGGGTGCGGCGCAGGCGCAGCGCAGGATAGGCGACGGTCATCGCCGCGCTTCCTGCCGGAAACGGGCTCCCCCTTCAATCCTGGCGGAACGCGATGTGCTGGCGCGGTGGCGGCCCGAGCGCCGCGCCGGGGCGGATCGCCATCAGTTCGGCATAGCGCCGCTGGATCGCCGAGCGCTGCTGCGGATCGACCTGGGCGTGCATCGCGAAGTGGACGCCGAGCGGATCGACCACCCGGCCGTTCTCGTACACCTCGTAGTGGAGGTGCGGCCCGGTTGCGAGCCCGGTCGCGCCGACGTAGCCGATCACCTCCCCGGTGTGGACGCGCATCCCCGGCGCGACGGCGATCCGGCTCATGTGCCCGTATCCGGTGCCGAAACCGCCGCCGTGCTCGAGCCGGACGAAATTGCCGTGCCCGCCGTGCCAGCCGGCATAGCTGACCAGCCCGTCGCCGACCGCGAATATCGGCGAGCCCCAGGCTGCCCCGAAATCGACCCCGGCGTGCATCCGGGTGTAGCCGAGGATCGGATGGTAGCGCATGCCGAAGCCCGAGGTGATGTGGCCGTTGACCGGCCAGATGGTGCCCGACGTCTGCTGCGGCTCGCTGGATCCGAACACGGGCGAGAATTGCCCGCTGTCGCCCCAGCGGAGCAAGTCGACCAGCGGCTTGCCGGCGCGTTGGAGCCCGGCATAAAGCAGCGCGCCGGTTTCGCTCTCGCCGCTCGCGGCGCGCTTGTAGCCGACGATGAAGTCGAAGCGGTCGTCGGGCGCAAGTTCGTCGAGGCTCAGGTGGGCGTCGAGCGTCTGCAAGTACTGCTGCACCGCGCCGACCGGGGCGCCGGCGGCGCGGGCCGAGCGGTACAGGCTCGGGCCGACGAGACCGGTGATCCGCAACGGCATCGCGTCGACGGTGATCGGCTGGCGCACCAGCACCAGCTCCGACCCGAGGCGGGCGACCGCCAGGTCGAGGTCGAAGCGGGCGCGGAACGAGAGCTTGTCGAGCGAGCGAGCCGCGCCCGGGGCGCTCCGCTTGCCCAGCGTGAGATCGAAGCGCGTGCCGGGAACGAACGATCCCAGCGGCACTTGCGCGGCAACCAGGCTCTCGGCACGCGCGGCATCGCCGGCGCTGACTCCCGCGCGCTGCAGCATCGTCGCGAAGCTGTCGCCGGCGCCGAGCGTCGCGACCAACTCGAGGCTGGGCCGCTCCGGCGCGGCGGCGATGGGCCGAATCAGTGCCGTGCCCGCGACTCGGTGCCCGCTCCCGCCGCCGAGCGCGAGCGGGGCGACAGCCATGCTGCGGAACTCGTCGCGCGAGGTGCGGTCGAAACTTACGGCGGGGGCTGCCTGCACCGCCGACAAGTCGGGCCACAGCGCCAGCGCCACGCAAGCGAGGGCAAACATCGTCGCCAAGCCGCGCAGCCACCGCCGGCTGCCGATGTCCTCGGCCAGGTCGGGCGCCAGATCGAAACGGTGCAACAGCGCGCCGGTTCGCGCGCGCCAGCGCTCCAGGCCGGTGGGCGGGCTGCGCAGGGGCCGGACCACCTCGTAAGCTGGGGCGAAGGCGGTGCAACAACGCGTTCCGGCGGCCATCGCAGGTCCGCCGGCCCCCGACTCCAGCTGCTCGCGCGCCTTGTACAAGCCGAAATGCCCCCTCGCGCGCCGCAAGCGGTGCGGCGCAGGACGACCGCGCGGCGGATCCACTTCACCGCGCGATCGCCTGAAGGGTGTGCCCGAACGAAGTTAATCTTCACCTAACTGGCGGCATTTCCCTGCCTTTCCGCACCGCGAAAACGGAGCGCCGGGTTGCGGCGCGGCGCCGGCGATGCCACATTGGCTCGAGCGATGGCCAAGCCCATGCCTGCCCACGCCCGGCCCGCCGGCGACAGCCGTGTTCTCGCGGTGCTCGGCCCGACCAACACCGGCAAGACCCACCTCGCGATCGAGCGGCTCGTCGCCCATTCGTCAGGAGCGATCGGATTTCCGCTGCGGCTGCTCGCCCGCGAGGTCTACGACCGGGTCTGCGCGCTGAAAGGCTCGAACCAGGTCGCGCTGATCACCGGCGAGGAGCGGATCGAGCCGAAGGATGCGCGCTGGCTGCTGTGCACGGCCGAAGCGATGCCGAGCCGCAGCGATGTCGCGTTCATGGCCATCGACGAGGCCCAGCTCGCCGCCACGCCCGAGCGCGGGCACATTTTCACCGACCGCCTGCTCCATGCCCGCGGCCGCGAAGAGACGATGATCCTCGGCGCTGCTACGCTCGAGCCGGTGATTCGGGCGCTCACGCCCGAAGCCGAGATCGTCGGCCGCCCGCGGTTCTCGACGCTGTCGCACATTGGCGCCAAGAAGCTTTCGCGGATCCCGCGGCGGAGCGCGATCGTCGCGTTCTCGGCCGAGCAGGTCTACGCCGTCGCCGAGATGCTGCGGCGGTTCCGCGGCGGCGCAGCGGTCGTGATGGGCGCGTTGAGCCCGCAGACCCGCAACGCGCAGGTCGCGCTCTATCAGTCGGGCGAGGTCGACTACCTCGTCGCCACCGACGCCATCGGCATGGGCCTGAACCTTGACGTCAGCCACGTCGCCTTCGCTGGACTGAGCAAGTTCGACGGCGCCCGCCAGCGCCGCCTGACCGTCGCGGAGATGGCGCAGATCGCCGGCCGCGCCGGGCGTCACCAGAAGGACGGTACCTTCGGCACGCTCTCGGGCAGCGGTGGGCACGACGCGGAGTTCACCGACGAGGAAGTCTACGCGATCGAGGAGCACCGCTTCCCGCCGCTGACGCGGCTGTTCTGGCGCGAGGCCGAGCCGCGCTTCGACAGCCTGGCAGTGCTGATCGACGACCTCTCCGAACCGCCCGATCATCCGGCGCTTGCCGCCGCACCCGAGGCGATCGACCTTGCCGTGCTCAGGCGCCTCGCCGACGAGCCCGAGATCGCCGGGACCGTACGCGGCGCGAGCCAGGTGCGGCGCTTCTGGGAAACCTGCTCACTACCCGACTTCCGCCGCCAGGGAGTCGAGACCCACGCTCGCTTCGTCGCGCGGCTGTGGCAGGACTTGCGCGATGGGCAGCTCGGCGCCGACTACGTCGCCGCGGCGATCGCCCAGCTCGACCAGGTCTCGGGGGATATCGACACCCTCCAGGGGCGGATCGCCGCGATCCGCAGCTGGGCCTACATCGCCCAGCGCCCGGACTGGGTGCTGGCCCGTGACGAGATGGCGGCGCGCGCCCGCGCGGTCGAGGCGCGGCTCTCGGACGCGCTCCACGCGCGCCTGACCGAGCGTTTCGTCAACCGCCGCACGGCGGTGCTGATGCGCAAGCTCGGAAGCGACGCCGGGCTACTGCCGGTGCGGCTCGACGGCGAAACGGTGTTGGTCGACGAAGAGCCGATCGGCATGCTCGCGGGGTTCCGCTTCCGGGTCGACGCCGAGGCACGCCATGACGACCACAAGCTGCTGCTGGCCGCCGCCGAGCGCCATCTGCCAGCAGTGCTCGCCGAGCGTGCGGAAAGCCTGACACTGGCGATCGAGCGAGGTGAGGCGGCGCTGACCCTCGAACGCCGGGCGATCTGCTGGCAAGGCGAACGCCTCGCCCGGCTGGCCGACAAACCCAACCCGCTGCTGCCGCTGGTCCGGCTCGAGCCGGCGACCGACCGGGTGCCGGCGCCGGCCCGGCAGCGCCTGCTCGCCGCCTTGGAGCTGTGGCTGGAATTAAGGCTGGCTCCCATGGCGCCCTTGCGCTCGCTCGAGGCGGCGAGCCGCGATCCCGACGCCGGTCCGGCACTGCGCGCGCTGCTGATCCGCCTAATCGAAGAGGGCGGATTCTTGCCCCGCGAAGGCTCTGGGCTCGATGGCCTCGAGCCGCCGCAGCGTGATCGCCTGCGCCGTCTTGGCGTCAAAGTCGGAGCTCTCGACCTGTTCCTGCCGGCAATGCTGCGACCCGGCGCGCTCGACCTATGGACGGCGCTGGTCGGCCATCACCGGACGCGACCGCCCGAGCGGATGCCGCCGGTGATCACGATCGATGGCCACCGCTCGCTTCCGGGCTACCGCGCGGTGGGGCGGCAGGCGGTGCGGCTCGACATGGCCGAGAAGCTGGTGCGCGCCGCCCACGAGGCGCGGCAGGGCGCCGGCAACGGGCGATTCGCCCTCGATCCGGCACTGGCGGTGTCGATGGGGCTGACTACCGCCAGCTACACTCGGCTGCTGCGCCTCGCCGGATTTCAGGCGATCGTCCCCCGCGCGCTGCGCGAGGGCGAGTTCGGCCCCCCGGCGCCGCTGCGCTGGCGCTGGCGGCCACGGCGCCAGCCGACCGAGGCACCGACGCCACCTCCACGCAGCGACGGCAACGCCTTCGCCGCGCTTGCCACCCTGATCGGCTGAGCGGTGCGCATCGACAAGCTGCTGTGGTTCCTCCGCCTGACCAAAACCCGCGGTGTCGCACAGGCGATGGTCGCCGCCGGCCATTTGCGACTCAACGGGCGGCGGGTCGAGCGCAGCGCCCAGCCGGTCGCGATCGGCGACGTCCTGACCCTGCCGCTGCCGGCCGGCGTGAAGGTGATCGAAGTGCTGGCGATGCCGCTTCGTCGCGGTCCGGCTCGCGAAGCCCAGGCCTGCTATCGCCGGCTTGACGAGCCCGCTGCAAATCCCATAGCAGGCCCGGCAAGCGCCGTTGCTCGAGAAGGGGATTTGCAGCCATGACCTACGTCGTCACCGACGCCTGCATCCGCTGTAAATATATGGACTGCGTCGAGGTCTGCCCGGTCGACTGCTTCTACGAGGGCGAGAACATGCTGGTGATCAATCCCAGCGAGTGCATCGATTGCGGGGTGTGCGAGCCCGAGTGCCCGGCCGAGGCGATCCTCCCCGACACCGAGAGCGGCCTCGAGCAGTGGCTCGAGTTGAACACCAAGTTTTCCGCCGAGTGGCCCAACATCACGTCCAAAAAGGATTCGCCGGCCGACGCCGACGAGCACAAGGGCGAGGACGGCAAGTTCGAGAAGTACTTCTCGGCCGATCCGGGCGAGGGTGACTGAGCCGAGCCGCCGCAACCAAGCCTCGGAATAATCTCGCTTAACCCGCAGGGGCCGGTCCCCTCTGGCAATTTTGTTGCGGGCATGCTATATCGCTCGCGGCTGCCGGGGCGCTTGCGCTCCACATGGCGGACATGGGTCCAACCCACCAAGCATGAAAGGCAGGATAACAGCGCACGGTTGATGGGGGCATCCACCGCGGTCGCGGCGATGGTGCTCATTTCCCATGCCGTGGTTTCGACGCGCCCCTCCGGTGCCGGTCCTGTCTGAAGAAAGGACGATAAATGACGGTCAAGGCTCACGCCTTCGATGTTGGTGATTATGTCGTTTACCCGAAGCACGGCGTCGGCCGGGTAATCGAACTGCAGGAGCAAGTGATTGCCGGCATGCGGCTCGAATTGTACGTGCTGCGCTTCGAGAAGGAGCGGATGACGCTCCGCGTGCCCGTCAACAAAGTCGAAGCGATCGGCATGCGCAAGCTGTCATCCGACAAGACGCTGCGCGAGGCGCTCGACACGCTCAAGGGCAAGCCCAAGGTCAAGCGGACGATGTGGTCGCGCCGCGCCCAGGAGTACGAGGCGAAGATCAACTCGGGTGACCTGGTGTCGATCGCCGAGGTGACCCGCGACTTGTTCCGCGCTGACGATCAGCCCGAGCAGAGCTATTCGGAGCGGCAGATCTTCGAAGCCGCCTCCTCGCGCCTGGCGCGCGAGCTCGCGGCGATGGAGAAAACCGACGAGCCGGCAGCGCTCCAGAAAATCCTGGCGATCCTCAACGAGCACGCGCCGAAGTACTACGACACCGCCGCGCCCGCCTGACGCGGCGATCACGGCGCAATCAAGGGCCGCCCCGCAGGGGGCGGCCCTTTCGCGTTGCGGCTCTTGCCCGTGCATGCGTGCTGCTGTATTACAGCAATAACACGGATTGACTAAGGAGTCGTCGCGTCATGCGCATGCATTGTTTTGCCAAGGCTTTTGCTCCTGTCGCGGCGATGGCAGTCGCCACGGCCCTCGCCGGGTGCGAGGACGGCCGCTTCCACTTCGATGGCGAGCATGGCAAGCCGCTGTCGGAGCTCGACCTGTCCGGGCCCGCGCCGCACGAGGTGGCGCTGCTCGGCCCGGACACCGTACGGATCAGCCCGGGGGACAAGCTGGCGATCACCGTCGAAGGAGATCCCGACACTGCTAAGCGGCTGCGCTTCACCTTGCGCGACGGAAAGCTCGCCATCCTCCGCAAGGGCCACTTCGCCAGCGATCACGGCCAAGTCACCGTCAACCTGACGATGCCGCCCCCGCGCGGGCTGACGCTTGCCGGGTCGGGGTCGATCTTTGCGCCGGGACTTGCCTCGGACGCCGCCGTGAACATCGCCGGTTCGGGCACGGTCGAAACGCCGCAGCTCGCCGTCGAAACCTTGAAGGTCAACGTCGCCGGCTCAGGCGAGTACCGCGCCGGCGGCACCGCGCGCCGGCTCGAGCTGACCGTCGCCGGAAGTGGAAGCGCGGCGATGGAGGAGCTGAAGGTGGACAGCGCCAAGGTTACCGTCGCCGGTTCGGGCTCCAGCCGCTTCGCCTCCGACGGAACGGTCGAAGCGACGATCTTGGGCTCGGGCGAGGTCCGCGTCCGTGGCCGCGCGCAGTGCAAGGTCACGGCGATGGGCTCGGGCAAGCTGGTCTGCGAGCCCGACGGACCTGCTCCGCAGGGCTGACCGGCGGTTCATCGCCTTGCAAGCTCTGCTTGGTAGCCTGCCCAAGCAAAACGGGCGAACGGGCGCAGATGACCAGAACAATGAGCTTACTCGCGGCGGCGGGGCTAATCGCGCTGCTGCCAGGCTGCGTCGCCAAGACGGTGACCAAAGTCGCGGTCGGCCAGGCGGTGTCGACGGCTACGGCGCCGGTCCGCCACGTCTACCGCGCGATCGATACGACCAGCCTGGTCGTCGACAAGCTGACCACGAGCCAGTCCGAACGCGACCAGAAGCGCGGCCGGGCCTTGCGCAAGCGCGAGGAACGCCTGGGCAAGCTCGACCGTGATTACCAGCGCCAGTCACACGACTGCCAGCGCGGCAAGGACAAGGCCTGCCGCGAACGCGAGCGCACTTACGCCGAAATCCAGCAGCTGTGGCCGACGATTCCCGGTTGAAGGCTCTCAGGCCGCCGCGCGGCGTAGCCGGTCGTTGATCGCCACGCCCATGCCGAAGTCGGGGATCGGCGCAACCGCGATGCGCGGCTGCTGAGCCTGGGCCGCGGCGTGGAGGCAGGCGTAAAGCTGCGCCGCCGCCTCAGCGAGATCGCCTGCGGGCGAAAGATTGGCTTCGCCGGCGACCGGACCGAAGCCGATCAGGAACTCGTCGGGCTCCGCCTCGTCAGCGCCGAGCCGGAGCGGCTTGCCCGGGGCGTAGTGACGCGCGAGTTGCCCGGGAGCTTCAATCCCAGTTGACGCGGCCGCCGCAGGCTCGCTGCCGAGGATCTCTTTCAATTCCGCCTCGCCGATCGGCCCCGGGCGCAGAACCTGCCAGCCGCCACCCTCGCGCAGCGCGACGATCGTCGATTCGATCCCAGCGCTGCACGGGCCGCCGTCGAGGATCAGGTCGACGGCCGTGCCCAACGAAGCAGCGACATGCGCGGCGCTCGTCGGGCTGACCCGGCCGCTGCGGTTGGCCGATGGGGCTGCGAGCGGGAGCGCAGTCGCGGCGAGCAGCGCGCGCATCGCCGGATGCGCCGGGCAGCGTAGCGCCACCGTCGCGAGACCGGCCGTCACCGCCGCGGCCAGCCGTGCATCCTCGCGCCGCGGCAGCACCAGCGTGAGCGGCCCGGGCCAGAACGCCGCCGCCAGACGACGGGCGCGCTCACCCACGAGCGCCACGGTCTCGGCCTCCGCCACCCCTGGAACGTGGACGATCAGCGGATTGAAGTCCGGCCGCCCCTTGGCCCGGTAGATCGTGGCTACGGCTTCGGCGCTGTCGGCGCGGGCGGCGAGACCGTAGACCGTCTCGGTCGGCACCGCGACCAAGCCCCCGCCGCGCAGCACTTCGGCGGCGGCGGCGATCCCCGCTGCATCGGCCGCAACGATCGGCGCCACACTGTTGTCGGCCATGGCTTTGCCGCTATAGCCGCGCGCGGACAAAGCCAAGCGGGAGGCATCGGGGCCAATGGAGTTCACCGCGCCAAGCGCCGACCAGGTCTTCGCGCTCGAGGTGAACGCCGGGATCGCCGAGCTGGCCGGCCACAACCGTTTCGCCGCCGCCACGCCCGACATTGTCGGCGCCATCGCCGAGGGGATCGGTGCCTTCGCCGCCGGCGAATTCGCCCCGCTCAATCGCATCGGCGATCAGGTCGGTGCCAAGCTCGTCGACGGCAAGGTCGTGCTCCCCAAAGGGTTCGCCGCCGCCTACCACGCGTATGTCGAAGCAGGTTGGAATGCCATTTCCGGGCCTGTCGAATTCGGCGGCCAGGGCCTCCCGTTCAGTCTTGCGTGCTGCGTGCTCGAGACGCTCGGCACGGCCAACATGGCATTTTCGCTCCTGCCGATGCTCACCGTCGGCGCGATCGAGGCGCTGGTCCATCACGGCAGCCCCGCGCAGCAGGCACTTTACCTGCCGCGGCTGGTCAGCGGCGAATGGGCGGGGACGATGAACCTGACCGAGCCGCAGGCCGGCTCCGACGTCGGCGCGCTGCGGACTACGGCGATGCCGGTCACCGACGGCAAGCACGCCGGCAAGTACCGCATCGCCGGGACCAAGATCTTCATCACCTGGGGCGAGCACGAGCTGGCCGAGAACATCGTCCACCTCGTCCTCGCCCGCGTTCCCGGTGCGCCAGCCGGCTCGCGCGGGATCTCGCTGTTCCTGGTGCCGAAGTATCACGTCAACGAGGACGGGACCCTCGGCCCGCGCAACGATCTTAAGGCGGTCAGCCTCGAGCATAAGATGGGCATCCACGCCTCGCCGACCTGCGTGATGAGCTACGGCGACGACGGAGCGTGCATCGGCGAGCTGATCGGACGCGAGAATGACGGCCTCAAAGCCATGTTCACGATGATGAACGCGGCGCGGATCAATGTTGGCAGCCAGGGCGTGCAGATCGCCGAAGCCGCGCTGCAGCGAGCCAGCGCTTACGCGCGAGAGCGTGTGCAGTCGGCCCGCGCCGGGGCCGCCGACAAGAGCCCGGTGTCGATCGTCGAGCACCCCGACGTCCGCCGCATGCTGCTGCGGATGCGGGCTTTGACCGAAGGCGCGCGAGCATTGCTGTATTACACCGCCGGGCAGGTTGACCGCGGCACGTTGGGCGATTCGGCGGCGGACGCGCGCGCCGATCTGCTTGTCCCGCTGATTAAGGCATGGGGCACCGACATTGGGGTCGAAGTCGCCAGCCTCGGCGTTCAGATTCACGGCGGCATGGGCTTCATCGAGGAAACCGGCGCGGCGCAGCTCTATCGCGACGCGCGGATCGCCCCGATCTACGAGGGCACCAACGGCATCCAGGCGGCGGACTTCGTCACCCGCAAGCTGTCGCTTGAGGCAGGCGCGGTGCTGCAGCGGCTGCTCGACGAGATTGCCGTGGATGCCGCCGATGCGCCCGCGCTGGCGGCGCTCGCCGCCGATTGCGCCGCGATCGGGCGGTGGATGCTCCAGGAGGCGAGCCTCGACGACCGGCTTGCCGGCAGTGTCCCGTTCACCGCAATGTGCGCCATCGCCGTCGCTGGCTGGCAGTTGCTGCGCCAGGCCCGGGCCGCCGCCGCCAGCGACGTGTCGCGCGCGCTGGCCGTCGCCAAGCCGGTGGTCGCGCGCTATTTTCTCGAGCAGCTGGTTCCCGAAGCCGGCGGCTACAAGGCTGCCGCGGTCGCCGGCGCGGGCCTGCTCTACGCCCTCAATGCCGAGGCGCTGGCCGGATGATCGACCAAGGCGACCCTTTGGCACGCATCGCCGCCGCGCTCGAACGGCTGGCACCGGCGCCGGTGCCATCGATCGACTGGACTTGCGCGCCGGCTTACGTTTGGGACGGCGCGGGCGCACGCCCGGTCGCGCGGATCGAAGCACCTGTGCTCGACCTGCTGCGCGGGATTGATCCCCAGAAGCACGCGGTCACGGTCAACGTCACCCGCCTCGCCGGCGGTCACGCCGCCCACGACATGCTGCTGTGGGGCGCGCGCGGCATGGGCAAGTCCGTGCTGATCCGCGCCAGCGTCGCTGCTGCTCAAGTCGCGGATTGCGCCGCGCTGGCGCTGGTCCAGGTGGCGCCCGAAGCGCTGCCGCGGGTGCCGCTGTTGTTTGCCGCCCTGGCGCGCGCCGAGCGCCGCTTCCTGGTGTTCTTCGACGACCTCGGGTTCGAGGACGGCGACGGTGCCGGGCCGCGGGCACTGCGCTCATGGCTCGAAGGCGGGGTCGAGGCCCGGCCGGCGAACGTCCGCCTTGCCGTCACCTCAAACCGTCGCGCGATCGTCCCGCGCCACGCCAGCGAACAGGACGATCCGCTCAACCCGCGCGACGCGGTCGACGATAGGCTCGCATTGGCCGATCGCTTTGGATTGTCGCTCGGCTTCCACGTCTGCAGCCAGGACGACTACCTCGCAATCGTCGCCGGCTATGCCGCGGCTTATCGGCTGACCTGGGAAGAAGCCGACGCGCTCGAATGGGCGCGGCGGCGCGGCGCCCGCTCCGGGCGGGCCGCCTGGCAGTACGTCACCGAGCTCGCCGGGCGCGCCGGGGTCGCGCTGTAGCGCCTTATTTGGACTGTCTCACCGGCCCGAACTTCGCCTGAAACTGGGCCGTCGGTTCGCCCTTGAGCTCCCGTTGCGGCGGCATGTGCGCGGTCACCACCGGCTTGATCGCCGCGGCTGGAGCAGCCCCTTGGGCGATCACCCGCCAGATGATCCCGGCAGTGTCGTCGCTGACCAGCAGTCCGCCGCCTTTGTCCCACGCGAGCCATGTCGGCCGCCCGTGAGTCGGTCCCCTGCCGGTGAGAAACCCCGTCAACAGCCGCCGCGGCGGCCCGTCGAGCGGGTTGCCGTGGTCGTCGAACGGGACGAACTCGACGTCGTAGCCAGACGGCGGACGGCGGTTCCATGAGCCGTGCTCGGCGACGATGGCGCCATCGGCAAAGTTCGGTCCGAGCTTCTCGCCGCCCCTGACGAACACCAGGCCGAGCGCGGCGACGTGCGGCCCGAGCGCGTATTCCGGCCGGCGGGTATACTCGGTCAGGAAATCGGGCATCGGCGCCGTGACCCGCTCGTCGATGATGTTCTTCCAGTAGACCCAAGGCCAGCCGTACTGCGCGCCGATCGGGACATTGGTCAGGTAATCGGGGGGAACGTCGGGGCCGAGCTGATCGCGCTCGTTGACCACGGTCCACAGCTCGCCCGTCGCGGGGTTCCAGTCCATGCCGTTGGGATTGCGCATCCCGCCGGCGTACTGGCGTCGCCGCCCGCTGGTCAGGTCGATCTCCCATATCCCGGCGCGGCCCTGCTCCTTGTCGATGCCGTCTTCGGCGATATTCGAGGATGAGCCGACCGAAACATAGAGCAGCTTGCCGTCGGGGCTGAGCAGCAGGTTGCGCATCCAGTGTCGCCCGCCCGCTGGGAGGTCCATGAGCTTCGTCGGACTGCCGGTGAGCCCCGTTTGCCCCGGCGTGAAGTCGAAGGCGAGCACCGCATCGTGGTTGGCGACGTAAAGTTTACCGTTGCCCCAGGCCATTCCCGAGGGAGACGCCAGAGCGGGGTGGCGGAGCGTGAAGCGCTGTTCGGCTTTGCCGTCGCCGTCGGCGTCGCGGAGCAGGACGATCGCGTTGGGCGATGGCTCGGCGGCGCCGGCGCGCTTCATCAGCCAACCCATGACCATCCCGGTGATTCCGCCGATATGATACGGCGGCGCGTTGGTCTCGGCGACGAGCACGTCGCCGTTCGGCAACGTCAGCATCGTGCGCGGATGGTCGAGCCCTTCGGCAAAACGCGTGACGGTCAGGCCGGGGGCAGCTTGCGGCGCCTCGTTCGGGCCCCAGCCGATCGGCTTCGCCACCCGCATCGTCGGGATTGTCTCGACTTGGGGATCAACGATGAGCGGGTGCTTGCCGACGAGCTCCGATACCTGGTGCTTGGCCGGAGTGCCGCGCACGATCCACCAGGCGAACACCCCGCCAGCGGCAATGACGACGATGAACAGGAAGATGGCGAGCTTGCGGGCGGTCGACATGGCCGAGGAGATAGGCGCGGGCCGCGCTTGCGGCAACTGCGGGCGGGATTAAGACGACTCCCATGTTCGTCTTCGCCGCCGATCCCGACCGCCCGAAGCCCAAGCTTTATGCCGACCTCGCCCAAGCAGCGCGTGCGGTGACCGCGGGCGAGCCCGACATCGTCGCCAACATGGCCAACTGCGCGGCGCTAATCTGGCAGTTCGTCCCACACCTCAACTGGGCCGGTTTCTACCGCGCCGTCGGCGACGAGCTGGTCCTCGGCCCGTTCATCGGCAAGCCGGCCTGCATCCGCATTCCGTTTGGCCAGGGCGTCTGCGGCACGGCAGCGCTCGCCCGCGAGATCCAGGTGGTCGCGGATGTGCGGGCTTTCGCCGGCCATATTGCCTGCGATCCGGCCAGCCGCAGCGAGCTCGTGGTGCCGGTCGTGCGCGAAGGCGCGGTTATCGCGGTGATCGATCTCGACAGCCCCGAACCGGCGCGGTTCGATGCCGATGACGCCGCCGGGTTCCAACTGCTGGCCACCGCGATCCGCGACGCGATCTGAGACGCGGGGCAAACCCGCTCCGTTTCGGGACATGCGTCTAAATTCCGCGTTAACGCCGGCAAGTGTGCCTCCGGCCGCGACAGGGGATTTCCATGCGCCTTCGCCGCCTCGCCTTTCTTGCGCTCGTGCCGGCCACGCCGGCACTGGCCCAGCCGATGATGCCACCGCCGCCGCCGCCGGGGCCGCCGCCGATGGCCTATCCCGCCTACCCCGGTCCGGTCGGCCGCTGGGCGCCACCCCCGCCTCCGCCCGAATCCGCCAGGGAGGATTGGCTCGAGCATTGCCGCCATCATCGCATGGACGGAGCCGTCCCGGGAGCGATCGTCGGCGGCGTTATCGGCGGGGTAATAGGCCGTGGCCTCGCCGGCCGCCATGACCGCACGGCGGGGACGATCGCCGGCGCCGGAGTCGGCGCTGTCGCCGGCGCGGCGATCGGACATGCAGCCGGTCACGGTGGCGGCGATGGCTGCGAGGAAGCGTGGGGAGCGTACTACGCACCACCCCCTCCGCCTCCCCCGCCGCCGGGACCACCGTACGGATACGGGATGCCTTACCCCGGCCCCGCCTATCCCGGGTTTGCTTACGGCTATCCAGGACCGATGATGATGATGGTCCCCGTCATCATGCTACCGCAACAGCGCCCGCCGTGCACCGAAACGACCGTGATTCGCGAAGAATGGGTGACGGTGCCGGTGCGCTCACGGTGGATCCCGCCCCGTCACCACTACGTCCCCGACAAGCGGGTCCGGCTCGTGCCGGACAAGCGGGTGATGACGAAATAGGAACGCAACGCCGCCACCAATGGAGTCGCGCGGCGCAACTTCTGTAGAACTGCCGTGAGCTTGCCCGCCTCGCGTGACATCAGCACATGAGGATACATGGACCTGAAACGAGTTCAGCGTGACGACGCTACAAGGATATAGTTGTTAAACAACGACTTAAACGCCACCACCTGTCAGCCGCTGACAGATCAGGTCGAGCTGGTCGAGCGTCCGGTAGCGGATCACCACGGAGCCCGAGCGTGGATCGGCATCTGTGTTGATCCGCACCGCCAGCCCGAGGAATTCCTCGAGATGACCCTGGACCGCGGCGATATCGGCAACATCGGCCGACTGGCGGCCATCGCGAGCCCGGCGCGGCGGTGCCCCGGGGCGGGCGCGGCGGCGAACCAGCTGTTCGATCTCGCGCACCGATAGCCCCCGCGCCACCGCCGCATCGGCCAGTCCTTGCGCGTCCTCTACCCCGATCAGGGCGCGGGCGTGGCCCATCGACAGCTTGCCCTCTTCGACCAGCGCGATAACCGGCTCCGGCAGGGCCAGCAAACGCTGCAGGTTGGCGACGTGGCTGCGCGACTTGTCTACCATCCGCGCCATTTCGGCCTGGGTCATGCCCTCGTCTTCAGCGAGGCGCTGATAGGCGCGCGCTTCCTCGATCGGGTTGAGGTCCTCGCGCTGGAGGTTTTCGATCAGCGCGAGGGCCATGACCTCTCGCTCGCCAAGCTCCCGAACGATCGCCGGGATCTCGTGGAGCTGGGCGCGCTGCGCCGCGCGCCACCGCCGCTCACCGGCAACCAGCTGCCACCGCCCCGTGCCGTGTGGCCGGACGATCACCGGCTGGATCACCCCGCGCGCCGCAATCGATGCGGCGAGCTCGGCGAGTGCGCCCTCGTCGAAGTGGCGGCGCGGCTGGTTGGGATGCGGCTCGATCGAGGCGACGGCGAGCAGCGCGAGCCCGCTGGCGGCTCCGGCCTGCGCCGCCGGGGCGAGGGGCTCCTCGCGCCGAGTTTCGCCCATGAGAGCGCCGAGCCCGCGGCCAAGCGCCCGGCGCGGCGGAGTTGGGGCAGCTTCCTCGCGCGGCGCCACCGCCATGCGGATCACCGGATCTTCGCTCATGCCGCTTTCCTCCGTTCGGGCAGCCGCGTGATCAGCTCGCGCGCGAGCGCCATGTAGGCGCGGCTTCCCGCGCAATTGTGATCGTAGACCAGCGCCGGGAGCCCATGGCTCGGCGCCTCGGACAAGCGGACGTTGCGCGGGATCACGGTGTCGAAGACGAGCTGGCCGAGACAGGCTCGAACATCGTCCGAAACTTGGTCCGTCAAGCGGTTGCGACGGTCGTACATCGTCAGCACCACGCCGATGATGCCGAGCTCCGAATTGAACCGTTGTTGGACCCGCTCCACGGTTTGCAGCAGCTGGCTGAGCCCTTCGAGGGCGAAAAACTCGCACTGCAGCGGCACCAGCAGGGTGTCGGCGGCGACGAGAGCGTTCAGCGTCAGCAGCCCGAGCGATGGCGGGCAGTCGATGAAGGCGATGTCGTGGCCCGTCCACGGCAGGATCGCCCCGCGCAGGCGGTCGGTGCGGTGGTCGACGTTGACCAGTTCGACCTCCGCCCCGGACAAGTCGACCGTCGCCGGCACAATGTCGAGGTTGGGAATGCGCGTAGCCCGAACGCATTCGCTGAGCGGGGCCTGATCAACCAGCAAGTCGTAGCTGTTGCGCTCGCGTTCAGCGGCGGTGAGGCCGAGCCCGGTCGAGGCGTTGCCCTGAGGATCGAGGTCGATCAGCAGCGTCTTCCACCCGGTCGCGGCCATGGCGGTGGCGATGTTGATCGCCGTGGTGGTCTTGCCCACCCCGCCCTTCTGATTGGCGATTGCGACGCGGATCACTTGTTTTGCCTCGTCCTGCCCAGCAGCTTGCCGACGATCACGCCGGCTTCTGGCTCGGTCAGCGATTGTTCCACGTGGAACATGTGACGCCAACCGCGGAGCTGCTCCAGTTCTTGCTTGGCCGACCGCCCTTTCGGCAACAGCCAGATCGTGTCGCTTGTGGAAAAGCGTGCGGAAAGCGCGACCAGGCGATCGAGCGGCGCGAACGCCCGTGCCGAAATGACGCGGACCGGCTCTGTGGGAATGCGCGACAGCGGCTCGCCGTGAA
>JAEKKO010000045.1 GCA_019510335.1 Novosphingobium sp. | reverse complement strand
CAGCTTGACCCGGGCCGGCTCGGTCAGCCGCCCGGCGCGCTTGGCCGAGGCGAGGGCGATCTTGATGTTGACCTCGTGGTCCGAGCAATCGACCCCCGCCGAGTTGTCGATGAAGTCGGTGTTGATGCGCCCGCCGTGGAGGGCGAACTCGATCCGCCCCGCTTGCGTGCACCCGAGGTTGGCGCCTTCGCCGATAACCCGCGCCCGCACTTCTTCGCCGTCGATGCGCACCGCGTCGTTGGCCGGATCGCCGACCGTCGCGTTGTTCTCGGTCGAGGCCTTGATGTACGTGCCGATCCCGCCAAACCACAGCAGATCGACTTCGGCGGAAAGGATCGCCGAGATCAGCGCGTCCGGCTCGATCGTCGCCGCGTCGATCCCGAGCAGGGCGCGAACTTCGAGGCTCAGCGGGATTTGCTTGAGCGTCCGCGCAAACACCCCGCCGCCCTTCGAGATCAGCGCCTTGTCGTAATCGTCCCAGCTCGATCGCGGCAGGCCGAACAGGCGCTGGCGCTCGGCCCAGCTTTTGGCCGGGTCGGGATCGGGGTCGAGGAAAACGTGGCGGTGATCGAACGCGGCGACCAGGCGGATGGCCTTGCTTAGCAGCATGCCGTTGCCGAACACGTCGCCGGACATGTCGCCGACCCCGACGACGCGGACTGGCTGGGTCTGCACGTCGACCCCCAGCTCGCCGAAGTGGCGCTGGACGCTGATCCACGCGCCGCGCGCGGTGATCCCCATCGCCTTGTGGTCGTAGCCCTTGGAGCCACCGCTGGCGAAAGCATCGTCGAGCCAGAATTCGAATTCGGCGGCGATGGCGTTGGCGATGTCCGAGTAGCTCGCCGTGCCCTTGTCGGCGGCGACGACGAAGTAGGGATCGTCCCCGTCGCAAATCACCGTCCCGGCGGGATGGACGACTTCGCCGGCGACGATGTTGTCGGTCAGCGACAGCAGCGATCGGATGAACACTTCGTAGCTGGCCCGCCCCTCGGCCAGCCAGCCGTCGCGGTCTTTCTGCGGGTCGGGCAGGCGCTTGGGGTAGAACCCGCCTTTCGCCCCGGTCGGCACGATCACCGCGTTCTTGACCCGCTGGGCTTTCATCAGCCCGAGGACCTCGGTGCGGAAATCGTCGCGCCGGTCGGACCAGCGGATGCCGCCGCGCGCCACCGGCCCGGCGCGCAAGTGGATGCCCTCGACGCGGCGCGAATAGACGAAGATCTCGCGCCACGGCACCGGCCTGGGCAGGCCGGGAACCAGCGCCGAATCGAACTTGAAGGCCAGCGCCAGGCGCCCGGCCGGGACGAATGCGTTGGTCCGCAGGATCGCCGCGACGAGCGCCCGGTACGCGCGCAGCAGCCGGTCGTCGTTGATCGCGGCGACTTGCGCGAGCGCCGCGCGGATCGCCTCCTGGGCCGCGGCCGCTCCGGTTTCGCGGTTGCCGGGGAAGGCGGGGTCGTGGCGCGTCTCGAACAGCGCGAGCACGCCGCGGGTCACAGCCGGCGCGGCGTGCAGGGCGTCGACCACGGTCGAGATCGCAAAGCCCAGCCCGGCCTGGCGCAAGTAGCGGTACCAGGCGCGCAGCCAGTCGGCTTCGCGCGCCGCGAGGCCGGTCGCAGCGATCAGCCGATTGAACGGGTCGTCCTCGGCAACTCCATTGAGCACCGCGGCGATCGCCGCCTCGACCGCCGCTGCCCGCGCCAGCAGCGTGTCGGGTCCGTCACCGAACGGCACCGCGAGGACGAAATCGTGGATCGCACCGATCTGCCCCTCGTTGAGCAGCGTCGGCACTTCCGCAAGGACGCGGAACCCGAAGTTCTCGAGCGCCGGCACCGCGTCGGACAGCGCCAGCGAGCCGCCGCGCTGATAGAGCTTGAGCCGCAGCACGTTGCCGGCGTCGGCTTCGAGCCGGTACAGCCGCGCATCGCGCCGCGGCGCCTTGATGCCTTCGCTCGACAGCCGGCGCAGCCGGTTGATGTCGCGAGCCGCCTCGGCCGCGCCGTAAGCGCTGCGGTAGGCGAGCGGGAACGTCTCGGCGAAGCGGGCGGCCATCGCCGCGGCGCGGCTCGGGTCCTCACTGCGCGCCAGTTCGCTCTCGACCGATTCGCTCCACCCGCGGACCAGCGTCAGCAGCGCCTCGTCGAGCGCCGCCTCGTCCGCCAGCGCGCCCGCGCTGCCGCTCTTGCCGCGGGTGTCGAGGACGAAGCGCAGCAGCGCGAGGTTGCCCTCCTCGATGTCAAGGCTCCAGTCGAGCACCCGCGCCCCGGCGCCCTCCTCGAGCATCGCCGCGATCTGGTGGCGCAGCGCGGTCGAGACGTTGTCGCGCGGCAGCCACACGAACGCGAACAAGTGCCGCCGCAGCGGCGCGCTGACCAGCGCTAGCTTGGGCCGGGGGCGGTCGATCAGGCTCATCATCGCCGTCGCAATCCGCTCGAGCTCGGGGTCGGAGAATCCGATCAGCAGGTCGTGCGGCAGCGCGGTCAGGGCGTGGACCAGCGCCTTGCCGGCGTGGCCGCTGGGGTCGAACCCGAACTTGGCCATGAGCCTAGCGAGCTGCTCGCGCATCCGTGGCACCCGGTCCGGCGGGCTGGCCAACGCCGCGCTGGTCCACACCCCGGCATGGACCGAAAGCGCGACGATCGCTCCGTGCTCGACGATCGGCAGCAGGAACAGGTCGAGCGGGACGCGGCGGTGGACCTGGCTGAGGACGTTGGACTTTACGATCAGCGGCGCGCGCTCGACGCCTTCGCGCGCGAACCACGCGAAGGCGCGGTCGTAGCTCGGCCCAGACAGCAGCGCCTTGGCGCTGGTCCGGCAGACGCCTAACGCGCGGTCCTGCTGGCCGTCACGGCGGCGGACGACGTGGCCCAGCTGGGTCAGCATGTCGTCCTTGAACCAGCGCAGCAGCGCCGCGCCCTCGGGATCGCGACAGAGTTCGGCGTCGGCCGCCAGCGCCAGCTGCATCTTCGGCCAGTCGGCGACCGCGGCGCGGACGTCGGCGAGCGCGGATTCGAGCGCAGCGACGAGCTGACGGCGGGTGCGGGCGTCGCCGCGCTCGGTCTCGAGGTAGACCATCGACTCGCGCCGGTCCCCACCTTCGGCCTCGCCGATCGCGACCAGCTTGCCGGCTGCGGTGCGCTTCACCGGCAGCACCGGATGCAGCAGCCGCTCGACCGCCAGCCCGTTGGCGGCGACCGCGGCCGCAATCGAATCGACCAGGAACGGCATGTCGTCGTTGATCACCGCGATGCGCATGAACCGCTCGCGCGCGCTGCCGGCGACGGTCTCGAGGGCCAGCGTCGGCTGGCCCGGCGTGCGCTGCGCTGCGCTGGCGGCGAGGAACGCCGCGGCGGCTTTGAGCTGGGCGGGACTGAATGCCGGATCGCCCGGGAGCTGCGCCGCTTGGAGCCGCTCGGCCAAGGCCGCGGTCACGGACTTGCGGGCCACCGCCGCGGTCGCGGCCATCCGGCTCTCCCTCACCCGAGTCATATTATTGCCGTGCAGAACAGCATTCGTGCGCAGTCTAGGCCCGCGACGGAGTCCGCGCAACCGCTAACAAATGATTTCGCCGCTACCGCATCGCCTCCATCGTCAGCGCCAGGGAGCGGCGCCGCGCCGCCGGGTCGTACGTCGCACCGGCGACGATCAGCTCGTCGGCGCCAGTGCGCTCCACGAACCGTTCGATACCCGCGCGCACCGTCTTTGACCCGCCAACCGCGCTGGCCTGGCGCATGTGCTCGAGCATCGCCCGCGCGCTCTCGGGCAGCGATTCGCGGTAGCCGGCAATCGGCGGCTTGAGCCGCCCCGGTGAGCCGGTGCGCAAGGCGACGAAGCTCTGGTCGAGCGAGCTGGCGAGATAATGCGCCTCGGCGTCGTCGTCGGCCGCGATCACCGTCATCGCCGCCATGACGTGCGGCCGATCGAGTGTTTCCGACGGGCGGAAGCGCTCGCGGTAAAGCCGCAGCGCGGCGTCCAGGTGATCGGGGGCGAAGTGCGAGGCGAACGCGAACGGCAGACCGAGCGCCGCGGCGAGCTGCGCGCCGAACAGGCTCGAACCGAGGATCCACAGCTGGACCGCCGCGCCTTTGCCCGGCGTCGCCTGCAGCGGCAGCCGCGAATCGCCGGCGAACAATGCCGTCAGCTCGACCACGTCCTCCGGGAACCGCTCGGCCGCGGCGCGCAAATCCTTGCGCAGCACCGGGCCGATCCGCGGGTCGGCGCCCGGCGCGCGGCCGAGCCCGAGATCGACCCGGCCGGGGAACAGCGCGTCGAGCGTGCCGAACTGCTCGGCGATGGCGAACGGGCTGTGGTTGGGCAGCATGATCCCGCCGGCGCCGATGCGGATCGTCTTGGTCGCGTTGCCGATGGAAGCGAGCACGACCGAGGTTGCGCCCCCGGCGATCCCTTCTACGCCGTGGTGCTCGGCCACCCAGAAGCGCCGGTAGCCGGCGTCCTCGGCGGCGCGGGCCGCATCGGCCGCATCGGCCATAGCCGCGCTGACCGTGCCGCCTTCGCGCACCGGGACGAGGTCGAGGACCGAAAGCGGGATCATCGCGCCTTGGGCGCGGCCGGAGCGGCGCCGATCTGCGCCAGGTAACCGCGGGCCGTCTTCGCCTGTTCGCTCTCGGGCGCCGCGGCGACGACCGATTGCCAGCTCTTGCGCGCCGCCGCTTCGTGTCCCGCCAGCTCGGCGATCACGCCTGCCTCGAGCCCGATCTCGGGATCGACGGGCATCAGCTGCGCGGCTTTCTCGATGTACTGCTGGGCTTCGGCTAGCTTGTTTTGCCGGCGGGCGAGGGTCGCCGACAGCAGCCATGCTTCGGGGTTGTCGGGAACCCCGGTGCGGGCTTCGGCCAGCGCCGTCGCCGCTTCGGGCTCGCGCTTGAGCGCGACCAGCGCCCGCGCTCGGTCGAGCGCGATGGCCCCGGCCAGCGCCGCGTCGTTCGCCGCCACGGCATCCCGGTGCGCGACATCGAGCGCGGCGAGCGCAGGGGCCGGCGCATTGGCGGCGAGCGCGGCATTGCCGGCCATCGCCCCGAGCGTCGCCCTGGCGGTGTGATCGGTCCCGGCGGCAGCGTCGCGCCCGGCGAGGAACGCCGCCTGAGCGTCGCTCCACCGCTCGAGCCGGGTCAATGCGCTGCCGCGGCACAGCTGGGCTTGCGTCTGCGCCGGGCCTTTGGCGCTCGCCAGCCAGGCGTCGCCGAGGTCGAGCGCGTGCTGCGGTTCGGTGTCGGTCAGGCAGGTCTGCAGCGGGCCCGGCTCGGCCAGTCGCGCCGGCGCGGCGCGCGCCGTCCGCTGCCGCGGCTTCGCCGGACGCTCGGCGCCGGTCGGCAGGTTGATCGGCGGCGCCGCGCCGGGCGAGACCATCGGCCCGACCTGGGCGAGCAACGGCAGAAGGATCAAGGGCAGGGGCATCGGGGGCTTTCCGTCAGGCCGCGTCCGCCAGCGCGGCGATCGTGCGCAGGAGGAGGGCGATGTCCGCCTCGCGGCTGAGGCGGTGGTCGCCGTCCTTGATCAGCGTGACCTGAACATCCGCCGAACGCAGCGCGGCGGCAAGGCGCAGCGAAATCTCCCACGGCACGTCGCCGTCGGCCTGGCCGTGGAGCAGCCGGGCGGGACAGTCGAGCGCGATCTCCCGGTCGAGCAGCAGGTTGGCCTGGCCGTCGGCCCAGAAGCCGGGATGGGTCGGTGTCGGCTCGGGACCATAGGGATTGTCCTCGAGCACCGTTTCGCCGGCCGCGAGTGCCGCCTTTTGTGCCTCGTCGTAGCCCCATTCGGTGAAATCGGGCGCGGCGGCGATCCCGACCAGCCCGGCGAGCCGGCCCGGCTCGAGCGCCATAGCGACCAGCAGCATCAGCCACCCGCCCATCGAGCTGCCGGCCAGGATCACCGGCCCGGAACACTGCGAGCCGATCAGCGCCAGCACCTCCTCGCGCCAGCGGCTCAGCGTCCCCTCGCTGAAATCGCCGCCGCTCTCCCCGCACCCGGAGTAGTCGAGCAGCAGGCATGCGCGGCGATGCTCGCGCGCCCACCCGAACACCGCCGCCGCCTTGCTCCCCGCCATGTCCGACATGTAGCCGGGCAGGAACACCACGGCCGGGCAGGCGCCGGGGGTATGCCGAAAGGCGATCCGGCGGCCGTCGGCCATCGTGTGGAAGCGGAGGTAATCCATCGCCGCCTCCATGGCGCGGACGCTCGGTGAATGGCAACCCGGCGCGTCGCTCAAGCGCTCGCCTTGCCGGGGGCGGGCGACGGCTTTAGAGGCGCTGGCCATGTCCGAAATGTTCAAGATCAGCCTGCCCGACGGTTCCGTGCGCGAGATGCCTGCGGGGGCGACCCCGGCCGACGTCGCTGCGGCGATCGGGCCGGGCCTCGCCAAGGCGGCGCTGGCGGCGCGGATCGACGGCGAGCTGCGCGACCTCAACCGCCCGTTCGAGCGGGACGCCAGCCTCGCCCTGGTCACTGCCCGCGACGAAGCCGATGCGCTCGAGCTGGTCCGCCACGATTACGCCCATGTCCTCGCCGAGGCGGTGCAGGCGCTTTATCCGGGCACCCAGATCACCTTCGGCCCGGCGACCGAGGACGGCTTCTACTACGACTTCGCCCCGCCGCCCGACCACGGCCCGTTCACCGACGAGGACTTGCCCGCGATCGAGGCGAAAATGCGCGGGATCATCGCCGCCGACAAGCCGCTGGTCCGCCAGGTCTGGCGCCGCGAGGACCTGATCGCCCGGTGGCGGGCCGAGGGCGAGACGTTCAAGGCCGAGTGGGCCGCAGATCTCCCCGAGGGTGAGGAGCTGACGGTCTATTGGTCGGGCGAGGCCGGAGCTCAGGATTCTTGGCTCGACATGTGCCGCGGCCCGCACCTGCCCTCGACCGGCAAGCTCGATCCCGCCGCGTTCAAGCTGACCCGGGTCTCGGGCGCGTACTGGCGCGGCGACCAGCGCAACGCGATGCTCAGCCGCATCTATGGCACCGGCTGGCTCACCAAGAAGCAGCTCGACGCCCACCTCCTCCGGCTCGAGGAAGCGGCCAAGCGCGACCACCGCAAGCTCGCCCAGGAGATGGACTTGTTTCACCTCCAGGCCGAAGCGCAGGGGTCGGTGTTCTGGCACCCCAAGGGCTGGCGCCTGTGGCGCATCCTGGAAGCCTACATGCGGCGCCGGCTCGACGCGGGCGGCTATCAGGAAATCAAGACGCCGCAACTGATGGACGCCAGGCTGTGGGAGGCCTCTGGCCACTGGGGCAAGTTCCGCGAGAACATGTTCGTGGTGCCCGACGAGGTGCCCGGAACCGATCCCGACCAGCCCGTACTGACCGGCGCGGGCGATCTGATGGCGCTCAAGCCGATGAACTGCCCGGCGCACGTCCAGGTGTTTCGCCAAGGCATCAGGAGCTATCGCGACTTGCCGCTGCGGCTCGCCGAGTTCGGCTGCTGCCATCGCAACGAGCCCCACGGCGCGCTGCATGGGATCATGCGCGTGCGCCAGTTCACCCAGGACGACGCGCACATCTTTTGCACGCCCGACCAGATCGTCGCCGAGACGCGGATCTTCTGCGAGCTGCTCGATGCGGTCTATCGCGATCTCGGCTTCGCCGATTATGCGGTGAAACTGGCGCTTCGCCCGGATAATCGCGCCGGCGACGATGCCCTGTGGGACCGCGCCGAGGGCGACTTGCGCAAGGCCTTGCAACTCGCCGGTCTGATGGAGGAGCGCTTCCGCTTCGAGGAACTCCCCGGCGAGGGCGCATTCTACGGCCCTAAGCTCGAATTCCATCTGACCGACGCGATCGGCCGGACCTGGCAGTGCGGCACGCTCCAGCTCGATTATGTTCTGCCCGAGCGATTGGACGCGTCGTACGTCGGCGAGGATGGCGAGAAGCATCGCCCGGTGATGCTCCACCGCGCCATCCTCGGCACGTTCGAGCGGTTCATCGGCATCCTCATCGAGCATCACGCGGGCCGTTTCCCGGTGTGGCTCGCCCCGGTCCAGGCGGTCGTGGCGACGATCGTCTCCGATGCCGATGCGTATGCACAGGCGGTGGCGGCGGAGCTCGAGGCCGCCGGCATTCGGGTCGAGAGCGACCTGCGCAACGAGAAGATCAACTACAAGGTCCGCGAGCACTCGCTGCAGAAGGTCCCGCACCTGCTGGTCGTCGGCAAGCGCGAGGCCGAGGAAGGCACCGTCGCGATCCGCACCCTAGGCGAAGAGCGCCAGCGCGTGCTGCCGCTGGCCGAGGCGATCGCCATGCTCAAGGCGGAGGCAACGCCGCCGGACTTGCGGCCTTGACATTGTGAACCAAATAGGTTAAGAGCTCGCCCCGTCAGCTTCGGCTGGCCAGCGACGGGTGCGGGGGCGTGAAGCGCTCAGGCTCCTCACTCACCGCACAAGCGGCCGGCGCCCGGGCGGACCCGGATGCGTCCGCACCTCCCGGGATGCGAGGATGAAGTTCGGGGTATGCCCCGACGGCCGGCGGCCAGGACGCGAGCCCGCTCCGCCACCGCTCCGCACCCCAGGGCCGCGCCAACGAGAGCAGGTGCCCGCTCGTCGGCCGTTCGCAGCAAGATGCACCCAGCCAAGCCTGTTTGGTCCAGGCAACCCCAGCGCCGGCCGCCCCGTCGTCCGTTCGTGATATTTCTTTTGGCGTTATCCCGCGCCCCCGTGCGTATTTGATCAACGGCCCACACCCCGCTCGTGTCGAGCGAAGACGAGACACGCCGTGCCATTCGCAAAGATCAGATCGGCAGCGGATGTCCCGCCAGGATCAGCGCCAGCCCGCACGCGCAGACGATCGCGCTCCGCAGCAGCTCGATCATTCCGGGCAGTACGGTGGTCTGAACAAGAGCGATTGCGCGGGCCATGGCGGGAGCTTGCGCCTGCGGCGGTTGCCGAATCGTTAAGCCGGCGCCGGCATCTGCTGGCTCGCGCAATGAAACCCGCCGCCGCCGGCGAGCACCGCGTCGGCCGGCAGGCCGATCGTGGCGCGGTCCGGGAACAGCGCGGCGACCGCAGCGACGCCGTCGGCATCGTGACGCGTCCCATACGTCGGCACCACCACCAGCCGCGTGGTGATCGCAAAGTTCATGTAGCTCGCCGGCTCGATCCGCCCGTCGGTCTCGATCCGCCCGGGCGAGGGCACGTCGCGGATCGCAAGGCCGAAAGCCGCCGCCCGCGCCCGCGCATCGGCGTAAATCGCCGCGTTGGGATCGTCGCGCCCGCTCGGGACCGGCACGGCCAGCACGCCGGGGGCGACGAACCGCGCGAGGTTGTCGACGTGGCCGTCGGTGTGGTCGTTGATCAGCCCGTCGCCGAGCCACAGCACGCGCTCGAAGCCGAGGTCGCGGCGCAGGCGCGCCTCGATGTCAGCGCGCGACAGTTCCGGGTTGCGGTTGGGATTGAGCAGGCATTGCTCGGTCGCCGCGACTAAGCCGGTGCCGTCGCCATCGATCGCGCCACCTTCGAGGATCCACTCGGCGGTGCGCACCGGCAGGCCGGCATCGCCCGCCAGCTCCGCGCCGATCGTCTCGTCGCCGGCCATCTCGTACTTGCCGCCCCAGCCGTTGAAGCCGAAGCGCTGGGCAATCCGCTCGCCCCCGTCCGTCAGCACCAGTGGCCCGGTGTCGCGCAGCCAGATGTCGCCATAGACCCGCCGCTCGAGCTTGACTTGGGCCGAGACCAGCGCCCGCGCCCGCGCCTCGTTCGCGGCATCGCGGACCAGCAGCCGCACCTCCTGCCCGCTCTCGGCGACGGCATTGGCGAACGCCGCGATCTGCTCCTGCGCCCGTCCGAGGAACCCCGGCCACTCGACCGGATCATGCGGAAAGCCGATCCACAGCCACTGCTGCGGGTGCCATTCGGGGAGGAATAGTTTTGACATTAAAAATACACTATCTAAGATCGACGGGAGCAGGGAGCATTATCATGGGCAAGTACGAACCCCTCACTCGCCATCTCCGTCGCTTGGACAGGGATTCCTGGGAAGCCGATTTTGCCGAAATCGAGCGCATCCTCGGCTTCCCCTTGCCAGCCAGCGCACAGCGATATCAGGCGTGGTGGGCCAATCAATCCGGCGGAGGCCACAGCCAGACCCATGGATGGCAGGATGCCGGCTGGGAAACCCGTCACGTGAATCCGCAGCGACGGCGGGTACGGTTCGAGCGTGCGAAGCGCCTGGACCGAACAGCAGAACCTCGACAGCCCCGACCGGCCGATAACGAAAGCCTGTGGCGCCGCGCCGCGGAGATCTCCGGGATCGAGGATCGGGACACTCTCCTTCAGGCGGCGCTGACCGCGTTCATCCAAAAGGAAGCCGCGCGCCAGCTTGCGGCTATGGGGGGCACGATGCCCAACCTGCAGCTCCCCCCGCGCGAGCGATCCGCTTCGTGATCGTCATCGACACGTCGGTCTGGGCAGATCACTTTCGCCGCGCCGAACCGCGCGTCGCCGTGATGATCGCCGAAGCCGACGTCTTTCAACATCCATTTGTCACCTGGGAACTCGCCGTCGGCGACCTTCGCCCCCGTCAGCGGGCGCTGCTGTTGCTGCGCAGTCTGCCGGCCGTGGCTGTCGATGATGAAGACATCTTCCTGACCTTTCTGGAGGAGCGCAAGCTCGTCGCGATGGGCTTGGGTTTCATCGATGTGCATCTGCTGATCGCGGCGGAGCGCTGCGGCGCGGCATTGTGGACGCGCGACCGCCGTTTGCGCGAACAGGCGACGAAGCTCGGCTTGTCCTGCATCGATGACTAATCGGGATGTCGACTGGAGCGGCGCCCTGGCCCGGGCCGCGGCGAATGCGCCGTTCCTGGCCAGGGCGATCGACCGGCTGCCCGATCTGGCGGCGCTGCTGGCCGCGGGGGAAGGCGAGGCTGCGCTGTGCTGGGCGCGCACCGCGGGCGAGGGCGCGCCAAACATCGGCTCGGCCCTGCGGCGGGAGCGGCTGGCGCTGGCGCTGGCGCTCGGCATCGGCGATCTTGCCGGGGCGTTCCCGCTGGCTCGGGTCATGGGCGAACTGTCCGCTTTCGCCGACCGCGCCCTCGATGCCGCGATTGGCGATGCCATCGCCCGCCGTGTCCCCGATGCCGCGCCGCGCGGGTTCATCGCCCTCGCGCTCGGCAAGCACGGCGCCGGCGAGCTCAATTACAGCTCGGACATTGATCCGATCCTGCTTTACGATCCGGCGACCCTCCCGCGCCGCGCCCGCGATGAGCCCGGCGAAGCGGCGCAGCGGATCGCCCGCAGCGTGGTCGAGACGCTCAGCCGGGCCGATGCGGAGGGCTACGTGTTCCGCGTCGACTTGCGGCTGCGCCCGGCGTCCGAAGTCAGCCCGCTGGCGATCCCGCTCGATGCCGCCCTGAGCCATTACGAATCGAGTGCGCTGACCTGGGAGCGGGCGGCGTTCATCCGCGCCCGCGCTGCTTCGGGCGATATTGCTGCGGGCGAGGCGTTCCTCGCGGCGATCCGCCCGTTCGTCTGGCGCCGCAGCCTCGATTTCGGCGCGATTGCCGAGATCCGCCGCCTGACCCGGCGGATCCGCGACAGCCAGGCTGGCGCGCGCGAGGTCGGCCCCGGCTTCCACCTCAAACGCGGCCGCGGCGGCATCCGCGAGGTCGAGTTCTTTGCCCAGACCCACCAGCTGATCCACGGCGGCCGCAACCCGGCGCTGCGCGTCCGCGGCACCCGCGCCGCGCTCGATGCGCTCGCCGCGGCGGGGATCATCGCTGGCGAGGATGCCGAGCTCCTTGGCGGCGCCTACGACCGGCTGCGCACTGTCGAGCACCGGCTGCAGATGATCGCCGACCAGCAGACCCACACGCTTCCCGCCGAGGCCGCCCAGCTCGACCGTGTCGCCCGGCTCGACCGATTGCCTGACGGCGCTGCGCTGATTGCCGAGTTGGGCCCGCTGTGCGCCGCCGTCGGCGAGCGCTACGATCGGCTGATCGCCGCGGACGAGGCGATTGCGCCGAGCCCCGCGACCGTTCCGTCGGGCCGCGCGCTCGCCGACGAGCTCGGCCGGCTCGGCTTCGCCGGCGGCAGCGGCCTCGCCGCGCGGGTCGAGGGTTGGCGCTCCGGCAGCGTCCGCGCGCTGCGCAGCGACGCCGCGCGCACCGCGTGGGAAGCGGTCCAGCCGCAGCTGCTCCGCGCCCTCGCGGCCGCTCCCGAGCCGGAGCGGGCGTTCCTCCGCTGGGAAGAGCTGCTCGCCAACCTGCCGAGCGCGATGAACTTGTTCCACCTGCTCGAGGCGCGCCCGGCGCTGACCGAGCTGCTCGCCCGCATCCTCTCGCTCGCCCCGCCACTCGCCGACGCTCTTGCCCGCCGCGCCGACTTGCTCGATCCGTTGCTCGACGCGACCGCTTTCGACCTCCCCGGCGACGTCGCCACGCTCGCCGCCGACTTTGCCTCGGGCGAGGCCGGGGACGACTACCAGCGCCTGCTCGACCGCGTCCGCCGCAAGGTCGGCGAGCTGCGCTTCGCCCTCGGGGTCCAGTTGATCGAAGGCGCGACCGACCCCCTGGCGATCGCCGCGGGGCTGTCACGGGTCGCCGAAGCGGCGATCGAAGTCCTCGCCCGCGCCACCGAAGCCGAGTTCGCCCGCGTCCACGGCCGCATCGCCGGGTCGGAGCCGATCATCCTCGGTCTCGGCCGGCTCGGTGGCGGCGCGCTCACTCACGCCTCGGACCTCGACATCGTCCATCTTTTCACCGGCGATTTCCTGGCCGTCTCGGACGGCGCCCGGCCGCTTGGCGGAACGCTCTACTTCAATCGGCTGGCGCAGCGGATCGGCGCGGCGCTGAGCGTCCCGACCGCTGCCGGCGCACTCTACGAGGTCGACATCCGCCTGCGCCCCTCGGGCGGTCAGGGCCCGCTGGCGGTGAGCTTCGACAGCTTCGCGCGCTATCAGCGCGAGCAGGCGTGGACCTGGGAGCATATGGCGCTGACCCGCGCCCGCCCGCTGTTCGGCTCGGCCGAGGCGCGCGCCGAGCTGACGGGGATCATTCATGATGTCCTCGCCGCCCCCCGCGACCCCGCCAAGCTGCGCCGCGAGGTGCTCGAGATGCGCGGCGAGATGGCCCGGCACAAGCCGCCGCAAGGGCCGCTCGACGCCAAGCTTCACCGCGGCGGCCTCGTCGATCTCGAGTTCCTGGTCCACGCCGTCCAGCTGCGCGAGGGCCGCGCCCTCGTCCCCAACCTTCGCGAGGCGGTGCAGATGCTGGTTGAGGCCGGCCTGCTCCCGACCGGAATGTCCGCCGCGCACGATGTCCTGACCCGGCTGCTCGTCGCCGCCCGCCTGCTCGCGCCCGATGGCGAGCCGCCGTCCTCCCCCGGCCGCGCGGTGCTTGCAACGGCGTGCGGTTGCGGCGATTGGGACGAGCTCACGGCGACTCTCGCCACGGCCCGCCTGACCGTCGCGGACGCCTGGGCCGAGCAGTTCGGCGAACGACTGGAGATGGCCTGATGACGACCCGCCCCGCTGCCGGCGATCCGCTGCCCGATCTGCCCCTGGCCACTCCCGACGGCGGCACCGTCCGCCCGTCCGACTTCCGCGGCAAGCCGCTGGTGCTTTTCTTCTATCCCAAGGACGACACCCCCGGCTGCACCACCGAGAACAAGGATTTCTCTGCGCTCGCTCCCGAGTTCGCCAAGGCCGGGGTGGCCTTGCTCGGGGTCAGCAAGGACCCTCCGGCGAAGCACCAGAAGTTCATCGCCAAGCACGAGCTGACGGCGCCGCTGGCCAGCGATGCCGAGCAAGGCGGCTTGTCCGATGCGCTCGGCATCTGGACCGAAAAGCAGAATTACGGGCGCAGCTACATGGGCATGGTCCGCACCACCTACCTGCTCGATCGCGACGGGCGTGTCGCGCGGGTGTGGGATAAGGTGAAGGTCAAGGGCCACGCCGCCGAGGTGCTCGAGGCCGCCAAGGCGCTGTGAGCGCCCAGTGACCGGGGGTTCGGGGCGTTCGGTCGCGGCCGCGATCACGGCGGCGCTGCTCACGGCCAATCCGCGCGACAAGGCGATAGCGGCACGCGCGGTGGCGCGGGACTGGAAGGCCGGGCGGCTGGCCTGGAGGTGGGAGGTCGCCATGCCCGAAGCGCCGGCGCGCCCCTCCGCGCCCGAGCTGCTCCCGCCCAACAAGATGCCCAAGCGAGGCCGCGGCGGGTCGGAGCGCGCGCGGATCGCCTTGTGGCATGCGCTCGCCCACATCGAGTTCGTCGCGATCGATCTCGCGCTCGACATCGCCGGACGCTTCGGCGCCGAGCGCGGGCCGGAGTTCGTCGCCGATTTCCTTGCCGTCGCTGCCGACGAGGGCGCCCATTTCCTGTTGCTCGAACGCCACTTGCGGACGATCGGCAGCCATTATGGCGCACTCCCGGCGCACGACGGGCTGTGGTCGTCGGCAGCCGAGACCGCCCACGACATCGCCGCGCGACTCGCCATCGTCCCGCTGGTGCTCGAGGCCCGCGGGCTCGACGTCACCCCGGCGATGCGCGACCGCGCCGAGGCGATGGGCGACGGCGTCGGCGCACGGATTCTCCAACGAATCCTTGACGATGAAATTCGCCACGTCGCCTGCGGGGCGAAGCACTATTTCGCGGTCTGCGCGGATCGGCACGAACCCCCCGAGACCCTGTGGAAAACATTGGTTCAGACGCACTTTCGCGGGGCTCTGAAACCGCCATTCAACGACTCGGCGCGTCAGTCTGCCGGTCTGCCGCGCAAATTCTATGCCGCTATTGCTTGTTAACCGGGGCGCGGGATACGGCCAACTCACGAGACGGCGGGGGGTTCCGACCATCTCAAAATAAACCGGCAAGCCTCGCGCGCATGCGTTCGGCGAGCTCAAAACCAGGGTCGACGTGGTCGATGAGCAATCGTCAGCCGCGCTAGGACGGGAATACAAAAATCGTGGTCGCACTGACGATTTTCGCCAGCCTCCGTCAGCTTACCGGCGCCGCCGCGGCTTTCGTGACGATCTTCGGAGCCGCTCCGGCTTTCGCCAACAGCGCCGCCATCGACATCTCCGGCCCGATCCGCGCCACCCAGGCCGACCGCCCGTCGGGCGCTCCCGCCGCCGATCCCGAATTCCGGCAGCTGTTCGCCAGCTGGCGCGCCCTCGACAGGGGTATCAACCTCGCCGCGGCATCGGTCGCCGTTCCGGTTTCCCGCGGCTTCGGCATCGGCGGCTCGGTCCCTTCGCGCGAGCCCGTCGACGGCTTCCGCCTGACCAGCACCTTCGGGATGCGCGAGCACCCGGTGCTCGGCGGCTACCGTGCCCACAAGGGCGTTGATCTCGCGGTCCCTGCCGGCACTCCGATCCACGCTCCGGGCGATGGCATCGTCGAAAAAGCCGAGTGGTTCAGCAGCTACGGGCTGTTCGTCGCGATCGACCACGGCAGCAGCACCGAGACCCGCTTCGGCCACCTCTCGCGGCTCAACGTCAGCGCCGGCCAGTTCGTCCACAAAGGCGACATCATCGGCTACGTCGGCACGACCGGCCGCTCGACCGGGCCGCACCTCCATTACGAAGTCCGCGTCGCCGGTGAGGCGGTCAATCCGCTGCCCTACATGCAGGGCGGCATGGGCGGCTTCCAGCTGGCCAGCGCCACCACCACTAATGTCCCGACCCACGTCAACATGGCTGCCGCATCGGGCGGCGACGACGGCGACGGCGAATAAGTTTACCGCGACGGACCGGGCATAGATCCGGCCGATCGAGCCCCTCGAGAGGATGCGGGACACGAGGCGACGGGCAACCGTCGCCTCGTTCTCGTTGGGGTGTCAGTGAGCTGCACGATAAAGCGTGCAACCGCCGCCGCCGCGGGGCGTTGAACCCTCCGATGGCGGGCACTGAATCTTCCGAAGGGGCGGCCAAGGCTGCGGTCCGTCAGACCAGCGCGGCGGCGCAGAAGGCCGCGACGGCGCACGTCAAGTTGGCCAGGAGCGCCGGTCGGCTCGAGGAAAGCGCCGCGCAGCAGACCGACAGCGCCGATCGTCGCACGGAACTCGCTGCCGACCGGACGGTGCTTGCCGCCGAGCGGACTTATGCGGCATGGATGCGGACCGGCCTCGGCGCTCTGGCGAGCGGCATCGGCGCCCAGGCCCTGCTGGAGAAATCGATCCGACCATGGCTCGCGAGCGGCACCGCCATCGTCCTCGTGCTGTTCGCGGTGTTCTGCTTCGGTGCCGGGGTGTGGCGCGAGCTCGCCCAGGGGACGCCGCCGCCGCGGCCCGACGTCCATCGTATTCCGCCCTGGCTACTGATCGGGTTCAACGGCTTCCTCGCCCTCGTCGCGCTCGCCGTGCTGGTGGGGATGCTGACGCGCTGAGCCTCGCAGGGTGAGCCCGCCCCAGGCGCTTTCGTTCGCGCTCCTCGCCGCGGCGATCGCGTTGTTCGCGTGGGGCCGGATCCGCTACGATACGATCGCCCTGACCATGCTGCTGATCGCCGTGCTGAGCGGCGACGTGAAGCCGAAGGAGGCATTCTCCGGCTTCTCCAGCGACGTGGTGGTGATCATCGCCGCGGCCCTGGTGGTCAGCGCCGCAATCGGCCGCTCGGGCGTGATCGAACCGCTGATCCGTCCGCTCACGGCGAAGTTGCGGCGGCCGGCGAGCCAGGTTCCGGTGCTCGCCGGGGCCACGGCCCTGTTCGCGATGATGACCAAGAACGTCGGCGCCCTGGCGACGCTGATGCCGGTGGCGAACCGCCTCGGCCGGCGCCCGAACAGCTCGACTTCGGCGCTGCTGATGCCGATGTCGTTCATGGCCCTGCTCGGCGGGCTGGTCACGCTGGTCGGCACGTCGACCAACATCATCGCCAGCCAAGTCCGCCAGGACATGCTCGGGCGCCCGTTCCGGATGTTCGACTTCACCCCCGTCGGTCTGTCGCTGACCGTGCTCGGCCTGGTGTTCGTCAGCTTCGGCTGGCGGCTGCTGCCGCGCCACCGCCAGCCGCGGCCGAACCTGGGGGAGCTCACCGCCGATACCGCCTACGTCACCGAGGCGCGCATTCCCGAGGGCTGGCCCGGGGACCTCCCGACGCTCGACGCCCTCGACCTGTCCGCGCAAGGGGTCCACGTCGCCGGGCTGATCGGCGACGACGGCAAGCCGCGCACGCCGTTGCCCGACGCCCCGCTCACCCCGGGGATGACGCTGCTGCTCGAAGGCGACGAGGCGGCGCTGGCGGCGTTGTTCCAGCGCAGCCCGCTCGAGCATGTCCGCGAACGCGACCGCGTCCCGACCGGAGGCACGCGCGGTGAGCGGGTCGGGATCGAGGCGGTAGTCGAGCGGCACTCGCCGCTGATCGAGCGCAGCCCCGGTGAAATCGGCCTGCTGAAGCGCCACGGGATCAAGCTTCTCGCGGTCAGCCGCCGAGGCGCGCGAATCGCTTCGCGCCTCACCGAGACGCGGCTCCATCCCGGCGACTTGCTACTGCTCCAGGCCGGCGAAGGAACCTTTGCCGGGGGCTTGCGCGAACTCGGGCTGCTGCCGCTGGCCGAGCGCAAGGTGACGATGGGCGACAGCCGCCGCCGCTACCTGCCGCTGGCGATCCTCGCCGCGGCGATCGTCCTGGTGGCGTTGCAGGTCCTGCCGGTCGCGATCGGATTCTTCGCCGCCGCCGTGCTGATCGTGCTGACCGGCAGCCTGACGATGCGCGAGGCTTATGCCTCGCTCGACGGCGAAGTGCTGATCCTGATCGGCGCGCTGACCCCTTTGTCCGAAGCCGTCCAGCATAGCGGCGGCGCCGCGCTGCTCGGCCACGCGCTCGCCGCCAGCCTCTATGGCTACAAGCCGATCCTCATCCTCGGCGGCCTTCTGGTGACGGCGATGGCCTGCTCGCCATTCCTCCACAATGCCCCGACGGTGCTGGTGCTGGCGCCGCTCGCGGTGACGCTGGCGCAAAAGCTCGGGCTCAACCCGGACCCGTTCCTGATGGCGGTGGCGACCGGCGCCGGATGCGATTTCCTGACGCCAATCGGGCACCAGTGCAACACCCTCGTCCGCGGCCCCGGCGGCTACCGCTTCGGCGACTACGCCCGCCTGGGGTTGCCCCTGTCGGTCGTCGTGATCCTCTGCGGCACCCCTCTGATCGCGTACTTCTGGCCTCTGGGGCGATGAGGCCCCCGCGTCAGCCCAACAGCCGCACCGCCAGCGCCCGAACATCGTCAGCGAGGTCCTCGCGCTCCAGCGCCAGCGCCAGTGTCGCCTCGATGAACCCGAGCTTGGCCCCGCAATCGAAGCGGCGGCCGGCGAAGGTCACGGCGTGGAATGGTTGCTGGCCGATCATCCGCGCCATGGCGTCGGTCAGCTGAATTTCGCCGCCGGCGCCGGTCTCCTTCGCTTCGAGCACCCGCATCACCTCCGGCTGGAGGATGTAGCGGCCCGAGACGATCAGGTTCGACGGCGCTTCCTCGCGCTTCGGCTTCTCGACCAGGCCGAGCACTTCGGTGATCGCCCCGCCGAAGCCGTCCGGCTTGCCGCCCGGGGTGATAACGCCGTAGCGCGAGACTTCCTCGTCGGGCACTTCGATCACGCTGATCAGGTTGCCGCCGAGCTCGGCATAGGCATCGACCATCTGCTTCATGCACCCGGGCGAGCCGACCATCAGCTCGTCGGGCAGGAAGATCGCGAACGGCTCGTCGCCGACGATCGCCCGCGCGCACCAGATCGCATGGCCAAGGCCGAGCGGCTCCTGCTGGCGCACGCTGACGAGGTTGCCCGGCTCGATCCGCGTCGGGGCGAGGATCGACAGGTCCTTGTCCCGCTCGCGCATCGTCGTCTCGAGCTCGAAGGCGGTGTCGAAATGATCGACCAGCGAAACCTTGCCCCGCCCGGTGACGAAGATCAGCTCCTCGATCCCCGCCTCGCGGGCTTCCTCGACCGCGTACTGGATCAGCGGCCGGTCGACGATCGGCAGCATTTCCTTGGGGATGGCCTTGGTCGCGGGGAGGAAGCGGGTGCCGAGCCCGGCGACGGGGAACACGGCCTTGCGGACGGGCTTGTGAGTCATCGTGACGGGCGTAATGGCCTGCCCGGCAAGGTCAACCGCGAGCGCCTTGTCGGCGGGGGAATTCCCGCTAAACCGCCGCGATGGACAAGATCATCATTGCCGGCGGCAAGCGCCTGTCGGGCACGGTGCCGATTTCGGGCGCGAAGAACGCGGCGCTGACGCTGCTGCCGTGCGCGCTGCTGACGGAGGAGCCGCTGACCTTGCGCAACCTGCCGCGCCTCGCCGACATCGACGGGTTCCAGCACCTGCTCAACCAATTCGGCGTCTCGACCACGATCGCCGGGTCGCGCCCGGCCGACTTTGGCCGGGTGATGACGCTCGAGGCGACGCGGATCACCAGCAGCGTCGCGCCCTACGAGCTGGTCCGCAAGATGCGCGCCTCGATTCTAGTGCTCGGGCCGATGCTCGCGCGGATGGGCGAGGCGACGGTCTCGCTGCCCGGCGGCTGCGCCATCGGCAACCGCCCGATCGACCTTCACCTCAAGGCGCTCGAGGCGTTCGGCGCGCGGATCGAGCTCGCCGCCGGCTACGTCAAGGCGGTCGCGCCCGATGGCGGCCTGCCGGGCGGGCGCTTCAGCTTCCCGGTGGTCTCGGTCGGCGCGACCGAGAACGCGCTGATGGCCGCGGTCACCGCGCGCGGGGTCAGCACCCTGATCAACGCCGCGCGCGAGCCCGAGATCGTCGACCTCTGCAACCTGCTGACGGCGATGGGCGGGCGGATCGAGGGGGTCGGCTCGTCCGAGCTGACGATCCACGGCGTCCCCCGGCTCCACGGCGCGACTTACCGGGTGATGTCCGACCGGATCGAGGCCGGCAGCTACGCTTGCGCGGCGGCGATCACCGGCGGCGACATCGTCCTCAAGGGCGCGGTGATCGCCGAGATGGAAGCGACGGTCCAGGCCTTGCGCCAGGCCGGCGTGGTGGTCGAACCTTACGACGGTGGGGTGCGCGTCGCTTCAGAAGGCGAACTCCGCCCGCTGACCCTGGCAACCGCGCCGTACCCGGGCTTCGCCACCGACATGCAGGCCCAGCTGATGGCCATGCTGTGCCGCGCCGACGGGGCCAGCGTGCTGACGGAGACGATCTTCGAGAACCGCTACATGCACGTCCCCGAGCTCAACCGGATGGGCGCGCACATCGAGACGATGGGCCGCACCGCGGTGGTCCACGGGGTGCCGAAGCTGACCGGGGCGGAAGTCATGGCGACCGACTTGCGCGCCTCGATGAGCCTGGTCATCGCCGGCCTCGCCGCCGAGGGCGAGACCCAGGTCCACCGCCTCTACCATCTCGACCGCGGCTACGAGCGGCTCGAGGAGAAGTTCGCCCTGCTCGGCGCCGAGGTCCAGCGGGTGTCGGACGAGTGAACGAATAAATCGCGGCCCTCTCGAAACCCCGGACCCGCTTGCCGCGTTCTGTCGGTGCAATCATCCAAGGGAGTTTCGCACATGAGCTTGCTCAAGCTCGCCGCGCTCGGGACGCTCGGCTACGTCGCTTACCGCTACATCACCGAGCAGCGGGACCACGAGGGGCGCGTCGCCTTCGCCAGCGGCGAGACCAGCGGCCCCAACTTCGCCAAAGTGCGCAACGCCGGCCCCGAAGCGATGCGCAGCGACCCTCCGGAGTGGGACAAGGCCGACCAGGCCAGCGACGAGAGCTTCCCCGCCAGCGATCCGCCGGCGACTTACTGAGCTCGCACGAGCCGCGCTGCCAGCCACAGCCGGACTGCTCCGGCGAGGCCGGGCGGATGCGGCGCGGTGATCCGCTCGGCATCGATCCGCGCGACTAGCGCATTGAGCGGCAGCCCCTCGGCCGCGGCGGCTTGCTTGAGCATGTCCCAGAACAGCGGCTCGAGGCTCAGCGACGTCTTGTGCCCAGCGATCTCGACCGAGCGCTTGACCGGCGGGTGGTAGGGGGTCTGTTCGGGCACCGCTACGCGCGTCCTTCGACAGGCTCAGGACGATCCTTCGACAGGCTCAGGATGAGCGGGGTTGTACCAGGCCCCCACCCGCTCGTGCTGAGCTTGTCGAGACGAAGTCGGCCGTAGGCCAACCACGCGCGCAACCCCTTCGCTCAATACATGTGCTGGCCGCCATTGATCGACAGGGTCGAACCGGTGATGAACCCGGCGTCCTCGGCGGCGAGGAAGGCGACGCCGCGGGCGATCTCCTCGGCCTGCCCGAGCCGTCCCACCGGAATCTTGGCGACGATCTTCTCGAGCACCGGCGGCGGCACCGCGGCGACCATGTCGGTGTCGATGTAGCCCGGCGCGATCGCGTTCACCGTCACCCCGGCCTTGGCGCCTTCCTGGGCCAGCGCCTTGGTGAAGCCGTGGATGCCCGACTTGGCCGCGGCGTAGTTGACCTGACCATACTGCCCGGCCTGGCCGTTGATCGAGCCGATGTTGATGATCCGGCCCCAACCGCGCTCGCGCATTCCGGGGAAGGCCGCCTTGGCCATGTTGAAGCAGCCGCCGAGATTGATTCGCATCACCTCGTTCCAGTCATCGAAGCTCATCTTGTGGAGCGTGCCGTCGCGGGTGACCCCGGCGTTGTTGACCAGCACGTCGATCGGACCGACCTCGCTCTCGATCTTTGCGCAGCCGTCGAGGCAAGCCTGGTGATCGCCGACGTCCCACTTGTACGCGGCGATGCCGGTCTCCTTGGTGAACGCCTGCGCCTTCTCGTCGTTGCCGCCGTAATTGGCGACGACGGTAAGGCCGCGCTCCCTCAGCAAGCGGCTGATCGCCGCGCCGATGCCCCTGGTGCCCCCGGTAACGACTGCGATGCGTGCCATGCTGGTCTCCTTCGCCCTGTTGGTCTGACCACTGCTAAGGGCGGAGGAGCATTCCGGCAAGCGGCAGCGCCGCCGGATTTTCAGGCGACGGCGGCCTTGAGGTCCTCAACCAGGTCGGTCCGTTCCCACGGGAACAGGTCGCCCTGCGGCTTGCGTCCGAAGTGCCCGTATGCCGCGGTCGCTGCGTAGATCGGCTTGTTGAGGCCGAGGTGGGTGCGGATCCCCCGCGGCGTCAGCTTGCCGAGCTTTCCGATCGACTTGATCGCGTCCTCGAGCTTGTCGTCGCCGACGCTACCGGTGCCGTGGGTGTCGACGTAGAGCGACAGCGGCTCGGACACCCCGATGGCATAGGCTAATTGGATCGTGCAGCGCTTGGCGAGGCCCGCCGCGACAATGTTCTTGGCGAGGTAGCGCGCGATGTAGGCGGCCGAGCGGTCGACCTTGGTCGGGTCCTTGCCCGAGAACGCGCCGCCGCCGTGCGGAGCCGCGCCGCCGTACGTGTCGACGATGATCTTGCGCCCGGTCAGGCCGGCGTCGCCGTCGGGGCCGCCGATCTCGAACGCCCCGGTCGGATTGATGTGGTAGACGGTCTCGTTCGATAGCAGCTCGCGCGGCATCACGTCGGCGATGACGCCTTTCACGTAGCCCTCGAGTTCGGCGTAAAGCTTGGGATCGGCGTTATCGCCCTTGATGCAGTAGCCGGGCTTGTGCTGGGTCGAGACGACGATCGCCGTCGCCGTCGCCGGCTTGCCGTCGCGGAAGCGCAGCGTCACCTGGCTCTTGGCGTCGGGCTCGAGGAACGGCGCCGCGCCGGAGTGACGGTCGTTCGCCATCCGCTGCAGGATCTTGTGGCTGTAGTCGAGCGTCGCCGGCATCAGGTCGGGAGTCTCGTCGCAGGCGAACCCGAACATGATCCCCTGGTCGCCGGCGCCCTCGTCCTTGTCGCCCGCCGCATCGACGCCCTGGGCGATATGGGCCGACTGGCCGTGGAGATTGTTGGCGAACTCGAGCCCGGCCCAGTGGAAGCCGTCTTGCTCGTAGCCGATCTTCTTGACCACGCCGCGAACCACTTCCTCGATTTCGTCGCGCGCGCCCGGCGCCCAGCCGTGATGCTCAGGCCAGCGCTCCATGTCATAGACCGGCTTGCAGCGGATTTCGCCGGCGAGAACGACTTTCTGCGTCGTCGTCAGCGTCTCGCAGGCGATCCGCGATTCGGGGTCCTTGGCGAGGAACAGGTCGACGATCGCGTCGCTGATCTGGTCGGCTACTTTGTCCGGGTGGCCTTCGGAGACGCTTTCGGAAGTGAACAGGTACTCGCTGCGCATGCGCTGGTGTCCGCCGATATAAAGGAATCTTTATGTGTGCGCTCTCTAGCGGCGCGCGCGGCGCAAGGCAACCAGCGACAGGACAAGCAAAACCACCGCCCAGGCAAGCGGAAGCACGTTGCCGAGGCGCGCGAACAGCGTCGCCGGGTGCGCCGGCGGGACGACGCCGTCGAGCCGTCCGGCAGTGTTGCGCGGCAGCGCTTGGCGGACGATGCCGTCGGCGTCGATCACCGCGCTGATCCCGGTGGTCGTCGCGCGCAGGATCGGCAGCCCTTCTTCGATCGCCCGCAGTCGCGCTTGGGCGAGATGCTGGGGCGGGCCCCAGGCGCCGAACCAGCCGTCATTCGAGGGGTTGAAGATGTAGTCTGGGCGGTGGTTGCGATCCACGATCTGCCCGGAAAAGACGATCTCGTAGCAGATCTGCACGCCCGCCTTGCCCCACGGCCCAAGGTCGAGCGTCCGCGGGCCCGGCCCGGCGCGGAAGTCGATCGTCCCCGCCACCAGCCGCGTCAGCCCCAGCGGCTGCAGTAGCGGGCGCATCGGCAGGTATTCGCCATAAGGCACGAGGTGGGCCTTGGCATAGCCGGCGCGGATCGCGCCGCTGTCGGCGAGCGCGGTAACGACGTTGCGTGCGCCGACCACCGCATCGCCGGCGAGCTCGAGATCGACCGCGCCGGTCAGCAGCAGGCTACCGGGACCGATCGCCTGTGCAATCCGCGCCCGCGCCGCACGCGGATCGGCGTCGAAGGTGGTCTGCTCATAGAAAGCGAGGGGGTAGCCCTCGCGCAGGTAATCGGGCACCCCGCTCTCCGGCCACAGCACCAGTCGCCGCTCACCCGGGCGGTGCGGCATGGTGAGGGCGGCGAGGTTGGCGAATTGCCGCTCGAACGTCGCCGGATTGTCGAGATCGCGCTGGGGAATGTTGGGCTGGACCAGGGTGAACGGCAGCGAACCCGCGGCCTGATGCGGCGGGACGTTGGGCAGCACGAACAGCGCCGCCGGCCCAAGCGCCAGCACCGCGGCGCGCCAGTCAGCCTTCCGTCGCGAGACGGCGGTGAACCAGCACCCGGCGAGCAGCACGACCACGCCCGACAGCGCATAAGTGCCGAGCCATGGCGCGACGGCCGCAAACCCCGGGCTCCCGAACGGGCCCAGCGTGGCGACCGCCAGCGGATTCCAGGCAAAACCGGTGAGCACCCAGCTGCGCAGCCATTCGGCCACGATCCAGCAGCCGGCGAAGGCAAGCACGAACGCCCGGGTCGAGCCGCGCGCGATCAGCCAGGCTCCGAGCGCTGCCAGCGCCGGGAATACGGCCAAATAGAGCGACAGCAGGAACACCGCGATCCAGCCGAGCCAAGCAGGCATCTGCGCTTGGTAGGTGAACGCGGTCGCGATCCAGTTGTCGCCGAGGCAAAAATGGCCGACGCCCCACAGCCATCCGGTCGCCGCCGCGTGTTTCCAGCTGGGTGCGCGCCAGACGAGCGCGGTCAGCCCGGCAAGCCCGAGCAAGCTCAGCGGCCACAGCGCCAGCGGGCGGAACCCGCACGCGGCGCCCGCGCCCAGCAGTGGAGCAGCCAGATAGGGATGGGCGGCCATCCGCACCCCCGCTTGGCTCAGAAGGCGCGGAACGGCAGCCATGGCGGCTGCTTAACGGCGGTTACGCCCGGCGCAACGCCGTTCAGCCGACCGAGCGCAGAACCTCGCCGTTTTCGTCCGTCGGCTGGCGCCGGGGGCGGCCGCGGCGGCGCGGCGCAGGCGCGGCTTCCTCGACGGCGGCCTGAGGATCGCCGTGGCCGGCGATGGCCGGGGGGAGGGTGCCCGGATCGATGCTATCGGCTTCGAACGGGTTGGGCCCGGCGGGCTCGCCCTCCTGGGCCGGCTCGACCGGGACCGGCGTTTCGGCGCGCGGGCGGCGGTCTTCGCGCCGCGGACGCAAGCCCCGGTTGCCACGGTTCTCGACCACGAACGGGTTGTCGGCGGGCGTGATCGGAGCAGCTTCGACAGCCGGCTCGGCAATCGGTTCGGGCTCGCGAACGGCCTCGCGCGGAGCGCGTTCGGGCCGCTCGCCTCGTGCCGGACGATCCGTTCGCTCAGGACGCTCGGCGCGCTCAGGGCGGTCGCTCCGCTCGGGCCGCTCGCCGCGGTTGCGGTTATCCTGCCCACGCCCGTCCTGGCCCCGATTGTCGGGGCCGCGCTCGGGGCGGTCCTCGCGGTCGCGGCGGACATACGCCGGCGGCTGGTCGAACGACGGGAAGTCGCTGTCCATCGGCTCGTCGTTCTCGTCGCTCTCGTCGCGCTCGGCCTCGCCGCCTTCCTGCCAGCGCTCATCGCGGCGCAGGCGCTGCTCTTCCTGGCGGACGCGGGTATCGGCGATCACACGGAAGTAATGATCGGCGAACTGCAGATAATATTCGGCCGTGACGCGGTCGCCGTTGAGGTGCGCGTCGTGCGCGAGCTTGCGGTACTTTTCGAGCATCTGCGGAGCGTTGCCGCGGGCGCGGCTGTCGATCCGGTTGACCTGCTGGCCGCCGCCTTGCGGACGGTTGTTGCCGCGGCCGCGCCGACGGTTGTTGCCACGATTGTTGTTCAAGTGTGCGTCTTTCCTTATCCGGACCGCCGCTCCATCAGCTGGCGATTCGCACGTCGCATCAGCCACGGCCTCGCCCTCACGGCTGCCGTGGGTCCGACATCTGCTTTCGCTCATGGCTTCTAAGCCATGCCCTGGTGCAAATGCTGGAGTGGGCTTGCCGGACGGGAAGCGGGCATCCGTCGGCTGGCCTGATACACGATTTAGGGTGTCGGCGTAGGATTGCCAAGCAGAATCTTGTTGATCTTTGATAGCTCGAGCGCGCGCGGGCGGCCGCCGAGATCGCGGTGCAGTCGGATGGCGAAGCCCGCGCTCCCGGCGATGGTGCTGACGGGGTCCGCCTGCGCGGCGCCGATCTCAATGACGGCAACGCCTTGCGCGGTGAGCAGGCCCGGCAGTTGCGGGATCAGCACCCGATAGGCGTCCAGCCCTTCGGGCCCGGCAAACAGCGCGCCCGCCGGCTCGTGCTCACGCACCGACGGCGCGAGCGGCGCATCATTCTCGACATAAGGCGGGTTGGCGAGGACCAGGTCGAAGCCGCCGAGGCCGTCGCTCCACTCCGGCTCGGTCCAGTCGCGCTGGAGCATTCGGGCGCGGCCGGAGAGGCCGAGCCGCGCGGCATTGGCTTGGGCCACCGCGAGCGCGCCGGGTGAGCGGTCGATGCCGATCCCTTCTGCCGCCGGACGCTCGGCCAGCACCGCCAGCAGCAGCGCGCCCGATCCGGTCCCGCAATCGAGCACCCGCCGCGGACCGGGCTGGGCAGCCAGCGCCGCCTCGACCACGACCTCGCTGTCGCCGCGCGGGATCAGCACGTCGGGGGTGACGATGAACTCGAGCCCATGGAACTCCTG
>JAEKKO010000164.1 GCA_019510335.1 Novosphingobium sp. | reverse complement strand
GCAAGCCGCTGCCGCTTTCGACGTATGCCTGGAAGGACAAGGCGGCGCGCGCCAAGCAGCTGCAGGCGTGGCTCGGCGGCGCCGGCTACCCGTTCGCGAAGGTCAAGCCGAGCGTCGGCCAGGCGGCGACGATCATCGCCGGGTTGCTGTTGCTGATGGCGCTTTCGGGGGCGACATACGGGCCGGTCGCGGCGCTGCTTTCCGAAATGTTCCCGCCGCGGATCCGCTACAGCTCGATGTCGATCCCCTACCACATCGGCACCGGCTATTTCGGCGGGTTCCTGCCGCTGATCGCCGGGTACATCGCGGCCAAGAGCGGCGATCCTTATGCCGGCCTGTGGTACACTTGGGCCGTGGTCGCCGTCGCGTTCCTGGTTGCGTTGTGGGGCCTCAAGGGCGGACCACCGCGCGACTATGAACCACAGCGGGCCTGACGCGGCCCCGCCGGCGCCGCCGCCGGCAGCGCTGCGGCTCTCTTTCGACGCGGACGCGCTCGCCGCCAATTGGCGCGCGCTCGACCGGCTCTCGGGCACCGCGCGCGCCGCCGCGGCGGTCAAGGCCGACGCTTACGGGGTGGGCGCCGAACAGGCCGTGCCGGTGCTGCGCGAGGCCGGCTGCCCAGACTTCTTTGTGGCCCACTGGTGCGAGGCGCGCGAGCTGCTCGGACTGGTCCCGAGCGCTTCGATCGCAGTGTTGCATGGTCCTCTAACGGCCGCCGACGCCGCGTTCGCCCGCGCCACCGGAGTTCGCCCGGTGATCAATTCGCCGGCCCAGGCGCAGCGGTGGCTCGATGCCGGCGGCGGGCCGTGCGACTTGATGGTCGACACCGGGATCAACCGCCTCGGAGTCGCGCTCGGTGAGCTCGGCGATGCGGCGCTGGCCGGGCTCGAGATCGACATCCTGCTCTCGCACCTTGCCGCTGCCGACGAGGACTCTCCCTGCAACGAGCGCCAGCGCAGTGCCTGGGAGGGGCTGCGGCGCACCATTCCGCATCACCGGGCGAGCCTCGCCAACAGCGCCGGCATCGCGCTTGGCGACGGCTACCATGGCGAGCTGACCCGACCCGGGCTGGCGCTTTACGGCGGCGTGCCGCGGCGCGAACTCGACGGTGCCATCCGCCAGGTGATCCGTCCCGAGGCGGCGATCCTCCAGGTCCGCGACCTCGGGCCCGGCGACAGCGTCGGCTACAACGGCACGTTCACCGCGACGCGGCCGATGCGGATCGGGGTGATCGCGCTCGGCTATGCCGACGGGTACTTGCGGGCGTGGTCGGGCAAGGGCGTGCTGCGCAGCAGCGGACGGGCGCTGCCGGTGCTCGGCCGGGTGTCGATGGACATGACGGTGATCGACCTCGGCCAGGCGCCGGAGCTCGGCGAAGGCGACTGGGTCAGCGCCGACTACGACCTCCCCGCGGCGGCTCATGCGTCGGGACTGTCCCAATATGAGCTGTTGACGCTGCTCGGAAAGCGCTTCCCCCGGTAACTGCTGCATTTTTTCCGCGCATTATTGCTGCGCAGCAAAGCTCTTGTTGCACTGCACCGCAAAGGTGATAGTCTAACGCTTGCAAAACGTTGCGCGAAAGGCGGAGTGGATGGAGGCGAAAGGCGCGGGGGACGACACTGTCGTCATCAAGAAATACGCCAACCGGCGGCTCTACAACACCCGCTCATCGAGCTACATCACCCTCGATCACCTCTCCAAGATGACCCGGGAGGGCATCGACTTCAAAGTCGTCGACGCCAAGACCGGGGCTGACATCACGCACCAGATCCTCACCCAGATCATCATGGAAGAAGAGGCCAGCGGCGAGCAGATGCTGCCGGTGAACTTCCTGCGCCAGCTGATCTCGATGTACGGCAATTCGATGCAGGGGATGATCCCGCATTACCTCGAAGCGTCGATGGAGAATTTTCGCACCAATCAGGCGAAGCTGAACAAGGCGCTCGAGGACAGCCTCGGCAACAATCCCTTGGCCAAGCTCGCGCAGCAGAACCTCGCAATGTTCAAGGCCGCCGCCGCCGCATTCATTCCTGGCGCCGAGAAGCCCGGCGAGGCGGCTGCATCGAGTGCTCCGGCTGCGGAAACCGCCAAGCAGGACGAGCTTTCCAACTTGCGCCAGCAGATGGCCGAAATGCAGAAGAAGCTCGACGCGCTGAGCAAGTGAGGCGGCATCGCGCGTGCTTCGACAGGCACAGCACGAGCGCATGTGCAAGCAGCACCGGATGATCGGGCAAATTGAACTTCGCCGCAGCCACCGCTAAGCGCGGCCGATGACCTCCTCCACCAAGATCCGCCACGCGCTTTCCGTCACCCGCGAGGAGGACTTCGCGGCGTGGTACCAGGCGGTGATTGCCGAAGCCGACATGGCGGAGGAATCGGGCGTGCGCGGGTGCATGGTGATCAAGCCCTGGGGATACGGCATCTGGGAGCGGATCCAGGCGCTGATGGACGCGCGGATCAAGGCCGCCGGGGTCGAGAACTGCTATTTTCCTCTGTTCATTCCCCTGTCCTATTTCGCCAAGGAAGCCGAGCACGTCGAAGGCTTCGCCAAGGAGATGGCGGTCGTCACGCACCACCGGCTCAAGTCCGAAGGCGGCGTGCTGGTCCCCGATCCCGAGGCGCGGCTCGAGGAACCTCTGGTCGTCCGCCCGACCTCGGAGACGGTGATCGGCGCGGCGATGAGCCGATGGATCCAGTCGTGGCGCGACTTGCCTTTGCTCACCAACCAGTGGGCCAACGTCGTGCGCTGGGAGATGCGGACGCGGATGTTCCTGCGCACCAGCGAATTCCTCTGGCAGGAAGGTCACACCGCTCACGCCGACCGCGATGACGCGATGCGCGAGACGCTGCGCGCGCTCGAGATGTACCGCGCCCACGCCGAGGACGAGCTGGCGATGCCGGTGATCGCCGGCGAGAAGCCCGAGAACGAGCGTTTCCCCGGCGCGGTCGCGACGTACTCGATCGAGGCGATGATGCAGGACGGCAAGGCGCTCCAGGCCGGCACCTCGCACTACCTCGGCACCGGTTTCGCCGAGGCGGCGAACATCCGCTACCAGGACCGCGACGGCGCCCAGCAGTTCTGCCACACCACCAGCTGGGGCGTGTCGACCCGGCTGATCGGCGGAGTCATCATGACTCATGGCGACGACGACGGCTTGCGCGTCCCGCCGGCGATCGCGCCGCAGCAGATCGTGATCCTGCCGATGCTGCGCGAGGACGACGGCGATGCTGCGCTGCTCGCGTATTGCGAAGAATTGCGCGCGGCGCTTGCTGCGCAGCATGCGCTGGGCGAACCGGTGCGCGTGCTGCTCGACAAGCGCCCGGGCAAGGCGACGCAGAAGCGCTGGGCGTGGGTCAAGAAGGGCGTGCCGCTGCTGCTCGAGATCGGCGGGCGCGATGCCGCGGGCGGGCAGGTCAGCGTGCTGCGCCGCCACCGGCTGTGGCGCGAGGACGGCAAGCCCAATTTCGCCGCGCTACCGCGCCAGCAGTTTCTCGCCGCCGCCGCCGAAGAGCTGGCCTGCATCCAGCGCGAGCTGCACGCCGAGGCGCTTCAGCGCCGCGACGCCAACATCGTCCGCGGGATCGACAGTCGCGAGGCGCTCGCCGCGTACTTCGCCGAAGACAAGCGCTACCCGGGCTGGGCCGAGATCGCCTGGTCGCGGCCGACCGGGGCGGCGCTGGACGCGGTCGTCGCCGAACTGAAGGCGCTCAAGCTGACTATCCGCAATGCGCCATTGGGCGATCAGGAGGTCTCCGGGACGTGTCCGTTCACCGGGGAGTCGGCCATTGAACGAGTATATATAGCGCGCGCATACTGAGGCTGGGGAGAGCACGGGATGATCGAGGCGATTCGGCACGGACTGACGGGCGTCGCACAGTACGGCGGCCGCGACGGGCGACAGGCGTTCTGGTATTTCGTGCTGTTCGTGTTCATCGTCGGCTTCATCGTCTCGACCGCGTTCTCGCTGGCGACGATCGGGCCGATGTTGGCCAGCGCCATCAGCGCCGGGACCGACCGCCAGCCGCCGGCCGACGCGACCACCCTGTTCGACGGCCGCGGCGCCGGGATGGTGCGGACGATGTTCACCCTCGGGCTGAGCCTTGGCGTCGCCAAGCTCGCGCTACTGTCCCCGGCGCTGGCTCGCCGAGCGCACGACTCCGGGTTGAGCACGGCTTTGGCGCTGATCGCTCCGGCGCTCTACACGCTCGGGCTGGTGGTGCTCGCCGCCAACTGGCAGCTGCTGGTTGATCGCCAGATCGCCGCCGTCGGGCATCCCGACATCGCCTTGGCCAACTTGCGCAGCTATCCGCAGGTCGCCGTGACATTGCTCGAATGGAGCGCGGCGGTGGTCGCGGTGATTATCGGCGTGCGCAAGTCGACGCCGGGGCCGAACCCCTACGGGCGGGCTAGTTTCAACGTCTGACGGCTGCGCGCATGTTGCGCGGCGTGTCTCGTCTTCCGCCGCCGGCGGAAGTTTATCCTGAGCGCCCGCCCTGGCGGGCAGCCGAAGGGCTCGACACGAGCTGGGTTCGTGAAATCCCTCAGCTCCGCCCGCTCATCCCGGGCGAAGACGAGGGATGTCGCGCGACCTCTGAAGGTTACTCCCGCGCCGCCTTGGTCAGCTCGGCTTTGTAGGCGTCGAGGCTGATCGGCCGCCCGAGGAAGCTCGCGACGAGTTCCGCGGCAGGCCTGGAGCCGCCCGGCTCGAGCACGTCGCGGCGATAGGCGAGGGCAGTGGCGCGGTCGTGCAGGCCGGCCTTTTCCCAGCGCGTGTAGAGATCGTCAGCGATCACCTTCGACCAGCGGTAGGTGTAGTAGAACGCGGAGTAGCCGGTGAGGTGGCCGAAGCTGTCCTGGCTTTCGACCTCGGGCGATGGGCGGATGAGGTCGTATTGCCCCTGGTAGGCGCGGAAGGCGGCGCCGAGGTCGGCCGGGGCCGAGCCGAGGTGGTAGCGCAGCGAGACATTGGAGAGGCCGAGCTGGCGCATGTCGCCCATGCCGAGGTCGAAGTAGCGCGCCTTGTTCATTTTCTCGACCAGCTCGCGCGGAATCGGGTTGCCGTTGGCGTCGACCGCGAAGGCCTTGAGCGGCCTGGCCCTGCCACCGCTGCTGGCCGCCGAAGATGGTGTGCAGCAGGTGACCGAACTCGTGGAGGAAGGTGACGACGTCGTCGTGCTCCATCAGCCCGGTAGCGTGGCCGCCGGCGGGGAGGTTCATCACCAGCGCGGCGAGCGGCACCACTCGTCCGGCGACGCCGTCGCGCAACGAGATCGCATTGGCGTGGCTGTACTTGCCGGGGCGCGGGTGCGAATCGAAGTAGAAGCGTCCGATCAGCCGGCCATTGTCGAACATCTCGTAGGCTTCAACCGACCGGTCCCACACCGGAGTCTGCCACGGCCGGATCTCGACCCCGAACAGGCCCTCGGTCAACCGGAGGATGCCGTTGCGGACGATGTCGTACGCGAAATAGCGCCGCGCCTCCTGACGGTCGTAAGCGTAGTCGCGCTTCTGCACTTGCTGCGAGAGCCAGGAATTGTCCCACGGCTCGATCTGCGACGCGGCCGGGTTGATCGTCCGCAGCAGCGCGAGCTTACGGGCGTAGTCGCGCTCGGCCGCCGGGCGCGCGGCCTCGGCCATGTCGTGGATCAGCCGCTCGACCTTGTCGGGGGTGTCGAGCATCTTGTCCTCGAGCGCCAGCGCAGCGTAATTCGGCCGCCCCAGTTTCATCGCCAGCTGCTGGCGCCAATCGAGGATCTCGCGCAGCCGGGCATCGTTCTCGGGGTAGGCGCGGGTTTGGAAGGCGAGGTAGAGCCGCCGCCGCAGCGGGCTGCTAGCTGCGTAAGCCATCACCGGAATGTAGTCGGTGTAGTCGGTCGAGATGGTGATCTTGCCGTCCGGCGCGGGCGGATGGGCGCGCAGGAAATCGGGCGGGAGCCCGGCGAGCTCGGCCGGATCGGCCATGACGGTCTTGCGGCCTTTCGCGATGTTGCTCTCGAAATCGGCCGAGGCGCGGGCGATCTTCTCCTGCAGCGCCTGGATTTCGGCGCGCTTGGCCAGCGGCTGGTCGACCCCGGCCCGTTCGAACGCCTGGAGGGTGCGGGTCAGGTAGAGCCGGGTCGCGGGGTCGGCACGGCGCCCATCGATCGCCTTGAGTCGATCGTAAACCCGACGCGACAAGCTGAGCTTGGTGGCTTCCGAGGTCAGGCGGACGACGCAGTCGCTGCCGGCATCGCGCCGCTCCTGATCGCCCGAGACTTGCTGATAGAGCGTGAATTCGTTGCCGGCGTCGGTCAGCAGCTTGTGTAGGTCGTCGTAGCGCTGCAGCGTCCGGCCGATCGTCGCGGCCCCGTGCTCGAGCTCCAGCTCGTTGAGGCGCCGGTCGGCCTCGGCGAGCATCTGGTCGCAACGCGACTTGATGATCCCGGGCTCGGCCGGGCTGGCGAGGATCGGGCCGAGGAAATCGTCGATCGCAGCGGGCTTGGCCATGGCGGCGGGGGCCTGGAGCAACACCGCGAGCGCGGCGAGGACGACGATCTTGTGCATGGATGTCCTTCGAAACAAGCAAATCCGTGCTACCGCCGCCGTGGGCGCTCGGCAATCGCCCGGCCGGGGGTTGAGTTGCCAGCCGCTGCGCGCCACATGCTGGTGGATGCCCCGAAGCTCTCATACCGCGCCGGGCCTGCCCAGCCGCCAGCAAATCCTCGACTTCCTCGCCTCCAGCGCGACGCCGGCGGGCAAGCGGGAGCTGGCACGAGCCTTCGGTCTCAAGGGGCAGGAGAAGATCGCGCTCAAGGCGCTGCTCCGCGACATGGCCGATGAAGGGCTGATCGACGGCGAGAAGCGCGCCTTCCACCGCATGGGCGGGGTGCCGAAAGTGACCGTGCTGCGGGTGGTCGCGATTGACGACGGCGAGACCCTGGCGATCCCCGACAGCTGGGCTCCCGACGACGCCTCGCCCCCGCCGCGGCTACGGCTGGTCGAGCGCAAGAAGGACAGCGCGCTCAAGGTCGGCGACCGGGTTCTGGCGCGGACCGAGGAGGCCGGCTCGGGCTGGCTGGCGCACCCCATGAAGAAGCTCCCGGCGAGCGCCGACCAGCTGCTCGGGGTGGTCGAGATCGACGGCGCGGGAAAGGGCTGGCTGGCGCCGATCGACAAGCGCGTCCGCAATGCCACGCTCATCGCCGATCTCGGCGGGGCCGAGGCCGGCAACCTCGTGCTGGCCGAGCCGGCGGGACGTTCGGCGCGTGCGGGGGTGAAGGTGACGCAAGTGCTCGGCGATCCGCTGGCGCCGCGCGCGTTCAGCCTGATCGCGATCCACAAGCACGGCATCCCGCACGTGTTCTCGCAAGAGACGCTGGACGAGGCCGCGCGCGCCGCGCGCCTGCCGCTCGATGCCGAGCGCCGCGAGGACTTGCGGGCGCTGCCGATCGTCGCGATCGACCCGATCGACGCCCGCGACCATGACGATGCGATCTGGGCCGAGCCCGACGGCGCCGGCGGGTTCCGTGCGGTCGTGGCGATCGCAGACGTGGCATTCTACGTTCGCCCCGGCGGCGCGATCGACCGAGAGGCGCGGCGACGCGGCAACTCGGTCTACTTCCCCGACCGCGTCGTGCCGATGCTGCCGGAAGTGCTGAGCGCCGAGATCCGCACGGCCGGGTCACCCAGTGGCGCTTCACCCGCGCGATCGTGCGGATCGCCGAGGTGATCGCGTATGAGGAGGCCCAGGCGCGGATCGACGGCGCGACACAAGCTTCCGTCCCCGACCAGGTCGATCTATCGGTCCTGCAGAACCTGTGGGCCGCATGGGCGCTGCTGGCCAAGGCGCGGGAGAGCCGCGACCCGCTCGAGCTCGAGCTGCCCGAGCGTCAGGTCCGGCTCGACGAGAAAGGGCGCATCGCCGAAATCGCCGTGCGCGAGCGGCTCGACGCGCACCGCGTCGTCGAGGACTTCATGATCGCCGCCAACGTCGCCGCGGCCAAGGCGCTCGAGAGCAAGGTCGCGCCGGTCGTCTACCGCGTGCACGAGCCGCCCAGCCGCGAAAAGCTGGTCGCGCTCAAGGATTACCTGGCGACGTTTGGGCGCAAGCTCGCGCTCGGGCAGGTGATCACGCCTTCGCTGTTCAATCGCATGCTCAAGGACGTCGCCGACGAGAGCGAGAAGGCGCTGATCATGGAAGCGGTGCTGCGCAGCCAAACCCAGGCTTATTACGGGCCGGGCAACGCCGGGCACTTCGGGTTGGCGCTGGGCAGCTACGCGCATTTCACCTCGCCGATCCGCCGCTATGCCGACCTGCTCGTCCACCGCGCGCTGGTCGATGCGTTTGGGCTCGAGCAGCGCGCGCCGGGGCAGGGGCTTCCCCCGGCGAGCGGCCTGTCCGAACGCGATCGCGCCGATCTCGCCCGTGTCAGCGAGGCGATCAGCGCGGCCGAGCGCCGGGCCATGGAAGCCGAGCGCGATACCATCGACCGCTACGTCGCGGCGTGGCTATCGGCCCGCGTGGGAGAGGTGTTCGATACGCGGATCACCGGAGTCCAGAAATTCGGATTGTTCGCGACGATCGTCGCGCTCGGCGGCGACGGGCTGGTGCCGGTCTCGACGCTCGGGGCCGAACGGTTCGCGTACGACGAGCAAGCGCGCGTGCTCGAAGGCGAGGACAGTGGCACGCGTTACGCCATGGGCGACCGCCTGCGGCTGCGCCTCGCCGAGGCCAACCCGCTGACCGGCGCGCTCAAGTTCGAGCCGGTCGACGGCGATGGCTCCAGCGTCGACCGCCGCGGCCGGCGCCCGCTCCCGCCCAAACGCGACGCGCGCGGCAAGCACGTGGTGGGCGCACGCGGTCGGCCGGGGAACATCCGGCATCAAGGGCGCAA
>JAEKKO010000163.1 GCA_019510335.1 Novosphingobium sp. | reverse complement strand
GGCCGTCCTTCCATGTTGCGCAGCTTGAGCGTGTAGGCATTGCGGACGCTGCCGTTGCTCATCAGCATGAACGGCGGGTTGCGGTCCTTGGCGACCGACAAATCGAGGTGCCGGCGGGTGCCGAGCGCGAACAGCATCGCCATCCCGAGCGCGCACCAAACTCCGAAGTAGAGCAGCGTACGCGGCCGCAGCAGCGTCTTCATCACGCTTTCGGGCGGGCCGCCGGCCTTTTCGCGCTCGCAGCCTTCGAGCGTCGCGTAGTCGATCAGCCGCGGCGCGCGGCCGAGCTTGGCCATGACGCTGTCGCAAGCGTCGACGCACAGCGCGCACGTGATGCAGCCGATCTGCGGTCCTTCGCGGATGTCGATCCCGGTCGGGCAAACGGCAACGCACTGGTTGCAGTCGATGCAGTCGCCGAGCGAGCTCGAGATGCCGTTGGCTTCCTTGACGCTGCCGCGCGGCTCGCCGCGCCAATCCTTGTAGGTGACGATCAGCGATTTCTCGTCGAGCATCGCCGTCTGGATCCGCGGCCACGGGCACATGTAGATGCAGACCTGCTCGCGCAGGAACCCGCCGAGGACGAAGGTCGTCGCGGTCAGGGCGGCGCACGTCGTGTAGGCGATCGCCGGCGCCTGCCCGTGGAAGAACTGCCAAGCCAGCTTCGGCGCGTCGGTGAAGTAGAGGATCCACGCCCCGCCGGTGATCGCCGCGATGAACAGGTAGATTGACCACTTGGCCAGCCGCCGGGCGAGCTTGGCCGGTCCCCATGGCGCCGCCTGCAGCCGCAGCTGGGCGTTGCGGTCGCCGTCGATCCAGCGGTCGACGTGCTGGTAGAGATCGGTCCACACGGTCTGCGGGCAGCTGTAGCCGCACCACGCCCGGCCGACGGCGCTGGTCACCAGGAACAGCCCGATCCCGGCCATGATCAGCAGGCCGGCGACGAAGTAGAACTCCTGCGGCCAGATCTCGATGGCAAACATGTAAAAGCGGCGGTGGGCGAGGTCGACCAGCACCGCCTGGTCGGGCACGTACGGGCCCCGGTTCCAGCGCAACCACGGCGTGCCGTAGTAGATCGCCAGGGTGACCGCCATCCACAGCCACTTGAACCGACGGAACTTGCCGTCGACCGCTTTGGGGAAGACGCCCTTGCGCTTCTCGTAAAACGGCGCCGGCTGGCGTACCGCGTCGGGCTTAGGGCCGTGCATCGGCGATGGCTCCGCTCGGCGCCGGCTGCGGCGCGGTGAAACCCTCGCCGCCGCCGAGCGAATGGACGTAGGCCGCGAGCATCTTGATGGTCGCCAGATCAAGCGTCCCGCCCCACGCCGGCATCACCCCGGCGTGCGCGTTCGTCACCGAATTGACGATCGCGTCCCGGCTGCCGCCGTAAAGCCAGATCGCGTCGGTCAGGTTGGGGGCGCCGAGCTGGCGGTTGCCGTTGCCCTCGGTACCATGACAGGCGACGCAATTGGCGGCGAACAGCTCCCGTCCGCGCGCCGACGATGCGCTCGGCCGCTCAAGCCGCGACAGCGTCCGGACGAAGCTGGCGACGTCCTGGACCTGGGCCGGGGCGAGGATGCCGTCGCGCCCGAACGAGGGCATCTGGCTGGTGCGGGTCTGGTCATGACCCGGCTGGCGAATGCCGTGCGTGATCGTGTACTCGATCTGCTTGAGGTTGCCGCCCCACAGCCAGTCGTCGTCGTTGAGGTTCGGGTAGTGCCCGACCACCCCCGCGGCGCCGGCGCCGTGGCAGGCGACGCAGTTGGCGCGGAAGGCGGCGCGGCCGCCGGTGACCGCCGCGCGCATCAGCTCCGGATCGGCCTCGAGCCTTTCGATCGGGGTTGCCGCGAGGCGCGCCATCAGCGGCGCGCGTTCGCGCGCGACGAGCGCGGTTTCGCCGGCGAGCTGGCCGCGACTGGTCCAGCCGAGCACCCCGGCGCTGGCCCGGTGGGCGAGCGGGATCGCCGGATAGGCGACGACGTAGCCGAGGGCGAACAGGATCGTCGCGTAGAACGACCACAGCCACCACCGCGGCAGCGGGTTGTTGAGCTCCTCGATGCCGTCCCATTCGTGGCCGACGGTCTCGACCCCGGTGGCCTCGTCGATCCGAGGATCGTGCTTCTTGTCAGTCATGGTCGTCGCTCTCGAAGATCATCCGCGCCGCGTGCTCGTTGCGCGTGCTGGCGCCGGGGCGGAACGGCCACAGCGCCAGCAGACCGAACAGTCCGGTCATTGCCATCAGCGCCCAGCTGTCGGCGAAATGGCGCAGCGCCTCGTACGTCGAATGCAGGCTCACCGGCCCTTCTCCCGCGCCAGCTCTTCCTGGGCGGCGGCGCCATTGACGTCGACCATCGTGCCGAGCACCTGAAGATAGGCGACCAGCGCATCCATCTCGGTCAGCCGCGAGGGATCGCCGTCGAAATCGCGCACCTGTGCCTTGGGATAGCGCTTAAGCAGATCCCCGGCCTTGGCATCGGGATCGGCCTGGGCCCTGAGGTCCTCCTCGGCCCTGACGATGTCTTCCTTCGAGTACGGCACACCGACCCGGCGCAGCGCGGTCAGCTCGGCCGCCACGTCGCCGGCGCTGAGCTCACGCTTGGAGAGGAAGGCGTAAGTCGGCATCACCGATTCCGGGACGACCGAGCGCGGGTCCGTCAGGTGCTGGACGTGCCACTCGTCGGAATAGCGGCCGCCGACGCGGGCCAGGTCCGGCCCCGTTCGCTTCGACCCCCACTGGAACGGGTGGTCGTACATGCTCTCGGCCGCCAGGCTGTAGTGGCCGTAGCGCTCGACCTCGTCGCGGAACGGGCGGATCATCTGGCTGTGGCAGAGGTAGCAGCCCTCGCGCACGTAGATGTCGCGCCCGGCCTGCTCGAGCGGGGTGTAAGGGCGCATCCCCTTCACCTTCTCGATCGTATTGTCGATCCAGAACAACGGCGCGACTTCGATGATCCCGCCGATGGCGACGGTGACGAAAGCGAACAGCGCGAGCAGCGAGACGTTGCGCTCGATCTTCTTGTGGTTCTCGAGCAGCTTGGAAGGTGCAGCAGTCATCGGGGGCGCCTCATTCGGCAGGTTCGAGTTCGGGAGCGGGGAGGATCGGCTGCGGAGCAGGCTCCGCACCGGGTTGCTCGGTAACGCGAGCCGGCAGCTGGCGGGCAAGCCCACCGGTCAAGGGGCGGTCCTTCTCGGGATCGTAGGCCGCCTGGTGCATCGGGACTTCGTCGCGCAGACGGCCGACGATGGTCAGCCAAACGTTCGCGGCCATGATTGCCCCGCCGGTCAGATAGAGCAGCCCGCCTACGGCCCGCAGCACGAACATCGGGTGGACCGCGGCGACCGTCTCGGCAAAGGTGTTCACGAGATAGCCGTCGGCGCCGTACTCGCGCCACATCAGCCCCTGGGTGATCCCCGCCACCCACATCGAGGAGGCGTAGAACACGATCCCCACGGTCGCGAGCCAGAAGTGCCAGTTGACCCAGCGCAAGCTGTACAGCCGCTCGCGCTGCCACAGCCGCGGCACGAGGTAATAGATGGCGGCGAAGGTGATCATTCCGTTCCATCCGAGCGCGCCGGAATGGACGTGGCCGATGGTCCAGTCGGTGTAGTGCGAAAGGCTGTTGACCGATTTGATCGACATCATCGGCCCCTCGAAGGTGGCCATGCCGTAGAAGGCCAGCGCCATCACCATCATGCGGATGATCGGATCGGTGCGGACTTTGTCCCACGCACCGTTGAGGGTCATCAGGCCGTTGATCATGCCGCCCCAGCTCGGCATCCACAGCATCAGCGAGAACACCATGCCCAGCGTCTGCGCCCAATCGGGCAGCGCGGTGTAGTGGAGGTGGTGCGGGCCGGCCCAGATGTAGAGGAAGATCAGCGCCCAGAAGTGGATGATCGACAGCCGGTAGCTGTAGATCGGCCGCTCGGCCTGCTTGGGGACGAAGTAGTACATCATCGCCAGGAACCCGGCGGTGAGGAAGAAGCCGACCGCGTTGTGGCCGTACCACCACTGGACCAGCGCGCCCTGCACCCCGCCGAACAGCGGGAAGCTGCGCGAACCGACGAAGCTCACCGGCACGTCGAGGTTGTTAACGACGTGGAGCATCGCCACCGTCAGGATGAACCCGAGGTAGAACCAGTTGGCGACGTAGATGTGCGGCTCGGTGCGCCTGACGATCGTGCCGACGAACACCGCCGCGTATGACAGCCAGACGATCGTCAGCCACCAGTCGGTGTACCACTCGGGCTCGGCGTATTCCTTGCCCTGAGTGATCCCGAGCAGGTAGCCGCTCGCGGCCAGGACAATGAACAGCTGGTAGCCCCAAAACACGAAGCGGGCGAGGCCGGGGAACGCCAGGCGCGCGCGGCAGGTCCGCTGGACGACGTAGAAGCTCGTCGCGATCAGCGCGTTGCCGCCGAACGCGAAGATCACCGCCGATGTGTGGAGCGGACGCAAGCGCCCGAAATTGACGTACTCGCTGAAGTTGAGCACCGGGAACGCCAGCTCGAGCGCGATGTAGAGTCCGGCGAGGAAGCCGGCCATGCCCCAGAACACGGTGGCGATCATCCCCCAGCGGATCGGATCGTCGTCGTACTGCCCGGGATCGGCCGGCGCGCGGAGGATGCCGCGAGCGACCGCATCGTAATCGGTCCGGCTCAGCGTCACGCACAAGCCGGCGAACGCGGCGAGCGCGACGATGATCATCTGAATTGCGAACGGCTGGTCGATTGCCATTGCCGAGGCGACGATCGCGATCAGAATCGCAGCCAGCCACACTCCGGCGCGCGCAAGGACCGTATCCATGAAATTCCCTCGTCAACGGTGCGTCGATCGGCCCCTTCGGAGCCTTGTCGCGACGCAGCATTGATGAGGATCAAACCGCAGACCTATCCGTAATGTCCGCAAAGGCGCGTCTTGCGCTCGATCAATGCCGCAATCGAGAAAGCCGCCAAATCGCCGCTGCCGGCGCAACAATCCTGGTCCGCAATGGGCGGACGCTGCCCCGGCGGATGAGGGAAAATGTTCAGATCGATCGTCAGGGCGGCCGCGGCCGCCGCAACCGTGCTGTCCGCATCGGCGATGGCGGCCAGCCCGGATGGACCGTGGCAGGTCAAGCTACTCGCCACCGGGATCCTGCCCGACGGCAAACCAAGGCCAGCGACGAGTTCGTCCCGACGCTGGCGATCGAATACTACGCCGCGCCGAACGTCTCGATCGAGACGATCTGCTGCGTGACCGAGCGTCACGTCAGCGGAGCGGGCGCGCTCGCGGGGGCTTCGATCATCGATCACGTGATGATCGTGCCGGCCACCCTGACGATTAAGTACCACCTCGATGCCGGCCCAATCCGGCCCTACATCGGAGCGGGACCGGCGCTGTTCCTGATCTTCGGCGAACGGCCCGGCGCCACCACCCGCGCCCTCGGCGTCACGCGCGTGCGGATGAGCAACGAGTTCGGCGCGGCGCTCCAGGCCGGTGTCGACGTGCCGGTCAATGCCGCAGGGCTCGGCGTCTCGCTCGATGCCAAGCGCTACTTCATGAAAACGACGGCGCACTTCCTGACCGCGAACGGCAGTGAGGCGCTCACCACCCGCCATGCTCTGAACCCATGGGTGCTCAGCGCCGGGGTGTACTACCGCTTCTGACCACAGATGAGTCGGCGGGGCCGCGCATTGCGCGCGGCCTCGCTTGCCACTGAAATTCAGGTCCGCTTCACGAGCGAAGCCGGCCTTCACCCTAACACCCAAAAAGCCCGCGGTCCGTCGCGGCGATTCTTCGCGTGAGCCGTGCCCCCAGACGGTCGCAGCTTCGTCGCCGCCGGAGACCGGTTGGCCGCAGCG
>JAEKKO010000162.1 GCA_019510335.1 Novosphingobium sp. | reverse complement strand
CTCTCCGCCAACCTGACGAGCGCACCCCGGCCCCCCCGCTCGAACGCAAGGGGCGGGGGTGGAAAATCGCCGAGTCGCGGCTCGACACCTTGCACCAGCGGGCGCGGGAGCTGCGGCGCAGTCCCAGCCCAGCGCAGGCGCTGCTGGGGGAGCGGCTGACCGGGGCGGAGCTCGGCAAGTTCAAATTCCGCCGCGAAGTGGTGATCGGCTCCGCGATCGTCGATTTCGCCTGCCAGCCGCTTGCCGTCGTGGTCGAGATCGACCAGCCGGACGGCGATCCGCTGATCGAGCAGCGCCGCGACCGCAGCCTTGGCGAAGTCGGGTTCACGGTCCTGCGTTTCACCGAAGCCGAAGTGCTCGCCGACTCTGACGCGGTGGTCGCGACGATCATCGCGCGGATGAAGGCCCGCTATGACGAGCGGCGGGCGAAGCCGCGTGCATCGGGCCAAGCCCGCAGCCGGCACCAGCAAGGATGACCATGCTCCAGATCGAACATCTCTCCGCCACGGTCGGCGGCAAGACCATCCTCAAGGGGATCACGCTGGCCGTGAACGCGGGCGAAATCCACGCGATCATGGGACCGAACGGGGCGGGCAAGTCGACGCTCGGCTATGTCCTCGGTGGACGGCCGGGATATGAAGTCACCGGCGGCTCCGTCAGCTTCGATGGCCAGGACCTGCTGTCGAAGGAGCCGCACGCGCGAGCCGCGGCCGGGCTGTTCCTCGGCTTCCAGTACCCGGTCGAGATCCCCGGCGTCTCAAACGTCCAGTTCCTGCGCGAAGCGCTCAACGCCCAGCGCCGCGCGCGCGGCGAGGAGCCGCTGTCCGGCGGCGAGTTCCTACGCCTCGCCCGCGAGAAGGCGGCGCTGCTGCGGATGGACATGGAGATGCTCAAGCGGCCGGTGAACGTCGGCTTTTCGGGCGGTGAGAAGAAGCGCGCCGAGATGGTCCAGATGGGCATCCTCGATCCCAGGTTCGCGGTGCTCGACGAAACCGATTCGGGGCTGGACATCGATGCCCTGCGGATCGTCGGCGAGGGTATCAACGCGATCATGCGCAAGCCCGACAAGGGCGTGCTGCTGATCACGCACTACCAGCGCCTGCTCGATTACGTGAAGCCCGACCGGGTCCACGTCCTCGCCCACGGACGGATCGTCAAGTCGGGAGGCCCCGAACTGGCGCTGCTGCTCGAAGAGCAAGGCTACGAGGCGGTGGCGGCGTGAATGCTATAGCCCTCCCCTCCCGCAAGTCCGAGGCGTGGCGTTACGCCGACGTCGACGCGGTCGCGCCGCTGTGGCCACTGCCCGAGCCGGAGCGGATCGTCGTCCCGGCGGGGGCGCGATTCGACCGCGCTATCGTGCACGACGCCGGGGGCGTGACGCAGCTGGTGCTGAGCCTCGGCCGCGGCGCCACCGCTGCGCTCCACCTGCTCAACTGCGGCGGCGCCTACTCGCGGATCGAGCTCGACGTGACCTTGCACGAAGGCGCTTCGTTCACGTTCGGCGGCGCCCAGCTCGGCCGCGATGCCGAGACGCTGGAAATCGTCACCACCGTCACTCACGCCGAGCCGGGGGCGTTCTCGCGCCAGATCGTGCGCTCGGTGCTCGCGGGGCAGGCGACCGGGACCTACCTTGGCAAAGTCGCGGTGGCGAGGGGTGCGGACGGGACCGATGCCGCGCAATCGGTCAGGGCGATGCTGCTCGATCTCACCGCGACGGCCAACGCCCGGCCTGAGCTCGAGATCTTCGCGGACGACGTCAAGTGCGCCCACGGCTGCGCGATCGGCGAGCTCGATGCCGCCGGGCTGTTCTACCTTGAATCCCGCGGCCTCGCGCCGGCGCAGGCCAAGCAGCTGATGCTCCAGGCGTTCGTGGCCGAAGCCTTCGCCGGCGCGGCCGACGAGGAACGGCTGCAGGCGCTGGCGCTGGCTCGACTGGGGTCGCTGGTATGATGGGTGTACCCAACTCGGCTCGCCCTGAGCATGTCGAAGGGCCGCTCTTTTCTGCAAGCGACGCCGAGGACGTGCGGAGCTTTGACAAGCTCAGCTCGGATGGGCCAGCTGGCCGCGCAGCCGACTTCCCCGGCCTCCATTCCCCAGACGGCGGCCGCTGGCACTATCTCGATTCCGCCGCGACCGCGCAGAAGCCGCAGAGCGTGATCGATACCGTGACCCGCGCGATGGGCGGCGACTACGCGACCGTCCACCGGGGGGTCTACGCCCGCTCGGCCAACATGACGCTTGCCTATGAGGCGGCGCGGCGGAAGGTGGCGCGCTTCCTCGGCGGGGCGGAGGACGAGATCGTCTACACCCGCGGCGCGACCGAGGCGATCAACCTCGTCGCCCAAAGCTGGGGCGCCTCGCACCTGAAAGCCGGCGACCGCATCCTCCTCTCGCTGCTCGAGCATCACTCCAACATCGTCCCGTGGCAGCTACTGCGCGACCGCATCGGCTTCGCCATCGACGTGTGTCCGCTGACCGAGGACGGCCGAATCGACCTCGACGCCGCCGAGCGCATGCTCACCCCGGCGCACAAGCTGGTCTCCTTCGCCCATGTCTCGAATGTGCTCGGCTCGGTGCTCGACGCCCCGCGGGCGGCGGCGCTGGCCCATGCCGTCGGGGCCAGGCTGCTGCTCGACGGCTGCCAGGCGGTGCCGCGGTTGCCGATCGACGTCGCCGCGCTGGGCTGCGACTTCTACGTGTTCTCGAGCCACAAGCTCTACGGGCCGACCGGGATCGGCGCATTGTGGGCCCGCGCCGAGATCCTCGAAGCGATGCCGCCGTGGCAGGGTGGCGGGGCGATGATCGACCGCGTCATGTTCGAGAAAACGACTTACGCGCCCCCCCCGGCGCGGTTCGAAGCCGGCACCCCGGCGATCGTCGAGGCGCTCGGCCTCGCCGCGGCGATCGATTACGTCGAGGCGGTCGGACGCGAGGCGATCCATGCCCACGAGGCCGAACTTGTCCGCGATGCGCGCGAGGCATTGCGGCGAATGAACGATGTCACCGTGTTCGGCCCCGAAGATGCGGCGGGAATTGTCAGCTTCGTGCTCGACGGGGTTCATCCCCACGATCTCGGCACCATATTGGACGAGGAGGGCGTGGCCATCCGCGCCGGGCACCACTGCGCCCAGCCGCTGATCGAGCACCTCGGGGTGCCGGCGACGGCGCGGGCGAGCTTCGGGCTTTACAACGATTCGAGCGACATCGCCGCGCTGCTGCGCGGGATTGAGCGGACCAAGAGGATTTTCGGATGAGCGCCATGACCGGCGATGGGTTTCGGACCGAGGAAGTGGATGGCGTTCCGTCGCCGCCCAAGGCACGCGTCGACGACGCGGAGGCTCCCGGCTCGAAGCTCGAGCGCAAGCGCGATTATCTCGAGGGCTTCCTTGCCGAGAAGCCACAGGGCGTCGCGGCCGGCGAGCCCGGCGGTGCCCTCTACGAAGGCGTGATCGCCAGCTTGCGCGAGATCTACGATCCTGAAATCCCGGTGAACATCTACGACCTCGGGCTGATCTACGGGGTCGACGTCACCGACGACGGCGATGTCGCGGTGACGATGACCCTAACCACGCCGCACTGCCCCGTCGCCGAATCGCTGCCCGGCGAAGTCGAGCTGCGGGTCGCCGCGGTGCCGGGGGTGCGCGATGCTGAAGTCAGCGTCGTCTGGGACCCGCCATGGGACCCGGCGAAGATGAGCGACGAGGCCCGGCTCGAGCTGGGGATGCTGTGATGAGCGACGCAACCAAGTCAAAGACCCGCATGCGTCCCGCCGCGGTCACCCTCACCCCAGCCGCCGAGGCGCGCGTGGCCAAGCTGATGGCCCAGGCTCCCGAAGGGACGATCGGGGTCAAGCTGTCGACCCCCCGGCGCGGTTGCTCGGGCCTGGCATACTCGGTCGACTACGTCAGCGAAGCCAAGCCGTTCGACGAGCGGATCGAGACCCCAGCCGGGCCGTTCTTCATCGACGGCGCGAGCGTGCTCTACCTGGTCGGCTCGACGATGGATTGGCGCGAGGACGATTTCACCGCCGGTTTCGTGTTCGAGAACCCCAATGCCAAGGGCGCCTGCGGCTGTGGCGAGAGCTTTACGGTTTGACCAAACTCCGCTCGTCTGAGCTTGTCGAAGCACGCGCGTTGCGTCGCCTGATCAGGCTCCGCCCTCTTCGGCGAGGAAATCGAGCAGGGCGTGATCAAGCGCGTCGACCTGGTGATTGGCGCCGATCATCGCGTCGAGCCAATGGCGCTCTTCGGCCGTCACTTGGGCGTCGGCTTTGACCTCATCCGAAACGTCGAAGTACCGCTCGCGCTTGCCGAACGCCGAACGGAACCCGGCGCGGACGTCGCTGCGGCCCATCGCAGCGAACAGGCGGCCGACGTGCGGCTTGTCGTCGGCCATGAAGCTTTCGAGCTCGCGCGCCCGAGTTTCGCTCAGCGGGCCATGCCAGGCGAACCCGGTCAGGTAATTGCCGACGGCCTGGACGAACAGCCGTGGCCATTCCGGATCGTTGGCGGCGCCCAGCGTTGCGTCCTTGAGGCGGTAGAGCATTTCGGCCTCGCGCTGGCTAACCGCCGCAGGGCGGTCGCTGCCTTGCGCGAACACCAGGCGCCGCAGCAGCCGGACCTCGCTGGCGGTGATTCGCCCCGGCCCGAGCTCGCCGCCGTCGCGGGTGGCGCCCGTGCCGGTGAGCACGGTCTGCTCGATTTCCTTGAGCGCGAACGCGCGCAAATTCTCGGGGGCGTTCGTCGCGCGCTCGAACAGCTTGACGACGAGCTCGAGCTCGGCGGCGCTGTCGATACGCCCATCGGTCTCGATCTGCCCGATCAGCCACGCGCCCGTCTCCGCGTCAACGTAGCCCCGCGGATCGCCGCTCGCCAGGACGTGTTCAACGATCGCCTCGACGAAGTAGTCGACCCACTCGGGCGAGCGCTCGCCTAACCGGTGGTCCAGCGCGAACAGCGCCTCTGCTTCGGCACGATTGATCGCGCCGTCGGCCCAGCCAGCGCGGCGCAGCGTCAGAATTTCGTCGGGCGTGATCGCCCCATCGGCGATCGCCTGCTCGGCCAGCGCGCGGAACTGCATGGTCATGATGCTCGGGGCCTCCGCTTTGAAAACTCGGAGACGCTTATGGCCGCGCAGCGGTTAAGCCGGCGTTACCCATGCTTGCGCAGCGCGGCGATGCAGGCGGCGCGGTCGACGTCCTTGCCGTCGCTCGGCCGGCGGGCATCGACATACGTCGCCTGCGGCTCGCGGCCCGGCGCGACCGGATACAGGTAGACGTCGAGCACGCATGGCACGCCGGTGAACTGCAGCTTGCGCGCGTCGCCCTCCCACACGTCGAGGCGCGCCTCGCCGAACTGCT
>JAEKKO010000368.1 GCA_019510335.1 Novosphingobium sp. | reverse complement strand
GGCGAACGTGTAGCCCGGCGTCGCCTGGGCCATGCGCGGCCCTAGTCCGCCGACGGTCCATCCGGTCAGCGCGCGGGCGAACTCGGTCACGTCGGCCTGGTTGTAGCCAGAGCGGACGCCGAGCGTGTGCAGCTCGAGGATTTCGCGGGCGAGGTTCTCGTTGAGCCCAACCTTGCGGCCATTGGCGCCGAGCCGCATCGCCGCGCGCTGGCCCAACAGGCTGCCGGGTCCGACCGACTCGGCCTGGTCCAGATACAGCAGCATCGCCGGGTGCTGCTCGACCGCCTGCAGCATATCGCCGAATTTGCCGAGGACGTGGGGGCGGATCGCCTCGAACTCGAACGCGCCGGCGAGCCCGACCACGCGGATCTTGTCGATTGAGACCGCAAAGTGATTGCTCCAGAAGTGGACCAGCCGCTCGACGAACGGCGTGTCGCTGGCCACCGCCGCGGCGGTGCGCGCGGCCACTGCCGCGATGTAATCGTCGCGGAACGGCTTGAGCAGCATCGCGCCGGGGTTTGCCTGCGCCGCCGTTTGCACGGCGGGCGCTGTGCCGGACATGGCCGGCGCGACCGTCGCCTGGGCGGACGCCGGCTGCGCGGCGGCGCCCGCCGCGGCGCGGACCTGGCGCAATTCGGCATAAGCGGTTGCGAGCCGCCCGAGGATCGTCGGCGAGGGCGGCAGCGCGGCGAGTTGCGCCGGCGCGGCCAGGTAGCGGCCGAATTGCTCGAGCAGCCAGCGGCGCGGCTCCGCCGGAGCGGGCTGGCCAGGGCGCGCCCCGAGGCCGAACCGATTCAACGCGATGTTCGCAACGCTCATGGGCGGTCCGCCTGACTTTCGCGAACGTCTCTACTGCCGGGCCTAAGCGGCTGTCATGCCACAAAATGTCGCCAATTGTCGCCTGAACGGAAATTAACACAGATTAAGTTTGTTCGATACGGAACCAAGCCTCGCAAGGGGCGTTCGGGCTGCATCACCAATCCCTTGGACGTCGCAATGCCGCAGCGGAAGCCCGCCTCGAGACCGCTTACCCCCGAGGAACTCAACCTCGTGCGGCACGGGATCAAGCGCGCCTACCAGCTGCCCAACGATGGTGCGTTCGACGATCTGGTCGGCAGGCTCGACCCGACGCCGGCGAACCGCGGTCACCGCCGCAGCTGGTTCGGCATGCCGGCGCCCGACTATCGCCGCGCCAACGGCCGGGCTGCCTGAGCGGCTCGGCAAGTTCGGGTCCGGGAGCCGCCGGCTCGTGCGTGCGGTGCTGGACGGAGCGGAAACTTTCGCCGGAACTCCTGGTTAAAGCCTCTTAGGT
>JAEKKO010000044.1 GCA_019510335.1 Novosphingobium sp. | reverse complement strand
CGAGCGCCGCCGCGAGGCCGTGGTCCTGGCTCGTGCTGACGCCGAGCGTCGTTCCGGCCGCCGGTTCGACCCGGTGGAGCAGCCGCGTCAGGTCGATGTGATGGGCCTTCCAGTGGTCGATCGCCCGGCGCATGTCGAGGCGGTCGACCCGACCGACCATCTCGCCGACCGTGCGGAAGCCCATCTCGGCCATGATCGCGCGGAGCTCTTCGGCGACGAAGAAGAAGTAGTTGATGACATGCTCGGGCTGACCGGTGAAGCGCGCGCGCAGCACCGGGTCCTGCGTCGCCACACCGACGGGGCAGGTGTTGAGGTGGCACTTGCGCATCATGATGCACCCGGCGGCGATCAGCGGGGCGGTGGCGAAGCCGAACTCGTCGGCCCCGAGCAGCGCGCCGATGGCGACGTCGCGGCCGGTCCGCAAGCCGCCGTCGACCTGCACGGCGATGCGGCTGCGCAAGTTGTTGAGCAGCAGCGTCTGCTGGGTCTCGGCGAGGCCGATCTCCCACGGCGAGCCGGCATGGGTCAGGCTGGTCAGCGGCGAGGCGCCGGTGCCGCCTTCGTAGCCCGCGATAGTGACGTGGTCGGCGCGCGCCTTGGAGACGCCGGCGGCGACCGTGCCGACGCCGACCTCGGAGACCAGCTTGACCGAGATTCGCGCCTGCGGGTTCACGTTCTTGAGGTCGTGAATCAGCTGCGCGAGGTCTTCGATCGAGTAGATGTCATGGTGCGGCGGCGGACTGATCAGACCGACGCCGGGAGTCGAATGGCGCACCCGGGCGATGTTCTTGTCGACCTTGTGGCCGGGCAGCTGGCCGCCTTCCCCGGGCTTCGCGCCCTGGGCCATCTTGATCTGGATGTCGTCGGCGTTGACCAGGTACTCGGCGGTGACGCCGAACCGGCCGCTGGCGACCTGCTTGATCGCCGAGCGCATGGAATCGCCATTTGGCAGCGGCCGGAAGCGATCGACCTCCTCGCCGCCCTCGCCGGTGTTCGACTTGCCGCCGATCCGGTTCATCGCCATCGCCAGAGTGGTGTGGGCTTCGCGGCTGATCGAGCCGAAGCTCATCGCCCCGGTGGCGAAGCGCTTGACGATCTCGCTGGCCGGCTCGACTTCGTCGAGCGGGATCGCCTCGTCGGCGGTCTTGAGCTCGATCAGCCCGCGGATCGTCAGCAGCCGCTCCGACTGCTCATTGATCGAGCGGGCGAACTCGCGGTAACGCTCGGGCAGGTTGCCGCGAACCGCGTGTTGCAGGCTGGCAACGGTTTCCGGCGTCCAGGCATGCTCCTCGCCGCGGAGGCGGAACTGGTAGATCCCCCCGACGTCGAGCATGTTGGCGTAAACCGGATTGTCGCCGTAAGCGTCGGCGTGGCGGCGCACCGCCTCCTCGGCGATCTGGAGCAGCCCAGCGCCTTCGATCGTGGTCGCGGTGCCGGTGAAGTACTGGTCGACGAAACTCGACGCTAATCCGACCGCGTCGAAGATCTGCGCGCCGCAATAGGACTGGTAGGTCGAGATGCCCATCTTGGACATGACCTTGAGGACGCCCTTGCCGATCGCCTTGATGTAGTTCTTCTGGACGTCCTTGGGGCCGAGCGGGAGCTCCTTGCGGACGCGGATCTGCTCGAGCGTTTCGAATGCGACGTACGGGTTGATCGCCTCGGCGCCGTAGCCGGCGAGCACGCAGAAGTGGTGGACCTCACGCGCTTCGCCGGTCTCGACGACGAGCCCGGTCTGCATCCGCAAGCCCTGGCGGACGAGGTGGTGGTGGACCGCCGCAGTCGCCAGCAGCGCCGGCATTGGAATGCGCTCCGGCCCCTGGGCGCGGTCGGACAGGATCAGGATGTTCTTGTCGGCGAGCACCGCTTCGGTCGCCGCCCAGCACATCTCCTTGACTGCCTGGCCGAGCCCGGCGGCGCCGGTGCTCGCGTCCCAGGTCATGTCGATCGTCTCGGTGCGGAACGCGCCGTCGAGCGCAGCTTCGACCGAGCGGATCTTGGCGATGTCGGCGTCGGTCAGGATCGGCTGGTCGACCTCGAGGCGCTTGTGCGTGCCGGCATCGCGGCCGAGCAGGTTCGGTCGCGGTCCGATCATCGACACCAGGCTCATCACCAGCTCCTCGCGGATCGGGTCGATCGGCGGGTTGGTGACCTGGGCGAAGTTCTGCTTGAAGTAGTCGTAGAGCAGCCGCGGGCGCTTCGACAGCACCGCGATCGGGGTGTCGGTGCCCATCGAGCCGATCGGGTCGTCGCCCTCGGCGGCCATCGGCTCGAGGAACTTGCCGATGTCCTCCTGGGTGTAGCCGAACGCCTGCTGGCGATCGAGCAGGGTGGTGGTCTCGATCGGCAGCTGGGCCAGCTCCGGCTCGACCACGTCGAGGTCCTTGAGCTTGTACTGGGCCGCGTCGAGCCACTCCTGGTATGGCTCCATGCTCGCCAGCTGGGCCTTGATCTCCTCGTCCTCGATGATCCGCCCCTGGTCGAGGTCGATCAGCAGCATGCGGCCCGGCTGAAGCCGCCACTTGCGGACGATGTTGTCCTCCTTGATCGGCAGCACGCCGCTCTCCGAGGCCATCACAACGATGTCGTCGTCGGTGACGCAGAACCGCGCCGGGCGCAGGCCGTTGCGGTCGAGCGTGGCGCCGATCTGGCGGCCGTCGGTGAACGCCACCGCCGCCGGACCGTCCCACGGCTCCATCAGCGCGGCGTGGTACTCGTAAAACGCGCGGCGGCGCGCATCCATCAGCGGGTTGCCGGCCCACGCTTCGGGGATCAGCATCATCACCGCATGGGCGAGGCTGTAGCCGCCGGCAAGCAGCAGCTCGAGCGCGTTGTCGAGGCAGGCGGTGTCGGACTGGCCGTGCGGGATCAGCGGCCACATCTTGTCGAGATCGGGGCCGAGCAGCTCCGATTCCATGGTGCGGCGGCGGGCGTTCATCCAGTTGACGTTGCCGCGCACGGTATTGATCTCGCCGTTGTGGGCGATGAACCGGTACGGGTGGGCGAGCTTCCAGCTGGGGAAAGTGTTGGTCGAGAAGCGCTGGTGGACGAGCCCGAGCGCCGAGACGCACGCCGGATCGCGCAAGTCGTCGTAAAAGCTGCCGACCTGGGTCGCCAGCAGCAGGCCCTTGTAGACGATCGTCCGGCTCGAAAAGCTCGGCATGTAAAGCTCGGTCAGGCCGGGCAGGCCGTGCCTCTCGGCGAGTTCCCGCAGCGGGTTCTGCGCCTGCTTGCGAATCGCCAGGATCTTGCGCTCGAACGCGTCCTGGTCGGGGCAGTTGGCGCCGCGTCCGACGAAGCACTGGCGGATCACCGGCATCTGCTCGATCACCGCGCGGCCGAGCCCATCGAGGGTCGTCGGCACGTCGCGCCAGCCGACCACGTGCTGGCCTTCCTTGGCGATGAACTTCTCGAAATTGGCGATGGCGAAGTCGCGGCTCGCCTCGTCGCGCGGCAGGAAGCACATCGCCACGGCATAGTGGCCCGGCTGCGGCAGGGTGACGCCGGCGCCGTCGGCCCAGGCGCGGAACAGCGTGTCGGGCAGCTGGACGAGGATGCCCGCGCCGTCGCCGAGCAGGGGATCGGCCCCGACCGCGCCGCGGTGGTCGAGATTCTTCAGGATCTCCAGCGCCTGGCTGATGATCGCGTGGCTCTTGTGCCCCTTGATGTGGGCGACGAAGCCCACGCCGCAGGAATCATGCTCGTTGCGCGCATCGTAAAGGCCTTGGGGAGCCGGAAAACCCATCGATTCTCAGTCCTGTCGTTAGCCGGTGGCGCCGTTCTCGCGCATATCCGGCAAGCAAGCGCGACTCGCCCGGCCGCAAAGCGCGGCGAAAGTTACGCAAGCCGTCCCCATGACGACAGGAAGCTGTTTTTGCAACCGCGAAAAGGAAGCTGGGCCGCGGTTTGCCGCGCCGCCGGAGCAGTCCGGCGGGGGACGTGGCGGGAGTCTACCCGGCGTTGCCGACCCGGCGCAAGCTCGCCAGCGCTTCACGCAAGCGGCGGCCGGTCTCGTCCCCGGGCGCCGCGAACGGGGCGCGGCGGGCGCCCTGCGCGGGGAAGACCACGACCGGCTGATCCTCGCTCAGCTCGCCGGTCGGGGCCAGTCGGGCGAGCGGCGTGGCCGGCTCGGTCTCTAGGGCGAGGGCAGCGGCGACCGCCTCTTCGCGGCGACGCTGCAGCCCGATGGCGAGGCGTTCGATCAGCTCGACATGGGACAGCGCGTCGAGCGGCGCGGTCCGGAGCTTATCGGCCGCACTGGCCGGCGGCGCCGGCGATTCGCACGGCGGGTCGAGCGGCTCGGCTGAAGCGGCCGGTTCAGGCTCTTCCGCGGGGTAAGTGACGGGTGCCGGTTCAGCGACGGGCGGCATCGATTCGGCAGCCGGCGGTTGGGGCGGGGGCTCGCTTGCCTGTGCCTCGCCAAGGCCGAACATCTCGATCAGCGAGCGCCGTTCATTGCGCGCGGAGGGCGGCGGGGCGAACCGCGGCGGAGCGACCGGTGCCCGCTCGATGACCTCATCGATGGCCTCAGCGGTAACCGGCGGCGCGTCGTTCCTGATGCGATTGGGCGAAGCGGACAAACTCTCGAGCGGTTCGTCATCGAACTCCTCGAAGGCGGAAATCGGCCGCCGCGGCGGCGCGTCCGGATGCGAATCGCGGGTGCGAACCTGGGGCTTGGTTGCGGCGACGGGTTTCTGCCACTGGGTCGCTGGTCGATCCCGGCGGGTGAACAGCGCCGCGACGACGATGCCAAGCACGCCGCCAACCGCGGCCATGGCCAGCGCCAGCAGCACCCGAGCGGTCAGCCCGAGCGGCGGGGCAGCCGCGGCAATCACCTGATCGAGGCCGAGCGCCAGCACCGCCCGCTCGAGCAGCGAAACCTCGACGGCCAGGCTGCCGAGTGCGAACACGCCGGCGAACCACAGCGCGACCAGCGCCGGGAACAAGTGGTACGCGGCCATCGGCGCTGGCTGTCCGGCGGTGCGATTCTGCCTCGGCAATGCAAATTCCCCGTTCGCTGGACGACGGCGGCGCCGGTTCACGCGGCGGCGCCGAGGCCGGTGGCGAGCGAACGCGGTAACAGCTCTTGGTAAACGGCTTGATAACGCTTGATGTTGCGGGACCAGTCGTGCGCCGCCTCGACGTGCGCCCGGCTGGCGGCGCGGCGGCTACCCCAGCTCGCACGATCCTCGAGCAAGGCCGCCAGCGCATCGGCGCAAGCCTTTGGATCGTCGGGCGCAAACAAGCTGCCGGTGCGCCCGTCGTCGATCAGCTCGCGGTGTCCGCCGACCGAGGAGGCGGCGACGAGCTTGCCTTGGGCCATCGCCTCCAGCGGCTTGAGCGGGGTTACCAGCTCGGTCAGGCGGCTCGCCTTGCGCGGGTAGGCCATGATCTCGGCGAGCGCGTAGTAGCGCGCGACCTGGTCGTGCGGGACGCGGCCGACGAAGCGGATCGCGGCCGCTGCCGGCGATCCGGCGGCTTGCGCGCGCAAGGCGGCTTCCTCGGGGCCGCCACCGACCAGCAGCAGGCGCGCATCGGCGTGGCGGGCGACGAGCGCCGGCATGGCCGCGATGAGGTCGTCGATCCCCTCGTAGGCGTAGAAGCTGCCGATGAAGCCGATCACCGGGCCGCCGCCGAGGCCGAGCTCAGCGCGCAGCGTGGGATCGGGCGGTAGCGGATCGCCGAACAGCGCCAGGTCCACTCCGTTGGGGACGATCGCCAGGCGCTTGTATGCGAGGCGGCGGGCACCGAGGTCGTTCGCAAGCCCGCGGCAGATCGTCACCACCGCATCGGCGCCGGCGACGACGCGATTCTCGAGCGCGCGGGTCAGCCGGTATTTGAGCGAGCCGGGCCGGCTGGTGCCGTTGTCGACTGCGGCATCCTCCCAGAACGCGCGAATCTCATAGACCAGCGGCAGCCCGCGGCGGCGCGCGACGCGCAGCGCCGCGGCGCCGCACAGCGCCGGGGAATGGGCGTGGATCAGATCGGGCCGCCATTCCTCGCAGAGCCGGCCGATCGCTTCGGCGAGCCGCCCTATCTCGCGCCATTCGCGCACGCCCGGCGGCCCATCGACGGTGCCGGCGGTGCGGTGGAAGGTCAGCCCGTCGATCGTATCGACGGCGGGGCCCGCAGCCGCCTGGCGCAAGCCGGTGATCGCACGGACCTCGATTCCGGCAGCCTGCTGGGCTGCGAGGATCGCTCGGCTGCGAAAGCTGTAACCACTGTGCAGCGGCAGCGAATGATCGAGGACGTGGAGCACCCGGGTCATCCGCGCCGGACTATCGGCAAAGGCTTAACGCCGCATCAACCGCGCTGCTGCTAGGGCCGCCGGGCAAGCGCGCTCCTGCGGCGGAGCCCGCGCGGGAAGGGGCCCGAATGGTCGACTACTTCGCGATCGGGCTGACGCATTTGCTGCTGGGTCTCGCGGCCTGGCGGCTGATGCGCCGGGACGATCTCGATCGCGATCCTGGAAACGAGGACGAACCCGTCGGCCGCAAGGTGGCGAGGCGCCGTGCTTGACCTCGCGCTGACCAGCTTCGTCCTCGGCTTCATCGCGCTCGGGCTGCGGCGGCCGTTCCTGTGGGTGCTGGCGTACCTGTACATCGACATCGTCGCGCCGCAGAAGATCTCGTATCACCTGCTGACCGCGCTGCCGATCTCGCTGATCGTGTTCGTCGCCGCGTCGGGCGGCTGGCTGCTCGCCGACGACAAGCGCGACAGCCGCTTCACCTATCGCCAGGCGCTGCTCGCGGCGCTGCTGGTCTATTGCGGGCTGACCACGCTCAGCGCCGATTTCCCGATCCAGGCGGCGGCGAAGTGGGCGTGGGTGTGGAAGGCGCTGGTGTTCGCGCTGTTCCTCCCGCTAACCTTGCGCACCCGGCTGCGGATCGAGGCGGTGACGCTGGCGATGGTCCTGTCGGCCGGCTCGATCATCATCACCGGCGCGATCAAGACCCTGCTCTCGGGCGGCGGCTACGGCACGCTGCACTTCTTCGTTTCGGACAACACCGGGCTTTACGAGGGCTCGATCATCAGCTGCGTGGCGATCGCCGTGATCCCGCTGGTGCTGTGGCTGGCGCGGCATGGGACGATATTCCCGCCCGACCGGCGCGTGAAGCTGTTCGCGTGGGCGCTGTGCTTCGCCTGCGTGCTGATCCCGATCGGCACCCAGGCGCGCACCGGGCTGCTCTGCATCGGTCTCCTCGGAGTGCTGGCGCTGCGCAGCGTCAAGCGGCGGCTCCTCTACCTGACGCTGGTCGGCACCGTCGCGCTCGTCGCCATGCCGTTCCTCCCGGCGAGCTACACCGAGCGGATGAGCACGATCCAGAACCACGAATCCGACGAGTCCGCCTCGACCCGGCTGGCGGTGTGGGCGTGGACCTGGGACTATGCCAAGGACCACCCGCTCGGCGGCGGCTTCGACGCGTTCCGCGGCAACAAGCTGCGGATCGAGACCCGCAAGGTCGCCGATGCGGGCAGCACCGAGGCGGTCGACGTCGGCGAGACCACCGATGCCGCTCGGGCCTACCACTCGAGCTATTTCGAGATGCTCGGCGAGCAGGGCTGGCCCGGGCTGACCCTGTGGCTGTTCCTGCAGCTCTCGGGCTTGTGGCAGATGGAACGGCTGCGGCGGCGGTGGAAGGACCGGACCGAGCCCGACGCGCAATGGCAGGCGCCGCTGGCGACGGCCCTGCAGCAGGCTCAGCTCGTCTACCTGCTCGGCTCGGGCTTCGTCGGGATCGCTTACCAGCCGTTCATCCTCATGCTGATCGGCTTGCAGTGCGGGCTGTGGAGCTATCTCAAGCGGATCGACGCGCCGCGCCCGCTGCCGCTCGCGCCCCGGCGCATTTCCTTGCCAGCGGAAGCCGTCCCGGCAAGCTGAGCCACCGTTGCACGGCGCTGCCGCTTGCGCCATGGACGGCGCCACACGCGGGCAACGGGAACGGGCAGATGCAGCTTCAAGAGCTCCAGGCGAAAGTGGGCGAGACCCTCGGCACCTCGGACTGGTTTCCGATGAGCCAGGACCGGATCGACGCCTTCGCCGACACCACCGAGGATCACCAGTACATCCACGTCGATCCAGAGCGCGCCAAGGATACCCCCTTCGGCGGGACGATCGCCCACGGTTTCCTGACGTTATCGATGCTGGCGCCGCTGATGCAGAACTGCAGCTTAGGGATCGAAGCCAAGATGTCGCTCAACTACGGCTTCAACAAAGTCCGGTTCCTCTCGCCGGTGCGCTCGGGCAAGCGCATCCGCGGGCACTTCAAGCTGGTCGAGCTGGTCGAGAAGCGCCCCGGCCAATGGCAGCAGACCGTGGAGGCGACGATCGAGATCGAAGGCGAGGACAAGCCGGCGCTGCTCGCCGAATGGGTGTTCCAGCATTTCACCTGAGCGGCGCACGAGCGGTCGCCACAAGGAGGAAAGCCGATGCGTGATGCCGTGATCGTCTCTGCCGCGCGGACCGGGATCGGCCGCGCCTATCGCGGCGCTTTCAACGCCACCCACCCGGTGACGCTCGGCGCCTTCGCGCTGACCGCGGCGGTCGAGCGCGCCGGGATCGACGGGGCCGAGGTCGACGACGTCGTCTGGGGCTCGGCCCTGCAGCAGGGCGGGCAGGCGCCGAATCTCGGCCGGCTGGTGGCGTTGCGCGGCGGCCTCCCGGTCGAGATCGCTGGGATGACCATCGACCGGCAGTGCTCGTCGGGGCTGATGGCGATCGCCACGGCGGCCAAGCAGGTGGTGATGGACCGAATGGACGTGGTCGTCGCCGGCGGCTCGGAGTCAATCAGCCTGGTCCAGACCAAGGACATGCGGATGGACTTCGACGCGGCGCTGATCGAGCTCCACGACACCACTTACATGCCGATGCTGCAGACCGCCGAAGTGGTCGCCCAGCGCTACGGCATCAGCCGCAACGCGGCCGACGCCTACGCCCTGCAGTCCCAACAGCGCACCGCCGCAGCGCAGGCCGCAGGCGCGTTCGACGCCGAGATCGTGCCGGTCACGGCGACGATGGCGGTGACCGACAAGGCGACCGGCGAAACCACCCGCAAGGACGTGACGCTCGCCCGCGACGAGGGCCCGCGGCCCGAGACCACGCTGAAAGGCCTGCAGGCCCTGCAGCCGGTGCTTCCGGGCGGAACCGTCACCGCCGGCAACGCCAGCCAGCTGTCCGACGGTTCGGCGGCGGTGGTGGTGATGGAGGCGAGCGTCGCCGCGCGCAAAGGCCTCGCGCCCCTCGGCCGCTACCTCGGCATGGCGGTCGCCGGGACGCGGCCCGACGAAATGGGCATCGGCCCGGTGTTCGCCGTGCCCAAGCTGCTCGACCGCTTCGGCCTGCGGATGGACGAGGTCGGCTTGTGGGAACTCAACGAGGCGTTTGCCGTCCAGGTCGTCTATTGCCGCGACCGCCTCGGCATCCCCGACGAGCGCCTCAACGTCAGCGGCGGCGCGATCTCGGTCGGGCACCCCTATGGGATGACCGGGGCGCGCACCACGATGCACGCGCTGATCGAAGGCAAGCGCCGCGGCGCGCGCTACGTCGTGGTGACGATGTGCATCGGCGGCGGGATGGGCGCCGCGGGGTTGTTCGAGGTGCTGTAGCCGCGGCTCAGGCGACGACCTTTAGCCGCGCCTTGTCGTGCTCGGCTATCCACGCCTCGACCACCGGGGCGATCAGGGTGCGCCACTTGCTGCCGTTGAAGATGCCGTAATGACCGACCTCCGGCGCGAGGAAGTACTTCTTGCGCCGCTCGGCGAGTCCGCTGGCGAGCTTGAGGGCGGCGCGGGTCTGGCCGATCCCCGAGATGTCGTCGCGCTCGCCCTCGATTGCGAGCAGCGCCGTATCGCGGATCGCGCCGAGGTCGATCGGCTTGCCGCGGTGGACGAACTCGCCCTTGGGCAGAGCGTGCTTCTGGAACACCTGCTCCATCGTCTGCAGGTAGAATTCGGCCGTCATGTCGCAGACCGAGCGGTATTCCTCGTAGAACGCCTTCGAGGCGTCGGCGCTCTCACCGTCGCCGACCACCAGATGCTTGAACATCTGATAATGGCTGAGGACGTGGGTGGACAGGTTCATGGAGATGAACCCGGCGAGCTGCAGGAACCCCGGGTAAACCTTCCGGCCGGCGCCCGGATAGTGCAGCGGGACTGTGGCGATGACGTTGTGCTGGAACCACGACAGCGGCCGGTTGACGGCAATGTCGTTGACGCTCGTCGGCGCTTCGCGGGTATCGACCGGGCCGCCCATCATCGTGAGCGTCAGCGGCCGGGATGGGTGGTCGCTCGCGGCCATCACCGCGGTCGCGGCGATCGCCGGCACTGACGGCTGGCACACCGCCATCATGTGGGCACCGGGGCCGATGTGCTCTAGGTAGCCGACCAGGTAATCGATGTAGTCGTCGAGATCGAAGCGGCCGGCGGAGAGCGGGACCGTCCTCGCGTCGGCCCAGTCGGTGATGTAGACCTCGCAGCGCTCGAGCATCCGGGCGACGGTGCCGCGCAGCAGCGTGGCATAGTGCCCGCTCATCGGCGCGACGATCAGCAGCCGCGGGGCTGCAGCGGACAGGCCGGAGTGGGTGAAGCGCAGCAGGTTGCCGAACGGGCGGTGGAGCACGATCGCTTCGGTGACGGCATGGGCCTGGCCGTCGACGGTGACCGCCTCGATCCCGAACAGCGGCTTGCCGCGCGGCGCGACGACATGGGCGAACACGTCTAGCGCGGAGGCGATCACCGGGCCGAAGCCGAAGTAACCGGCCGGCATCGCCGGATTGCTCAGCAACTCCGCGCCGACCGAAGCCCAGGCGCCGACGGTGCCGAGGAGCGAACGTTGCAGTTCATAGGCATTGTACAGCACGGCAGCTCCTTGGGGCCACGGGCCCAGGCAGTCAAACTGGGCCCGAAGCGGGGATGTTGCAACGCGGCACTGGCGACAATCCGCAACCGTCGGGGGCGTTCCCGCTTCTAAGCCGGGGAACCCTGCGCTAGAGCGCGCCGCATGCCCGCCGATCGCACCGTCGCCCCGTCTGTGGACCCATCGTCTGCGGTTGCCGCCGCCGCGGCCGACCTGCCGCCCCCGAAAGTGCGCGGAATCGGCCCGCTGCGGATGATATGGCGCGCCGCGATCGCTTATCCCGGGCGCGTCGCGACGGCGGCGGTGGCGCTGTTCGTCACTGCGGGCGCGACGCTGGCGATCCCCTGGGGGTTCCGCCAGATCGTCGACCGCGGTTTCGCCCGCGGCGCCGATCCGCACGCGATCGACCACTGGGTCGAGACCCTGCTGGCGATCGTCGTCGTGCTCGCGATCGGGACCGCGTTCCGCTTCTATAGTGTCTCGTGGCTCGGCGAGCGCGTCGTCGCCGACATCCGCCGCGCGGTCCAGACCAACCTCCTTCGCCTCAGCCCGTCCTTCTTCGAGGACAACAGCCCGAAGGAGATCTCGTCGCGGATGACCGCCGACACCGCAATGATCGAGCAGGTCGTCGGCACCACCGCATCGGTGGCGCTGCGCAACCTGATCATGGCGATCGGCGGCGTCGCCTTCCTGTTCGCGCTGGCGCCGCGGCTGACCCTGGGGCTGGTCCTGGCAATACCGATCGTGGTGCTGCCGATCGTCACCTTCGGACGGCGGCTGCGGGCCGTCTCGCGAACCAGCCAGGATCGGGTCGCCGACATCGGGGCGATGGTCACCGAAGTGCTCGGCGCGGCCAAGATCGTCCAGGCTTTCAACCAGGAGAAGCGCGAGGCCGAGCGCTTCACCGGCGCGGTCGAACGGACGTTCGCCGTCGCCCGGCGGCGGATCATGCTCCGCGCGGTGATGACCGCGATGGTCATGCTGCTGGTGTTCGGCGCGCTGACGCTGCTGATGCGCGCGGGTGCGATGGGCGTCGCCAGCGGGGCGATCAGCGGCGGCACGATTGCCGCCTTCGTGATCACCGCCGGCCTCGTCGCCGGTGCCTTCGGGTCGCTGACCGAGGTTTACGGCGACCTCGTCCGCGGCGCCGGCGCGGCCAGTCGCCTGGCCGAGCTGCTGCACGAGCGTCCGACGATCGCCGCGCCGGCGCGGCCGGTCGCCCTGCCCGATCCGCCGCGCGGGCGACTCGCCTTCGAGCACGTCACGTTCCGCTACCCCACCCGGCCCGAGCATGCCGCGCTGGCCGACTTTTCGCTGGTGGTCGAGCCGGGGGAGACGGTCGCCATCGTTGGCCCGTCGGGCGCCGGCAAGTCGACGCTGTTCCAGCTGGCCGAGCGATTCTACGATCCCCAGGCCGGGACCATCAAGCTCGACGGCGTGCCGCTGCCGTCGGCCGATCCGGCCGAAGTGCGGCGCCGCTTCGCGCTGGTCCCGCAAGAAGGCGTGCTGTTCGCCGCCAGCGCCCGCGACAACTTGCGCTACGGCAACTGGGAGGCGGGCGACGAGGCGATCTGGGCCGCCGCCGCCGCCGCCAACGCCGAGAGCTTTCTGCGGGCGCTGCCGGCGGGCCTCGACACCTTCCTTGGCGAAGATGGCGCGCGGCTGTCCGGCGGGCAGCGCCAGCGCATCGCGATCGCCCGCGCGCTGCTCCGCGAAGCGCCGATCCTGCTGCTCGACGAGGCGACCAGCGCACTTGACGCCGAAAGTGAGCGGCTGGTCCAGGACGCGCTCGACCGGCTAATGGCGAGCCGGACGACGCTGGTCATCGCCCACCGCCTCGCCACTGTTCGCCAGGCTGACCGCATCGTAGTCATGGACAACGGCCGGATCGTCGAGACCGGCACCCACGAGACCTTGAACCGCGCCGGAGGGCTCTATGCACGGCTCGCTGCGCTCCAGTTCGACGACGCCCCGAGGGAAAGCGTCTGATCACGATGCCTCCGCCACATCACGGAGGTTGTTGAAAAGGCAGTGAGTTACCGCCGCGGCGCTTGACTTGCCGACGCCACCCGCCATCACCGCCGGCACATGCAGAGCACCACCGCCGTCGTCCTCGGAATCGTCGAGGGGCTCACCGAGTTCATTCCGGTGTCCTCGACCGGGCACCTGATCCTCGCCTCGACCCTGTTCGGCTACGACGCGGACCAGTGGAAGGTGTTCAATGTCGTCATCCAGGTCGGCGCCATCCTCGCCGTGGTCGTGCAATACTGGCGCACGTTCTGGGCGGTCGGCCGCGGGCTGCTCCATCGCGAGGCGATGAGCTGGCGGTTCCTGCGCAACATCCTGGTCGCGTTCCTGCCCTCAGCGGTCCTCGGGTTCGTGCTCAAGAAGCACATCGACGTGCTCCTGGGGAGCCCGCTGGTGGTCGCCTGGGCGTTGCTCGTCGGCGGCATCGCGATCCTCGCGATCGAGCGGGTGGCGCGGCCCGGCGGCCCCAGCGGCGTCGCCCAATTGCCGCTGGTGAAGGCGCTCGGAGTCGGCTTCGCCCAGTGCCTGGCGATGATCCCCGGGATCAGCCGGTCGGGCGCGACGATCATGGGCGCGCTGGCGATGGGGGTCGAGCGGCGCACCGCGGCCGAGTTCAGCTTCTTCTTGGCGGTCCCGACGATGCTCGGCGCCTCGGTGCTCGAGCTGTGGGGCAGCCGCCACCAGCTTGCCGGAGGCATGGGACCGGTCGGCTGGGGCGAGATCGCGATCGGCTTCGTCGTTTCGTTCGTGGTCGCGCTGGTGGTGATCCGGGCCTTCGTGGCTTACGTCAGCCGCTCGGGCTTTGCCCCGTTCGCGTGGTACCGGATCGTCGTGGGGATCGTCGCGATCGTGCTGTTGATGCGCCATTGAGCCAGCTCGCGGGGCCTTTCCTGCGGGCTTCCGTTCGTCGCACGAGCGGAACCAAAAGCCGTGGCGGGGAGTTTCCAGTCCAGTCTCCCACTGGAAGGAAATCGCGTCATGGGTCTCATCATCCTGATCATAGTCGGGGGCATCCTCGGCTGGCTCGCCAGCATCGTCATGCGAACCGACGGACAGCAGGGGATTTTCCTCAACATCATCGTCGGCATCGTCGGTGCTCTGCTTGCGGGTTTCCTGCTCAACCCACTGATCGGCGGCGGCAATATCATGGCCGGCGACTTCAGCGGCAGCTCGTTGATCGTGTCGTTCCTTGGTGCGATCGTCCTGCTGGCAATCGTCAACCTGTTCCGTCGCGGCGCCACCCGTTAATCCAGACGCCGAACGGCAAGCACGAGGGACGGCCATTGGGCCGTCCCTCCTTTATGAAGGGGAAGCAGACATGAAAATGATCACGAAGGGTGTGATGCTGGCCACGCTCGCGGCTGTCGGGCTGAGCCTCGGCGCCTGCAAGAAGGCCGACGAAGTGACCGAGAACAAGGCCGAGTCGGTCAAGGAAATGGGCGAGGCAAGCGCGGCCGGGCTCGAGGCGACCGCCGCCGCCGAGGAATCGGCCGGTGCGACCGAGGCCGCGAGCGCGACCAAGTCGGAGGCGGGCGCCGTCAAGAGCGCCGCCGCGAAGAAGGCCGACACCATGGAAGACAAGGCCAAGGCGACGCCGACGGCGACCAGCTCGGCCAAGCCGTAACCAAGTTTCGGATTTTGAGACCGGGTCGTGCGCGAGCGCGACCCGGTTTTGCTTGACTTACACCGGCACCGCGCCCGAGCCGCGCCCGCCGCGCAAGTGATACTCGAGCGTGCCGCGCTGCATCACGTTGTCGACGTCGATCACCGCGGTGTTGGCGTAAGTGAAGCCGGGGTTGAGGCTTCTGTAGATCGCATCGAAGTCCCGCTCGACGGTCAGATGATAGAGCTCGGCGAAGCTCTCGATGACGAAATAGCTCGGCTGGAGGTCGTCGATCACGTAGTCGGTGCGCATCACCCGATCGACGTGGAGCATGATCCGGTTCGGTGAGCGGGCTTCGACGGCGAACACCGCTTCGGCCGGCCCCGAGAGGATTCCCGCCCCGAACGCGCGCACGCCCCCATCCTCGAGGACCAGCCCGAACTCGACGGTGTACCAATAGAGCGCACCCAGCGCCTTGAGCCGGTTGTAGCGCATCGCCTTCCACCCGGCGCGGCCGTATTCCTGGACGTAGTCGGCATAGACCGGATCGGTCAGCATCGGCACGTGGCCGAACACGTCGTGGAAGACGTCCGGCTCCTCGATGTAGTCGAAGTTCTCGCGACTGCGGATGAAATTGCCGGCGGGAAAGCGACGGTTGGCGAGGTGCCAGAAGAACACATGATCCGGGATCAGCATCGGCACCGGCACGACGCTCCAGCCGGTCAGCGCACCGAGCTCGGCCGAGAGCCGCGCGAACTCGGGCACGCCGCCCCGGCCCAGCGCCAGCTTTTCCGTCCCTGCCAGGAACGCGGATGCGGCGCGCCCGGGCAGGAGGTCCATCTGGCGCGCGTACAGCGCATCCCAGGTGGCGTCCTCATCGGCCGAATAGACGTGCTGCGCCGGCTCGAGCCAATCCTCGCCGACGTGCTCCGGCCGCTTGAGCGGCGCGGTGAACACCGCCGGGTCGGGCTTCGGCAGGCGCGAATAGTCGGCCGCAGGGGCGCTCAGCGTGGCCATGGTTACGGCTGCAACGATACCATCGCGGGAAACCTGGCGCAAACCGCCTGCAATTGCAGGTTGCGCGCATTTGCCCCACACCTCCGCGCAGGGGAGCGGCGATGGGCGAGCTCAAGCGCAAGAAGTTCCAACGGCTGTACCGGCCGCTCGAGCATGAGCTGGTCGGCATGGCGCAATGGCTTGCAGTGACCGGCGCGCGGATTGTCGTGCTGTTCGAAGGCCGCGACACCGCCGGCAAGGGCGGGGCGATCCGCGCATTGTCCAAGCCGTTGAATCCGCGGCAGTGCCGCACCGTTGCGCTGGGCAAGCCCAACGAGCACCAGGCTGGAGAATGGTACTTCCAGCGCTACGTCCCCCACCTCCCGACGAAAGGGCAAATCGTCCTGTTCGACCGCAGCTGGTACAACCGCGCCGGTGTCGAGAAGGTCATGGGCTTCGCCTCCGAACGGCAGGTCGAGGACTTCCTCGAGGCGACGCCCCGCTTCGAAAAGCTGCTCGTCGATGACGGCATCTTGCTGTTCAAGTACTGGTTGACCTGCGACCAGGCGCGGCAGGAGGAGCGCTTTGCCGAACGCGAGTGCGATCCGCTCAAGCAGTGGAAGCTGACGACGATCGACGTCGCCGCGCGTGAACATTACGACGACTACACCGCCGCACGCGAGACGATGCTGCGGGCGACTCACACCAGCTACGCGCCGTGGACTCTGGTCGACTTCAACGACCAGAAGCTGGGGCGGCTGACCCTGATTCGGGATTTCCTCGATCGCCTGCCCGACACGCGAATCGAGCCGGCCCCGCTCGAGCTCGCCCCGCTCGGACATCAGCCGCACGAGGAGCGCTTTACCGTGCTCGATCCCATCCCGCCGTTCCCGGTGCCCTGATCTGGGCCGTTCGGGTTGACTTCGGCGCCGTCCTGACGCAAGGGCGCTCGCTCGCAAAGGGCGGCGCGCGAGGCGCCGCTTTTGTCGTTTCAGCCGGCCTTATGGCCGACCCCGAGAGTTCAGGAACAGCGCCATGGCGAAGCCCGCAACCGTCAAGATCCGGCTGGTCTCGACCGCCGACACCGGGTTCTTCTATGTCACCAAGAAGAACCCGCGCAACACGACCGAGAAGATGACCTTCCGCAAGTACGATCCGGTCGTGCGCAAGCACGTCGAGTTCAAGGAAGCCAAGATCAAGTAACGAACCCTTGTCGGGTTCACCGCGAGTTCAAGCCGTCGGCGCTAGCCGCGGTGGCATGAACCGCTTGATCCATTTCCTCAAATCGAACCTAGGCGCGGCTGTTGCGGCCGCGCTCCCGCTCTCCGCGTCTGCCGTTGCGGCACCTGCCCAGGCGCAGTCCGCCGCGCCAGCCGGGGACCTCGAACGCGCCGTCGATGCCTTGCGCGCGATCTCCACGATGCGCGCAGATTTCACCCAGACCGACCGCAACGGCCAGCGGGTCTCGGGCGTGCTGACGCTGAAACGCCCCGGCCGGATTCGCTTCCAGTACCAGCAGGGCGTGCCGATGCTGATCGTCGCCGACGGCGGCGCGCTGACCTTCGTCGACTACCAGGTCCGCCAGGTCCAGCGCTGGCCGATCAAGAACAGCCCGCTCGGCGCCTTGCTCGACCCGACCCGGGACGTCTCGAAGTACGGGACGCTCGAGCCGGTGACCAATCCGGGGGTCGTCAGCATCCAGGTCCGCGACCGCTCGCACCCCGAGTACGGGGTGATCACGCTGATCTTCGTGCGCAAGGCTTCGGCGCCGGGTGGGCTCGAGCTGACCAGTTGGGTGGCGCTCGATTCGCAGAACCGGCGGACGACGATTCGCCTCTCGAACCAGCAATATGGTGTGGCCGTGCCGGACAACATGTTCCGCTTCAACGACCCACGGACCCCCACCCGTCGATGAGAAACCACGCTTTACCGGGCCATGGTGGGCAGGTGCGACATTCTGCGACAATCCTGCCGATCCCGTTCACTTGGGAGAAAGCACGCGGGACCTAGGGTGATTATCGACACGACGGCAGCGAGGCGGGTTTCCCCCCTGTTGCCCTGGCCTCCGAGAAGCGCCGTCGTGTCAAAGCGTGACGAACGCACAAGGAACCCTCGTCCCATTGCCCCCGGGACGAGGGTTTTCTTGTGTCCGCCGTTGCCACCCGAGTCGCCGAACGCGCCGTGCCGCGCCATTGCCCGCGCGGGTCAACGCACCTAAAGCCGCGCCATGGTCTCGATCGCCACCTGGAACATCAACTCGGTGCGGCTGCGCATCGCGCAAGTCGAGCGGTTCCTCGCCGCTGATGCCCCCGACGTGCTGTGCTTGCAGGAGATCAAGTGCCGCGAAGAGAGCTTCCCCCACGCGGCATTCGAGGCGCTCGGCTACACCCATCGCGTCGTCCATGGCCAGAAGGGCTACCACGGCGTCGCCACCGTCAGCCGCATTCCGCTGCGCGAAGCCGGGCGCCATGACTGGCAGGATAATGGCGAGGCGCGCCACGTCGGAGTAGAGCTGCTCGGCCACGATCTCGTCATCGAGAACGTCTATATTCCGGCCGGCGGCAACGTGCCCGACCGCGACGCCAATCCCAAGTTCGCCCAGAAGCTCGACTTCATCGGGCGGATGACCCGCTGGGCCGAAGCGCTTCACCGGCCGACGCTGCTGGTCGGCGACTTCAACGTCGCCCCGCTCGACTGCGACGTCTACGATCACAAGGCGCTGC
>JAEKKO010000161.1 GCA_019510335.1 Novosphingobium sp. | reverse complement strand
TGAACCATGTTCCAGTCGAAAGCACGGTCGCTTCGTTTGCGGCGATCTCGGGAAAGCCGCGCGCGGCGAGCAACGCGGCGTTCGAATCATGCACCCCGGCGAGAACCTTCGCCTTTCCTGGAAGCCCGGTGGCCTCGGCGAACTCAGGACGAAGCGTGCCAATTTTCTCGCCGGCGGCCGCGAGCGGCGCGAACCGCCGGGCCCAGCCGAGCCGTTCGGCCATCGGCGAGGAGCCCCGCCGCGCGGGCGACCACAAGTCGCTGTGGCAGCCCAGGCTGGTCACCTCGCTCACTGCACGACCGGTGAGGAACCATGCCCAATACTGCGCCCACGGCAGCAGCACAGCCTGCGCCATTTGCTGCGGGTACAGCCGCTCGAGCCAGAACAGTTGCGCACCGAGATTGAGGCCGTCGGGCAGCGGCGGCGAACCGGTCATAGCGAACGGATCGCGGTGGCGGCGGTATTCGGTGACGACCGCTTCGGGGATTGGCTGCTCGTAATCGAGCGGCGCAAATGCCACGGCATCGCCGTTCAGCGCGACCACGCCCGCTCCATGGCCGACTGGGACGATCGTCTCAACCGGTTCGCAGCGGTACTTGCCGAGCGCGTCGAGGCGCACCTGCCGATCGAGCAGCCGCCCGTCGCGCGACCACAGCGTTACCTTGCCGAGAGTCTTGCCGATGTCGACGACGATGGCGGAGCCGTGGCCCAGGGTGCTCTCCAAGTACGTTCGTGATTACGATTGATCGTTTCGTAGCGATAAAGATTGATCGGCGAAAGGGCGAATGTTAGGGAGCGCGCCCATGAACGTCCATTCGACCGTCTCTCCCGCCGCGATTCCTTTCGCCATCCCGACGAGCCGTTGGGACGACGCCGAGGCGGCCGGCAAATCACCTGCCGAGTTTCTGCTGTACCGCTCTAACCTGCTCGGCTCCGACCTCACGGTGACCAACTTCGGCGGCGGCAACACCTCGGCCAAGGTGATCGAGACCGACCCGCTGACGGGCGAGCCGGTCGAGGTGCTGTGGGTCAAAGGTTCGGGCGGCGACATCGGCTCGATGAAGCTCGATGGCTTCGCGACGCTGTATCTCGACAAGCTGCTTAGCCTTGAGAAACACTACGGCGGGCCCGAGGACGACGACAAGATGGTCGGCTACCTGCCGCACTGCACGTTCGCCCTGAACCCCCGCGCCGCTTCGATCGACACCCCGCTCCACGCCCTGCTGCCGTTCGCCCACGTCGATCACGTTCACCCCGACGCGATCATCGCGCTGGCTGCGAGCTCGGGCGGTGAGGCGGCCACGCGCGCGATCTGGGGCGGGCGGATCGGCTGGCTGCCGTGGAAGCGCCCCGGCTACACCCTCGGCGTGCAGTTGCGCGATTATGTCGCGGCGAACCCCGGGCTGGAAGGCGTGATGCTCGCCGGCCACGGCATCATCTGCTGGGGCGACACCGCCAAGGACTGCTACGAGCACACCGTCCGCCTGATCGCCGATGCCGCCGAGTACCTCAACGGCGAGCTCGCCGGACGGCCGGCGTTCGGCGGTCAAATCGTAGCACCCGATCCCGACCGCGCCGCGATCGTCGCCGACCTGATGCCGCGGCTGCGCGGGCTGATGACCGGCGCCCGTCGCAAGCTGGGCCACTGGTCCGACGATGCCGAGGCGCTGGAGTTCGTCGGCAGCGCCGATTTGGAGCGCCTCGCCGCAATCGGCACTTCGTGCCCAGACCACTTCCTGCGCACCAAGATCGCCCCGCTCACGCTCGATCCGGCACGGCTGCAGGACGAAGCTTATCTCGCGGAACAGCTCGACGCCTACCGGGCGATGTACGCGGCCTATTACGAGCGCTGCCGCCGCGCCGACTCGCCGGCGATGCGCGACCCCAATCCGGTGGTCGTGCTGGTCCCCGGCCTCGGGCGGATCACCTTCGCTACGGACAAGACCACCGCCCGCCTCGCCGGCGAGTTCTACGGCAACGCCATCAACGTGATGCGCGGGGCCGAAGCGATCGGCGGCTACATCGGCCTCGAAGAGCAGGAAGCGTTCGACATCGAGTACTGGCTGCTCGAGGAAGCCAAGCTCCAGCGGATGCCCGCGCCCAAGCCGCTGGTCGGCCGCATCGCCCTGGTCACCGGCGGCGCCGGCGGGATCGGCGCGGCAACCGCGGCGCGGCTTCTGGCCGACGGCGCCTGCGTGATGCTCGCGGACCGCGACGCGGCCGCGGTCGAAGAGGTGCGCGGCGGGTTCGCCCGTCAGTTCGGCAAGGACGTCGTCCGCGCGAGCGTTTGCGACGTCACCGACGAGGCACAGGTGCAGGCCGCGTTCGATGGTTGCGCGCGCGAGTTCGGCGGGCTCGACATCCTCGTCGCCAACGCCGGCATCGCCTCGTCGGCGCCGATCGAGGAGACGACGATCGCGCTGTGGCGCAAGAACTACGACGTGCTCGCCGACGGCTACTTTCTCACCGTCCGGGCCGCCTGGCCGCTGCTCAAGCGGATGAAGGATCAAGGCGGCACCAGCGTCGTGTTCATCGGCTCCAAGAACGCGGTCGCGGCGGCGACGAATGCGAGCGCTTACGCGTCGGCCAAGGCCGCGGCCAACCACCTCGCCCGCTGCCTGGCGCTCGAAGGCGCGCCCGACGGCATCCGGGTCAACACGGTCAATCCCGACGCGGTGATCAAGGGCTCGCGGATCTGGGACGGCGACTGGCGCAAGGAACGCGCCGGGGCTTACGGCATCGATTCGGGCGCCGAGCTCGAGGCGCACTACCGCAATCGGTCGCTGCTCAAGCGCGACGTGCTGCCCGAGGATATTGCCGAGGCGGTCTATTTCCTCGCCAGCGATGGTTCGGCAAAGTCGACCGGGAACATGATCAACGTCGATGCGGGGAATGCCCAGGCATTCACACGATAAGACGACACGAAGAGGGATGGCGAGGATGAAGCAGGCAACCAAAACCGCATTGCTGCTGGCGCTGACGGTGATCGCCGGCGCGCAGATCTCGGCCGCGGCCCAGACGATTGCCGGACCCGCCACTGCACCGGCCGGGGCCACAGCTATCCCGCTTTATGGCAAAGCCACCCCGGGCAGCCCCGCGGACGAGGTCGAGACCCGCTTCATGGGTCGCGAAACCGTCGTCCGCAACATCACTTACCCGACGCTGACGCCCGTCTTCCCCGCACCGGGCAAGGCCAACGGCACCGCGGTAATCGTCGCGCCGGGCGGCGGCTTCTTCATGCTGTCGATGCAGAACGAAGGCTGGCGCGTCGCGCAAGCGCTCGCCGCCCGCGGGGTGACGGCGTTCGTCCTCAAGTATCGGCTGAACCCGACCCCGAAGACGGATAGCGAGTTCCTCGCCTCTCTCGGCAAGATGATGTCAGGCGCCGGCCGCCCGTCCGGCGGGACCCCCGAGCTCCGCGACCCGGCTGCGACGCAAGACGCCTTCGCGGCGCTGCGGATGGTCCGCCAGCGCGCGGCCGAATGGCACATCGATCCTGCGCGGGTGGGAATGATCGGCTTCTCGGCGGGAGCGATGACGACGATGAACGCCGTGCTCCAGGCGGCCGCCGGGAGCGATCCGCTGGTGCGCGGGCCTGATTTCATCGGCTATATCTATGGTCCAATGGCGCAGGTCGCGGTGCCGCCCGCAGCGCCGCCGATGTTCGCCGCGCTGGCGATGGACGATCCCCTGTTCGGCAACGGCGACTGGTCGATCGCAACGGCCTGGCATGCCGCCAAGCGGCCTGTCGAGCTGCACGTCTATCAGACCGGCGGCCATGGTTTCGGCATGGGCAAGCCCGGCACCACGACGACAATGATGATGGACGAGTTCCTGGCGTGGATGGACATGCAGGGACTGCTCACAGCGAAAGCCAACCCATGAGCCTGCCGCTCTCCGATGAACTGATCGCCGAAGCCAACGTCCGCGAGGCCGATGCGCTCGAGGAAGACTACGCCGCCCTCGGCCGCAAGCTCTCCCGTGCGGGGCTGGACATCGATTCGATCAAGAACCGCGTCGCCGGCTTCTCGGTCGCGGTGCCGAGCTGGGGCGCCGGGCGAGGCGGCACCCGCTTCGCCAAGTTCCCGATTCCCGGCGAGCCGACCAACATCCACGAGAAGCTCACCGATTGCGCCGTGGTCAACCAGCTGTGCCGGGTGACGCCGCGGGTCAGCCCGCATTTCCCATGGGACAAGGTCAGCGATTACGCCGAGCTGCGCGAGGAAGCCGCCTCCCTCGGGCTCGGCTTCGACGCGGTCAACTCCAACACCTTCCAGGACCAGCCGGGGCAGGCGCACAGCTATGCGACCGGCTCGCTTTCCGCGACCGATCCCCACGTCCGCGACCAGGCCATTGCGCACAACATCGAGTGCATCGAGATCGGGCGGAAGCTCGGCTCGCGCGACCTGACGGTGTGGGTCGGCGACGGCACCAACTTCCCCGGCCAGCAGGACCTCACCCGCAGCCTTGATCGCTACCTCGAAGCGGCGGCCGAAGTTTACGCCGCCCTCCCCGACGATTGGCGGATGCTGCTCGAGCACAAGCTGTTCGAGCCGGCATTCTATTCGTCGGTGATCTCCGACTGGGGCAGCTCGATCCTTGCCGCGCAGGAGCTCGGCGACAAGGCCAAGTGCCTGGTCGACCTCGGCCATCACGCGCCGAACACCAACATCGAGCAGATCGTCGCCCGCCTCCACCGCTTCGGCAAGCTCGGCGGGTTCCACTTCAACGACAGCAAGTACGGCGACGACGACCTCGATTCCGGCTCGATCAACCCGCACCAGCTGTTCCTGATCTTCAACGAACTAATCGAGGCCGAGGCGCACCCGCGCGGCGAGTTCCGCCCGAGCTACATGATCGACCAGTCGCACAACGTCACCGACCCGATCGAATCGATGCTGTCCTCGGCCGAGGCGATCGCCGGCAGCTTCGCCAAGGCCCTGATGGTCGACCGCGAGGCGCTGCACGCCGCGCAGGATGCCAACGACACGATGATGGCGTTCCAGGCGCTCCGCCGTGCCTACAATATCGACGTCGCGCCAATCCTCGCCAAGGCCCGGGTCGAGGCCGGCGGCGCCATCGACGTTCTGGGCACCTATCGCGAGAGCCGCTGGCGCGAACGCAAGGCGCAGGAGCGCAAGCCGGTCGGGCTCGGCGCGGGGATCGTCTGAACACCAACGAGAAGAGGGGGAGAAGATGCTGCATAACGAAGTCTCACGGCGCGCCTGGATCAAGGGCTCGCTAACCGCAGCCGCGGCGATCCCGTTCCTCCACGCCGAAGCGCTGCTCGCGCAAGCGCCCGAGGACTACGTCACGCGCTGGGTCCATCCCGAGCTCCAGGCGATGGCCAGGCAGATGGCCGCGTACACGCAAATGCCTCCGCTCTCGGCGGCGACGCTGCCGCAGATGCGGCAGGGCATGAACCGCTACATGCGCCCGCGCCTCGCCGACGTGGCCGTCGACAAGCGGGTGATCGCCGGGAGCCGCGGCCAGCCGCCGGTGACCATTTATGTGATCAACGCCAAACCAGGTGCGTCCCGGCCCGGTATCCTCGACACGCACGGCGGTGGGTTCATCCTCGGCACGGCCGAGGGCGACATCGCCGACCTCCAGGCGACCTGCAAGGCGCTCGATTGCGCGGCGGTGACTGTCGACTATCGGCTCGCCCCCGAGACCACTTACCAGGGCTCGATCGAGGACAACTACGCCGGCCTCAAGTGGCTGCACGCCAATGCCGCTGCGCTTGGCGTCGACCCGCGGCGGATCGCGGTCATGGGCGGGAGCGCCGGCGGCGGCCATGCCGCGTTGCTCGCGATCACTGCGCGCGACCGCGGCGAGGTGCCGGTCGCGTTTCAGTGCCTGATCTACCCGATGCTCGACGACCGCACCGGCAGCAGCCGCGTCCCTCCGCCGCAAGTCGGACATCTGATCTGGACTCCCCAGCAGAACCGCTACGGCTGGCAAAGCTTCCTCGGCATGACGCCCGGCGGAGCTGCCGTTACGGCGCGCGCGGTCCCCGCCCG
>JAEKKO010000043.1 GCA_019510335.1 Novosphingobium sp. | reverse complement strand
CGCGACCGAGCTACTAGACAGCGCGTACGTTGAAAACCACAATGGGCAGATGCCCCAGGTCCATTTCATTCTGATCAGATGAACCACCAGTCAGACGCTCACAAGTTCGTGACGCTCGACCTGCTGGACTCCGAAGGGCACGTTCGCCGATTGTCGGACATTCGGGCCGAAGTTATCGATCGAGTCCTGGTGGCCAATCGCTGGAACATCAGCGCCACCGCCGCGGCCCTGGGCATGGGACGCAGCACCATTTATCGCCGCTATCAGGCTCTCAAGAGGCAACTGCCCGACGAGGAGTGACCGCTCACTCGCGATCGAGGCTGTCCAACACGCGATCGGCCACCGATCCAGGCCAACTCGATCAGGCTCAGGCGGTGACGCTGGGGGTGGCGGTGATCCGTTTGAGGAACTCGATCTCGTCGGCCGAATAGGGTGTGCCGTCGGCGTGCAGCACGTCGTGGAACCAGGGGCTGCGACCCTCGCTGATGTGATGGTTGTCGGCCGCGTCCCAAGCCAGGTGGGTCTGCGTGCGGCCGTTGACGAGGCCCCAGCAGAACGCCGCCACCCGGTGCTCCTTCGCGTGCGGCAGGATCGCCTCGAACGTGCTCCCGGTCGGGCGCGCGAGGTACTCGGTGCAGAGCATCGGCCGGTCGAATTTCTTGAGCCAACCAATGCGGCGCGCGAACTTGCGCGGATTCTCGTAGTTGTGGAACGAGATCACGTCCGAATTTTCGGTCTGCACGCGCTGGATCAAGCTCAGGCGTCGCGGCGACGACCAGTTGCCGAGCCAGATAGCGCTGGTCAGCGGCTGGCTCGGATGCGCGGAGCGCGCCCAGGCGAACGCCTCGATCAGCAGCGGCGTGACCAGGTTCGACTTGGCGGCGAGCACCGCCGGATCGCACAGCGAGACTTCAGGGCCGTTGTCGGGCTCGTTCCACACGTCCCATGCCAGGATTCGCGGGTCGTTGGCGAAGGCGGAAACCACGCCCGTCACATAATCGCGCAGTCGCGCATGCTGCGACGGATCGGACAGCGCCGGGACGCCGGGTGATTGCACCCAGCCGGAGTTGTGGACGCCCGGCCGGGGATCGCGCTGCGGCCCGAGCGCCGGGTCCGGGTCCCAGCAAGAATCGAACAGCACCGGCATGGTGCGGATGCCGTGCTTGCTGGCGACGTCCAGCACCGCGTCAATCCGCGCGGTGAAACCGGCGGCGTCCTGCTCCCACAGCAGATCGTGGAGGTAGATGCGGGCCGCGTTCATCCCCAGCGCCGCGGCCCAGGCAAGCTCGCGATCGATGGCAGCGAGGTCGAAGGTCTCGGCCTGCCAGAACTCGAGCTGGTTAATCGCGTAGGACGGGGTGAAATTGCACCCGACGAGCCACGGCAGTCCATCGTACCAGCGGTGCGCCGCGTCAGCGGGCCATCGCCGCGGGGCCGCGGCAGGCGCAAGAGCGCCATCGAAATCAGTAGATCGGAACATCCTCGCGACCCCCCCGGGTCATTCTCAAGCGAGGAACCGCCATAGTTGATCTATGTTAACTGGAGTCTGAACGGCTGCCTCTGCCGTCGGGACAACTGACGAATAATTTCTTGACCGGCGACCTCGGAGGTAAACGCCCGCCGCAGCTCTGCGCCGCGGCGGGTGGGAAGGCCTACGCTGCCGTCGCGACCTTGTTCGGATGCAACGCCGCCGCCTGCTCCGCGGCCGGTTCGAGCGTGCTGTCGGCGACCATCCGGCGGAACGTCGCCAGCGCCTGGCCGACGATCTGATCCATGTTGTAGTAGCGGTACGTCGCCAGCCGTCCGACGAACGTCGTATCGGCCTCGCGCCGGGCCAGCGCATCGTAGCGCTTGAACAGCTCCATGTTCTCGGGGCACGGAATCGGATAGTACGGATCACCCTCGGCCGCCGGGTACTCGCGGGTGACGCTGGTGTGGCGGTGGGCCTGTCCGGTGAGGTGCTTGTACTCGGTGATCCGGGTGTGCGGCACGTCCGGATCCGGGTAGTTGACCACCGCGACCGGCTGAATCCATTCGCTGTCCAGGGTCTCGTGCTCGAACCGCAGCGAGCGGTACGGCAGCTTGCCGAAGCGATAGCCGAAGTACTCGTCGATCGGCCCGGTGAAGACCAGGTGATCGTGGGGGTAGGCGTCGCGAACCTCGCGATAGTCGACCCCGAGCAGGACATCGATGTTCGGGTGGTCGAGCATCCGCTCGAACATCCGGGTGTAGCCCTCGGCCGGCATCGCCTGAAAGCGGTCGGTGAAATAGCGGTCGTCGGTGCACGTTCGGGTGGGGACTCGCGCGGTGACCGACTTGTCGAGCTGCGACGGGTCGAGGCCCCACTGCTTGCGGGTGTAGCCGCGGAAGAACTTTTCGTAGAGCTCGCGTCCGACGGCCGAGACGACGACGTCCTCGGAGGTTTCGATCACCGGCACCGGCTCGGCCCGCGAGGCAAGGAACGCCTCGGCCTCGGCTGCGGTGGTCAGGTTCAGCCCGTAAAGGCGATTGAGCGTGGTCCGGTTGATCGGGATCGGAACGAGTTGCCCGTCGACGCTGGCCAGCACGCGGTGCTCGTATGGTCGCCATCCGGTGAATTGCGAGAGGTAGGTGAAGATCTCGGCACTGTTGGTATGAAAGATGTGCGGTCCGTACTGGTGGATCAGCACACCGGCGTCGTCGAGGCGGTCGTACGCGTTGCCGGCGACGTGCGGCCGGCGATCGATCACCAGCACCTTGCGGTCGGCCTGCGACGCCAGCCGCTCGGCCATGACCGAGCCGGCGAAGCCGGCGCCGACCACGAGCACGTCATAGCGCGGCGCTTCCCGGACCGGCCAGTGCGTCGGCGAGACGACCGGCTGGACCGCATGGGCCGAGCGCAGCCGCTCATCGATCAGCGCCCACATCTGCGCCACCGTCTCGTCCCACCCGGTCTGGCGCAGCAGCGCGTCGGCCTCGTCGAGCCATGCGCCCCCGCTGCGCCGCAGAGCCAGCGCCGCTTCGCAGGCTTCGACGAAAGCGGGGGCGGCGCCGGCGATCCTCACGCCGGTGATGTCGCCGTAATGGCGGATTACATCGGTGATCGGGGTCGAGACCACCGGCCGTCCGGCGGCGAGATACTCGGGCGTCTTGGTCGGGCTGATAAAGCGCGTCGCCTCGTTGATCGCGAACGGCATCAGCGCGACGTCCCACCCGCCGAGGTAGTCGGGCAGCTCAGCGTAGGTCTTGCCGCCGAGATAATGAATGTTGGCGCGGCGCGGCAGGTCATCCTCGGCGATCTTGACCACCGGGCCGACCATTACGAGCGACCACTCGGGCCGGGCGTCGGCGACGGCGGCAAGCAGCTCGAGATCCATTCGCTCGTCGATCACTCCGTAGAAACCAAAGCGCGGATGCGAGAGCGGGCGCTGGTCGGCCGGGTCGGCGCAGTTGCCGCGGGCCCGAGCGAAATGCTGTCGGTCGACGCTCGACGGGAACGGATGGACCCGCGGGTGGCGATCGCGCTTGGCCTCGTAGAGGCTGAAGCCGCCGGTGAAGACGAGGTCGGCCTGTTGCAGCAACAGCCGTTCGAGCGGCAGCAGCTCGGGCGGGGCGAAGCGGAAGTTGGCGAGCTCGTCCATGCAGTCGTAGACGACGCAGTCGCCGCCGACATGGTCCGAGAACGGCAGCATCATCGGGGTGTAGTACCACCGCACGAGGCGCCCATTGTCGCGCGCGAGGAGTTGGTCGAGGAGTTGCCGCAGCACCTCGCTCCGCTGATCCGGCGCGAGCTCCGGCGGCAGTTCGGGGGCCGCGACGAGCACTCCGCTGGCGCGGCAGGGCTGCAACGACAGGCGCGGCGCCGCGAGGCCGGCGACCTCGCGCGGCTCTTCCCAATAAATCACTTTGGCGTGGCGGGCGAGCCGCGTCATCAGCTGCTGCGGCCGCTGGAAGACGAAATCCCATCGCAAATGACTGAAGCAAAGGAGCGTCAGGCCTGGCTCTGGCCCCGTCGTCGATTCCTCTGCCGGGGCTTGGGTCAGGTCGTACAAGGCCATGCGGCGATCCTTTGTTGATGTGACCCCCATGGAACCCGGCCAAGCCTCGAAGGTTCCTAGAAAAATCGCGCGATATCGGGGCTTTAACTTATGTTGGCGGCAACCGTGGGAAGGTCTCGAATGGCACCACAAAACAACTCGCAGCTCGAATTGTGGGGAGGGGCAGAATGTACCGTGAATCGCGTCGGCAATTCCTTTTTCGACCAGCTCACCGCTACGGGCCATGACTCGCGCGATCAGGACATCGACTTGTTGGCCGCGCTTAATTTGCGCGCGGTGCGATTTCCGGTGTTGTGGGAGCGGGTCTCGCCCAACGGTCCCGAACGGCAGGACTGGCGCTGGAGCGACGAGCGGCTGGCCCGGCTGCGCGAGCTCGGCCTGCGCCCGATCGTCGGCCTGGTCCACCACGGCAGCGGTCCGGCCCACACCTCGCTGCTCGACGATGGCTTCGCCGCCGGGCTGGCGGACCATGCGGCGCGGGCCGCCGAGCGTTACCCGTGGGTGCGCGACTGGACGCCGGTCAACGAGCCGCTGACCACCGCGCGTTTCGCCACGCTCTACGGCCACTGGTACCCGCATGTGCGCGAGGAACGGGGGTTCTGGACCGCGCTCGTCAACCAGGTCGACGCCGTGCGGCTGTCGATGCGGGCGATCCGCTCGGTGATCCCCGACGCGCGCCTGATCCAGACCGAAGACTTCGGGCGCACTTACGCGACCGCGGCGATCGCCGACCAAGCCGGCTTCGACAACGTCCGCCGCTGGATGAGCTGGGATTTGCTGTGCGGGCGCGTCGAGCCCGGCCATCCGCTGTGGGCGCGGCTGTGCGAGCACGGCCTCGAGCCCCGGCTGCGCGCGATCTCCGAGCAGCCCTGCCCGCCCGACGTCATCGGGATCAACCACTACCTCACCAGCGACCGGTTCCTCGACCACCGGGTTCAGCGCTATCCGGCCGAACGGTGCGGCGGCAACGGCAGGCAAGCGTTCGCCGACGTCGAAGCGGTCCGCGTGCTCGAGCCGCCGCCGCAAGGCATTGCCGGGGCTATCGACGAAGTTTGGCAGCGCTACCGTCTGCCGATCGCCATCACCGAGGTCCACAATGGCTGTACCCGGGACGAGCAGCTGCGCTGGTTGCACCAGGCCTGGAACGCGGCCGTCACGGCGCGCCAAAGCGGCATCGACGTGCGCGCGGTGACTGTCTGGGCGCTGTTCGGCAACCGCGGCTGGAACACCCTGCTGACCGGCAGCGGGATTTACGAGTCCGGTGTCTACGACGTCAGCGGCGGCGCTCCGCGGGCAACGGCGCTCGCCGGATTGATCAAGGCATTGCCGCAGGCGGGCGCGCCGCACCCGGTCCTCGACGGCAGCGGCTGGTGGCGCCGCGACATTCGACTGGTCCACCCCCCGACCCCGCGCCCGGCGCATATCCGCGAGCACTTGCGCCCAGCCGCTGCCACGGGCGCGCCGATCCTCATCACCGGCGCCACCGGCACACTGGGCCGCGCTTTGGCCGCGGCTTGCCGGCACCGCCACTTGCGTCATCTTCTGACAGCGAGGAGCACGCTCGATCTCGGCGATCCCGCCAGCATCGCTTCTGCGCTCGATGCAAACCGTCCGTGGGCGGTGATCAACGCCGCCGGCTGGGTCCGCGTCGACGATGCCGAAGACGCGCCTGACGCGTGCCTCGCGGCCAACGCCGGAGGCGCCGCGGCGCTGGCCCGCGCGTGCAGCGAGCGGGGCATTCCCACGGTCGCCTTCTCGAGCGACCTGGTGTTCGACGGGGCAAAGCCGGCCTATCATGAGAGCGACGCACCGGCACCGCTCAACGTCTATGGCCGGAGCAAAGCGGCGATGGAGCAGGAACTACTTGCGCTTCCCGGCGATCACCTGGTGATCCGTACGGCGGCGTTTTTCTCACCGTTCGACGAGGCCAACTTCGCCGTCCATGCCGTCCGCACGCTGCGCCGGGGCGAGCGTTTCGTCGCAGCGGGCGATTGCACCGTAACGCCGACTTACGTGCCGGACTTGTGCAACGCCGCGCTCGATCTGCTGATCGATGGCGCAACCGGCGTGTGGCACCTGAGCAATGGCGAGGCGCTGAGCTGGGCCGAGTTCGCGCTACGCATCGTCGAGGCATGCGGGCTCGACGGTTCGCTGGTCGAGCCCCGCGCCGCAACCGAGTTAGGCTGGCCGGCCGTTCGCCCGGCGCGGTGCGCGCTGGCGAGCGAACGCGGCGCACTGATGCCCGATCTGGCCTCGGCGATTGCCCGCTTTGCGGCGCACTTGCCGGCGACCATCGAAGTTCGCGCAGCCGCGTGACGGCCGCAGGTGAGGTCTCGCCTTCATCCTCGACCCGGGTCCGTGCTATGCCTTTGCCCGAAAAGCGGGCGCGCGCCAGTTCGCCCGCGCCCACTCCAGCGGGCCGGGAGGGCACCTTGATCGACACGCTCCTCGTCCACCTGCGGCGATACGACGCGATCAGCGAGGTTGAGGAGCAGGCGCTGCGTGGGGCAATGTCGGGGGTCCTCGAGTTCCCCCGCGGGGCGACGATGGTCCGCGCCGATACCGAGCTCGACAGCAGCAATGCGCTGATCTCGGGCTTCGTGCACCGCTACAAACAGCTCAGCGACGGACGCCGCCAATCGATGGAGGTGAGCATCGCCGGCGACTTCGTCGATCTGCACAGCCTGCTGATGAAGCGGATCGATCACGATATCGGCTGCCTCGCGCCCTGCCAGGTCGCGATCTTTCCGCATGAGCGACTGCGCGAGCTGACCGAATCCCAGCCGCACCTGGCGCGCGTGCTGTGGCTTTCGACCGTGATCGATGCGGCCATTCACCGCGAGTGGATCGTTTCGCTCGGAGTTCGCTCGGCGCTGCAGCGACTCGCGCACTTGTTTTGCGAGCTGTGGACCCGGCTCGACGCCGTCGGCCTGGCGCAGGACCACGGCTTCGACTTTCCGGTGACGCAGACCGAGCTTGCGGACATTCTCGGGATCAGCTCGGTGCACGTCAACCGGACCTTGCGCGAGCTGCGCGAGCTCGGGCTGGCGACCTTCCGCGGGCGGATGGTGGAGATCACCGACTGGGCGGCGTTGACCCGAACCGCCGAGTTCGATGCGGGATATCTCGCCCAGCACTCCAGACCGCGCTAGCGGTCGTCCTCGTACTAACGCGACGCAGGCTCCTGCGCCCTTGCAGGCGCGGTGCGGCTGGGCAATTCAGCGGAACCAGGCCGTGCAAGACGGGATCGATGCATGAACGACGAGAACGATCAGAGACTTACCCGGCGGCGCTTCTACAAGGCCGAGCAGGAGGCCGGCTTCGTCGAGCAGCACCCGCACACCACGCCGCAGACGCAGAGCCCGTCTTACCGCCTCGCCTTCCGCGACACCGAGTTCCTGCTGCGCGAGGAACTGCGCCCGGTGCGCTTTCAGCTCGAGCTGCTCAAGTGCGAGATGCTGCTCGAGGAAGCCGGCATCGGCTCGACCCTGGTGGTCTACGGCTCGTCGCGGATTCCGGCGCCGGAGATGGCCGAAGCCGCGCTCGCGGTGCCGACCACGCCCGAGCGCAAGGCGATCGTCGAGCGGCTGGTTGCCAAGTCGAAGTACTACGAGGAGTGCCGCCGCCTGGCGCGGCTCGCCAGCGAGCGGGCGATCGTCGAGGACGGCATGCGCCAGTTCGTGATCTGCTCGGGCGGCGGCCCGGCGATCATGGAGGCGGCGAACCGCGGCGCCGCCGAGGCTGGCGCCGAATCGATCGGCCTCAACATCGTCCTTCCGCACGAGCAGTCGCCCAACGCCTTCGTCACGCCGGACCTGTCATTCCAGTTCCACTACTTCGCGCTGCGCAAGATGCACTTCCTGCTGCGGGCGCGGGCGGTAGCGGTGTTCCCCGGTGGGTTCGGCACGCTCGACGAGTTCATGGAGCTGCTGACGCTGGTCCAGACCGGCAAGATGAAGCCACTGCCGATCCTGCTGTTCGGCGAGAATTACTGGCGGCGGGTGATCAATTTCGAGGAGATGGCCGCCGAAGGCGTGATCAATATCGAGGACCTCGACTTGTTCCACTGGGTCGAGACCGCCGAGCAGGCCTGGAACCACATCGTCTCGTTCTACGGCCTCGACTGACGCGCCGGGTGCGCGCGCTGCCTGGTCCCGCTATGCTGCGCCCGTGAAAGCGACGCTGCGCCAGCTCCAGGTGTTCGACGCGGTGGCGGCGCTGGGCAGCGTCACCCGCGCCGCCGACAAGCTGGGGATGAGCCAGAGCGCGGCGAGCAAGGCGCTGTCCGACCTCCAGATCATCCTCGGCCGACCGCTGTTCGCGCATTCGAAAGGGCGGGCGCTCGAGATCACCGATGAGGGCAAGCGGCTCCAGCCGGCGATCAAGTCGCTGCTGGCGCAGATGCAGGAGATCGAGCGGCCGCAAGCCGCCGCGCCGCTGAGCGGGCGGCTGGTGATCGGCGCATCCGCGCTGATCGCCGAGACCGCGTTGCCGCACTTGTGCGTCGAGTTCATGGAGCGATACCCGGAGGTCGAGATCCAGCTCGAGGTCGACAGCGTGCGCACCTTGCTCGAGCGGCTGACCCGGTTCGAACTCGAGACCGCGCTGATCGAGATCATTCCCGAGATCGAGGGGATCGAGCTAACCCGCTGGCGCACCGACGAGCTGGTCCTGGTCGCCGCCCCCGACCATCCGCTGGCCGGGCGCAAGGGCCTGCGCATCCGCGACCTCGCCGGCTACCGCTGGTGCACCCGCGAAGCGAACTCGTCGACCACGGCATGGCTGCGCTACCTGGTGCACGAGCAGATCGGCCAGCTCCGCGTCGGCTTCGAGGCGACCAGCAACTGGGCGGTGCGCCGGGCGGTGATCGCCGGCGGCGGGATCGGCTGCCTGTCGCGGGCGCTGGTCCAGTACGACCTTGAGATCGGGCGCCTGCGCCAGCTCGACATGAGCGACTTTCGCTACACCCGAGCGCTGAGCCTGGCCCGGCCCAAAGGCATCTGGCGGAGCGAGCTGAGCCGCACTTTCGACCGTTTCCTGCTCGACCACGGCGAACCGGCGGCGGCTGACCCATCGCAATAATCGATAGGGGTGTTGCCCGCTTCACGGCTTACCCGGTTGGCGACCGGCGGGTAAGAAGCTCATCGGAAGAGGATGACCGTGCGCACCGCAACAGCGGGCGCACCACTCCACCACACGAAGCTTTACAGGAGCAATCGTCATGGTCGATTCACCAGGCAGCACGGCGATCAAGGCGCGCGCCGACGACGCCAAGCGCTATTGGCTCGAGGAAGGCCGCTCGGCCGGCGGGTTCATCCGGGAGGTCGATTTCGCCAGCAACACCCGTGGCGTCGATCCGCTGTTCGCCGGGATCAAGATCGTCGACTGCGACACCCATTTCACCGAGCCGGCCGATCTGTGGACAGCCAATGCCCCGGCGGGAATGAAGCATAAGATGCCGCACGTGCGGCAGGTCGACGGGGCCGACCAGTGGTTCGTCGGCGACAAGCACTTCGGCTCGCTCGGCGGCAACGTCATCGCCCGCGACAAGAACAAGCTGCTGGGCAAGCTCGCCTTCCGGACTTACGACGAGATCGACCCCGGCTCCTACGACGTCGCCGCGCGGCTCGAGGCGATGGATGCGATGGGCGTGTGGGCGCAGATCTGCTTCCAGAACGGCGGCGTCACCCAGGCAGGCTCGCTGGTCGCGCTCAATGACGAACCGCTCGCGATCGCGATCACCCAGATCTACAACGATGCCTGCGCCGAGCGGATGAAGATTTCCGGGGGCCGCATCAACTGCATGGCGACGCTGCCGTATTGGGACAAGGACCTGATGAACGCCGAGATGCGGCGGATCGTCGATCTTGGTGTCAAGGGCGTGGTCCTGCCGGACCGGCCGGAGCGGCTCGCGGAAGGGTATATCGGCGCCGACGGCAAGATCTCCCCGTTCTGGGAAGAGGTGTTCCAGACCTGCAACGACACCGGCATCCCCCTGAACTTCCACCTCAACGCCTCGCTCGATGCCGAATCCGCGATGTGGGACAACCTCGGCTTCGATCAGCGCCTGCCGATCAGCGCGCTGCTCCACCATGTCGGCTGCGCCGCGACGATGTCCAACTTCATGGTCACCGGCATCCTCGACACGTTTCCGGAGCTCAAGGTCGGCTTGATCGAGAGCGGAATGGGCTGGGTGCCGTTCTGGCTCGAGGCGATGGAGCACCAGCTCGACGAGTTCCGCACGCGCGAGAACCGCGGCCTGAAGTTGCGCCCGAAGGAGTACTTCAAGCGCCACTTCTGGGTCAGCTTCTGGTTCGAGGACTACGCGCCCAAGCACATGCTCGAGCAGATCGGGTTCGACCGGGTGATGTTCGAGACCGACTACCCGCACCCGACCTCGCTCTACCCGGGCGTGCAGGACAAGCTGGTCGAAACCCTCGGCGGCTACGACTACACCATCCGCAAGCAGGTGCTCGAGACCAACGCGGCGACGCTGTACAACCTGTCATTCTGACGATGGGGAGATGGAAGGCGCCATGAGCAAGCCGTTGGCGGGTGTGCGGATCCTCGAGGTCGCCTCGCACGTGTTCGTGCCGATCGCCGGCGGCGTCCTCACTGAGTGGGGCGCCGAGGTGATCAAGGTCGAGCACCCGGTGACCGGCGACCCCTATCGCGGCCTCGTCACCTCCGGGCTGCACAAGTCCTACGACGGGGTCGATCCGAGCTTCCAATTCACCAACCGCGGCAAGCAATCGGTGGCGATCGACCTCAAGCACCCCGATGGGCGCAACCTCGTCTGCCGCCTCGCGGCGAACTGCGACGTATTCCTCACCAATTTCCGCCCGGGGGCGCTGCGCCGCCTGAAGCTCGAGGCGGCCGACGTCCGCGCCCACAATCCCGCAATCATCTACGTCCGCGGTTCCGGTTATGGGGTGCGTGGCCCCGACGCCGAGCGCGGCGGCTACGATGCGGCCGCCTACTGGTCGCGGGTCGGGTTCGGCGAGGTGTTGACGCCGCCGGGGCTCGATTACCCGATCATGCAGCGCCCGGCGTTCGGCGACGTCGTCGGCGGCCTGACGATCGCCGGCGCGATTGCCGCGGCGATGTACAAGCGCGCGACCACCGGCGAGACGTCCGACGTCGACATTTCGCTGATGAGCGTCGGGATGTGGCAGCTCCAGCCCGACATCACCCACGCCAGGCTCAATCCTGACGGGCCCAAGCACGTCCATGACCGCAAGACCGCGGCCAATCCGCTGTCGGGCACGTACCGGACCCGCGACGGGCGCTTCGTCATCCTGGTGATGCTCGATGCCGATCGTTACTGGGCTGATTTCTGCCAGGTGATCGGCCGGCCCGAGCTGATCGACGATCCGCGCTTCGTCGACATGGCGGCGCGCAAGGACAACGCCCGCGCCTGCATCGAAATCCTCGATGCCGAGTTCGCCCGGCGCGACTACGCCGAGTGGTGCGAGGTCCTCGGCCGGGCCAAGGGCGTGTGGTCGCCGTTCCAGACCCCGCGCGAGATCCACAGCGACCCGCAAGTCGCGGCGAACGGCTATCTCGCCGACGTCGAGATGGTCAATGGGCGCTCGCTGACGCTGGTGACCTCGCCGGCGCAGTTCGACGGCGCCCCGGCCAGCCCGACCCGGGCCCCCGAGCACGGTGAGCACACCGAAAGCACGCTGCTCGACCTGGGCCTGTCCTGGGAGGAGATCGCGCGGCTCAAGGACGCCGGCGCGATCGGCTGAACTCGGACGAGGAGCTTGGGGGGCGGTGGCGGCGGCGTGAGTGGACGCCGCCCGACAATTAACCCCGCTGGCGCGTCCAGCGATCGACCGTCGCCGTCACCGCCACGTCCATCGTCACGTTGCCGACCGTGCGCATCAGGTCGGGCAGCATCTCGACGGCGACCAGCAGCGCCAGCGGCGCCACCGGCACGCCCATGGCCAGCGCGATCGGCGCGATCGAGGTGATGTACGAGATCGCCCCAGGCAGCGAAACGGCGCCGATCGTAGTCAGGAACGCGACGAGCACCCCGGCAGCGAGGGCTTGCGGCGGCACGGCGACGCCGGTCAGGCGCGCCACGTAGATCGCCACCGCCACGTTCATCCCCGGCCCGGTCGCGCGGAAGAGCGCCACCGCCAGCGGCAGCACGAACTCGGCCGTGGCCTGGCGCAGCCCGAGCTCGCGGCAGGCGGCGAGCATCGCCGGCAGGCTGGCGAGCGACGACTGGGTCGACAGCGCCACCGCCTGCACCGGCAGCAGCGTCGCCGCGAACCCCGCCAGCCGCTGCCGCGCGGCGGCCACGGCCAGCACGTACGCGGCGATCAGCACCAGCCCGCCAATGCTCGAGACCACCGCGATGTAATGGGCCAGGGCGACGATCGTGGCGCTGCCGCTTTTCGCGGCGACGGCGAACGACAGCGCGAACACGCCGACCGGCGCCAGCCGCAGCACCCAGCCGATCACCACCAGCAGCGCTGCGGCGATGGCCGCGAACAGCCTGGCGACGAGCTGGCGCGGGGCACGCGGCAGCCGCGTCAGGGCCACGGCGAACAGCGCGAAGAAGACGATCGTCGGCAGCACCGCGTCGCTCGCCGCGGCCTGGATGATGTTCGCCGGGACCAGCGCGGCGAAGAAATCGGCCAGCGACGGGACCGGCCCGGTGTCCCCACCGCCGCTCGCCCGCAGCGCTTGCGCGGCGCGCGCGGGAATCGGAAACGAATCGAGGATCGGCGGCACGACCAGCGCCGCGACGACCGTGCTGACCAGCAGAATCGCCGCGAACAGGCCGAGCGTGCGCCGCGCGATCCGTCCCGCCGCGGCGGCCTCGGCGGTCTGGACCACGCCGATCACCAGCAGCGCAGAGACCAGCGGGATGATCGTCATTTGCAAGGCCCGCAGCCACAACGTCCCGACCGGCGCCACTACCGCGATCACCGGGGCGAACCCCGCCCGCCCACCGGCGAGCAAGCCGAGACCGATCCCCAGCGCCAGCCCGAGGAACGTCGGCAGCGCCGGCAGCCGCACGTCGGGCATGATCGCATTGAACTCGCTGGCGGTCTCGCCCGGGCCGGCGGGCTCGGTCGCGCTGGGCTCGGGCATGGACGCTCCACTGCGGTTTGCCTAAGACGCTTAGGCGCGATGGGTGCGCCAGGGCAAATCGCCCGCGGGACGCAGGAGCGGCAAGGCAAGCGATGGGCAGGCATTATTTCGGCACCGACGGCATCCGCGGCCGGACCAACCAGGGGGTGATGACCGCGGCGACGGCGATGCGGGTCGGCCAGGCGGCGGGGCGCCATTTCCTCCGCGGCACCCACAAGCACCGGGTGGTGATCGGCAAGGACACCCGCCTCTCGGGCTACATGATGGAAAGTGCGCTGGTCGCTGGCTTCACCAGCGTTGGGATGGACGTCCAGCTGCTCGGGCCGATGCCGACCCCGGCGGTGGCGATGCTCACCCGAGAGATGCGCGCCGACCTCGGCGTGATGATCTCGGCCAGCCACAATCCTTACGAGGACAATGGGATCAAGCTGTTCGGCCCCGACGGCTTCAAGCTCTCCGACGAGGACGAGCTGACGATCGAGGCGCTGATCGATTCCGACCAGCCGCTCGCCGCCTCGGGCGAGATCGGTCGTGCCCGCCGCATCGACGATGCGCGCGGCCGCTACATCCATGCGGTCAAGGCCTCGCTCGCCGACAACGTCCGCCTCGACGGGCTCAAGATCGTCGTCGATTGCGCCAACGGTGCCGCTTACCAAGTCGCGCCGTCGGTGTTCTGGGAGCTGGGCGCCGAGATCGTCGCGATCGGAGTCAGTCCCGACGGCAAGAACATCAATGATAAGGTCGGCTCGACCCACCTCGACCTGGTCCAGGAGACCGTCGTCGCGTCGGGCGCGGACCTTGGGATCGCGCTCGACGGCGATGCCGACCGCCTGATCGTCGTCGACGAGAACGGCAGGACCGTCGATGGCGACCAGATCATGGCGCTGATCGGCTGCCGCCTGGCGCAGCAGGGGCGGCTCAAGGGCGGCGGCCTGGTCGCCACGGTCATGTCGAACCTCGGCCTCGAGCGCCATCTCGCCGGCAACGGCCTAACCCTGCTGCGGACCCGGGTCGGCGACCGCTACGTGCTCGAGGCGATGCGCGCCGGCGGCTACAACGTCGGCGGCGAGCAATCCGGCCACATGATCCTGCTCGACCATGCCACCACCGGCGACGGCACCATCGCCGCGCTGCAAGTGCTCGCCGCCTTGGTCCGCGCCGCCAAGCCCGCCAGCGAGCTACTCCACGTCTTCGACCCGGTCCCGCAACTGCTGCGCAACGTCCGCTTCGCCGGCGGCAAGCCGCTCGATTGCGCCGAGGTCAAGCAGACCATCGCCGCCGCCGAAGCCCGCCTCGCCGGCCGCGGCCGTCTGGTGATCCGCCCTTCGGGGACCGAGCCGGTGATCCGGGTCATGGCCGAGGGCGACGATGCCGCCGAAGTCGAGATGGTGGTCGGCTCGATCTGCGCCGCCGTCGCCGAAGCGGCCGGTTAGGCTGCGCCATGCTCGAGATGCGCCCCGACTGCGAACGCTGCGGCGCCGATCTCCCGGCCGAAGCGCCTGGCGCATTCATCTGCAGCTTCGAGTGCACGTTCTGCGCCCCATGCGCCGAAGCGCTCGACGACCGCTGCCCTAATTGCGGCGGCGAGCTGGTCGATCGGCCGACGCGGGCGAAGAAACTCCACGCCGAGCACCCGCCGTCGGCCGAACGCCGCTTCGGGCGCTGAGCCAGACCAACCGATGACCGCACCGCCGCGCATCCTCTCGATCGCCGGCTCGGACTGCTCGGGCGGGGCCGGGATCCAGGCCGACATCAAGACCATCGCGGTACTCGGCGGCTATGCCATGACCGCGATCACTGCCGTCACCGCGCAGGACACCACCGCCGTCCATGCCGTGGTTCCGCTGGCGCCGGAGCTGGTCGCTGCGCAGATCGATGGCTGCCTCGGCGACATCGGCGTGGACGCGGTCAAGATCGGCATGCTCGGTTCGGCGGCGATCGCGGAGATCGTCGCCGACCGTCTGGAAACGCTGGCCGTACCGATCGTGTTCGATCCAGTGATGGTCGCAAGCAGCGGCGGCGCGCTGGCCGACCCGGCGACCATCGCCGCATTCGAACGGCTGATGCGTGTCGCGACGTTGACAACGCCCAATGTCACCGAGCTCGCGGCGCTCGGCGGCGACGCGGCGATGGCGGCGCGCGGCATTGCCTGGCTCGCCAAAGGCGGTGACGCGGTGGGCGAGACCGTCGAGGACCGGCTCGTGCTTCCGGGCGCCGCTCCGGTCGTCTGGCGCGAGCCGCGGATCGCCACCCGCCACGCCCACGGCACCGGCTGCGCGCTGGCCAGCGCGATTGCCACCTACCTCGGCGCCGGTGTGGCGCTGGAGGAGGCGATCGTCCGGGCGCGCGGCTTCGTCCGCGCCGCTTTGCTCGCCGCGCCTGGTCTGGGAAGAGGCCAAGGCCCGCTCGGCCATGCCGCGGCGGCGGCCGACTACCGGTTGCCCTGACCCACCGAGCCCTCCCCCGCTGTCGCCCTCGCTTACAGCGGCCGCGGCGCAAGGAGACCATTAACCACCGCCTGCCGCGGCGAACTGCGTCTGGCACGGGCTTTGCGTTGCAAGGCGTTAGTCATTCAAGAGGGAAGGACTACCCCATGCGTAAGCTTCTGATTGCTACCGTCGCCCTGAGCAGCCTGGCGATGGCCACCCCGGCCTTTGCCTGCGGCAGCTGCACCAGCTCCAGCACCTCGAGCACTTCGAGCACTTCGAGCGGCGGGACCTCGGTTCCGGAGCCCGGCATGTTCGGCCTGATGGGCGCCGGCGTCCTCGCCCTGGCGATCGCCCGCCGCCGCGCCAAGACCAACGCGCTACGCGCCGCGGCCGATCACGAGATCCGCAGCGACGTCTGATCGACGCCGGCCAGTGCTCGCCGCGGGCCCACCCCGCGGCGGGAGCTGAGCCAGCCCGACCGGTCCTGCTGCACGGCCAGCGCTGGGCATCGAGCCAGCGCGGCGATACCGGCTGGCCTGAGCGCGCCTAAGGCCGCTTCGCCGGCGGCGCCGTCACCAGCCCTTTCAACGAAGGATTGGAAGCGTTCGGCTTCGGCGCGGCCGGTTTCTTCGGCTTCCGCACCTCCTTGGTGCTCTTGCGTTGTCCTTTGGCCATCGCTCGCTCCGGATTCCTTTATTGCCGCGCTCGAGACTACGAGTGCTTGTCGCCCCTGCCTTACCAGCGGCTTTGCGGCACGTAGAACGGGAAGCGCTTGACCCGGCCCTCGATCAGGTGGGCCTTGAACTTGATCCGCATCTGGTGGGCGCCTTCGCTGGTCGTGCACACGAGGTGCGTGGCGCCCGACGGCAACGGCTCGATCGCGCTGATCGACACGCCGGCCGCGTTGCACTTGCTGACGATTTCGTCCTCGCTCAGCTTGACGTTCATCGCCCGGCTCATGTCGCCGCTCCCAGCAGCGAGGCGGGATAGAGCGGAAGCCCCAGCTCGGCACGCAGGCGGGTGATCCGGCGGGCGTAATGGCGGACCAGGTCGAACCGGCTCCCGCGCTGGTCGGGGCTCGGCACCGGCGCCTTCAGGATCGCGAGCTGGTGCTGGTAGAACAACTGGTTGAAGTCCATGCGGGGCTCTCCACGACGCGGGAGCACGATGGTCTCTCAGTCACCGGTTGCGGGGGACGACGCGGCGATCGCCAAGCTATGCGCCCGAAGGCGTTCAAAAGCAACCGGAGCGCCGGCGCGCCTCAGCGCAGGCGCTTGACCAGCGCCCGGCCGCCCTCGCGCCGAATGATGAAGTTGGGGAGCGAGGCGATCAGGTCCGAAAGCCGCTCGAAGCCATAGCTGCGGGCATCGAAGGACGAGCGGTTGGCCGCGCGCTGGCCGAGCTCGGTCAATTCGGCAAAGCCCTGGTCGTCGCGTTTCGAGGCCTTCCAGGCGTCGCCGAGGACCTTGACCAGCTCGGCATCGATCTCGCGCGTCGGCCCCGGCTTGTCGTAGACGGCCGGCTCGATCACCGCCGACAAGTCGATGAACCGGGTGCAGGCCTGGCGGAAGCCCTCGGGCGTCTTGGTCGCGCCGAAGCCATAGACGGGAAGGCCGTTCTGGCGGATGCGCATCGCCAGCGGCATGAAGTCGCTGTCGCTCGACATGATCCCGAAGCCGGTGACGTGACCGCCATAGAGCAGGTCCATGGCGTCGATCGTCATCTTCATGTCGGTGGCGTTCTTGCCCTTGGTGATGTCGAACTGCTGCTGCGGCTCGATCGCGTAGCGATGGACGATCGCCGACCAGCTCTTGAGCCCGGGCTTGCTCCAGTTGCCGTAGGCGCGGCGGATATTGACGATGCCAAGGTCGCCAAGGATCGTCAGGACGTCGTCGAGGCTTTCCGCCCGCGAGTTGTCGGCGTCGATCAGCAGCGCGATGTTGCGGCCCTGCAGGGCTTCGGTCGCCGGCATCGTTGCACTCCGTGTTCGGGCGATGCCCATGTGATGTTAGGGGCGGGAGAGAAATCCGCACCGGCCGCGCGCGCTCAGCGCTTCTCTGCGGCCGCGATCAGATCCATGAAGGTGCGCGCGTGATCGCGGTCCTGCTCGCTCTTGAAGGCGACGTCGAGGTCGGGCGCGGCCCCGAGCATGTACATCAGCGCCCACAGCGCGAACCGCCGGGCCGGGTCCTGCTCCATCCCGAAGTCGACCGCCATGTGCTCGACCCCCGCGGCAATGGCGGCCGGCGGAACTGCCGTTAGATCGGCGGTTCCGAAATAGCGGCGAAGCTGATCGTCGAAGTCCACCGCGGCTCCTGACCGCACGCGGGTGCGGAGAGCATCGCCGGCGCCCGAAGGCGCCGGCGATGCCCGTTTCAGCCGTTGAGCCGGGCCTTGACCGCCTTGGCCGGGGTGAACGTCAGCTTCTTGGCGGCGGCGATCTGGATCGTCGCGCCGTTGGCCGGATTGCGGCCTTCCCGCGCCGGCGTGTCCTTGACCTTGAACTTGCCGAAGCCGTTGAGGGAAACCTCCTCGCCCTTGCTGGCGGCGTTCGGCGAGATCACCATTGTTCATCGTGAAAAAATCCCTTCGTCGTTGCAGACCCCTGCCGCTTACGCGGTGACCGCGCCAGCGGCTATTGCGGACGGCAGGATTTCCACCATCTCGCGGGAATCCGCCCGGGCGTCACCCGCTTGGGGCTCGTTTTGGCCCCGGCCGAGCCCGCTTTGCCCCAACCCCGTGACTCCCGCGCGCCGCTTGTCCTAAGCGGAGGCCGAAAGGAGCGACAGGCCATGGCCCGGATTTTCATCACCGGCAGCACCGACGGACTCGGCCGCGCGGCGGCGCGCTCGCTGCTCGAGCAGGGCCATGAGGTCGTCCTCCATGCCCGCTCGCCCGAGCGCGCGGCAGGCCTTAGCGACCTCGCATCGGATTCCCAGGGAGTCGTCATCGGCGATCTCTCCAGCACCGCCGAAGCCCGCAGCATCGCCGACCAGGTCAACGCCATCGGGCGCATGTACGCAGTGATCCACAACGCCGGCATCTACCGCGTGCCAAAGCGCGGCTCGACCCCCGAGGGCCACGCCACCATGCTCGCGGTCAACACACTGGCGCCGTACATCCTGACTGCGCTGATCGAGCGCCCCGATCGGCTGATCTACCTCAGCAGCGCGCTGCACCGCGGCGGCGAGGGCTCGCTGCGCGACATCGACT
>JAEKKO010000160.1 GCA_019510335.1 Novosphingobium sp. | reverse complement strand
CAACCCCGCTCGTCCCGAGCGAAGACGAGGGACGCTGCGCAACGCCACCGCGCGTGTCAGGCTTGCATCGCCCGGCATCAAAACGGCCGCCCCGCCAGTCGCGGGACGGCCGTCGTCCGGGGCCCATATTGGCGCGTCAGATCAGCGTTGCGCTGAACAACAGACCGCTGGTCGAGACCGCGGCGAGGACCGGCAGAAGGTAGAAGGCTAGTCTGCGCATGGCGTGCTCCTGTTTCAACCGCCTCCGCAGACTTCCCCGATCTCAGGTCCCGCATCGTGCGGGCCTTGTTGTGCAGTGCAGTACTCACCGCCGGTTCATGCTGCAATTGCGAATACATCCCGCTGCATTGCAACAATTGCAATGTCGCTTTCCCGGCCGGCGCGGCGTTTGGGCAACACCCCGGCTTCGGGACGGCACCGCTGGACAGCGGCGGCGCGGCTGCCTAACCCGCCGCCATGAGCGAGCCTGCGGACACCCCCGAGCACCCCGAGTCCATCCTGCCCGAGTCGATTCTGATCGTCGACTTCGGCAGCCAGGTCACCCAGCTGATCGCCCGCCGGGTGCGCGAGGCCGGGGTCTATTCCGAGATTGCCCCGTTTGCCCGCGCGGCCGAGGCCTTCGTCCGGATGGCGCCCAACGGCGTGATCCTCTCGGGCTCGCCGGCCTCGGTGTGCGAGGAGGGAGCGCCGGCGATCCCCGAGGAGATCCTTTCCAGCGGCCTGCCGATGCTCGGTATCTGCTACGGCCAGCAGGCGCTGATGCACCAGCTCGGCGGCACCGTCGTCCCCGGGGAGGCCGGCGAGTTCGGCCGGGCGTTCGTCGCGGTCGAGGACGGCTGCGTGCTGTTCGACGGGCTTTGGAAGGAGGGCGAGCGCCACCAGGTGTGGATGAGCCACGGCGACAAGGTGGTCGAGCTGGCGCCCGGCTTCCGATCGGTCGCGACCAGCCCCGGCTCGCCTTACGCGGTCGTCGCCGACGACGAGCGGCGGATCTACGCCACCCAGTTCCACATGGAGGTGGTCCACACCCCGGATGGGCCCAAGCTGCTCAAGAACTTCGTCCGCCATGTCTGCGGCCTGACCGGCGACTGGACGATGGCCGAGTTCCGCAAGGCCAAGCTGGCGGAGATCCGCGAGACGGTCGGCGAGGCGCGGGTGATCTGCGGGCTCTCCGGCGGGGTCGACAGCGCGGTTGCGGCGGTGCTGATCCACGAGGCGATCGGCGACCAGCTGACCTGCGTGTTCGTCGACCACGGGCTGATGCGCGCCGGGGAGGCCGAGCAGGTCGTCTCGCTGTTCCGCAACGCCTACAACATCCCGCTGGTCCACGTCGACGCCAGCACGCTGTTCCTCAAGGGGCTCAAGGGGATCACCGACCCCGAGGCCAAGCGCAAGTTCATCGGCAAGACCTTCATCGACGTGTTCGAGAGCGAGGCGCGCAAGATCGGCGGGGTCGATTTTCTCGCCCAGGGCACGCTTTACCCGGACGTGATCGAGAGCGTCAGCTTCACGGGCGGGCCGTCGGTGACGATCAAGAGCCACCACAACGTCGGCGGGCTGCCCGAACGGATGAACATGAAGCTGGTCGAGCCGCTGCGCGAGCTGTTCAAGGACGAAGTCCGCGAACTCGGCCGCGAGCTGGGCCTGCCCGAGCACTTCGTCGGCCGCCACCCGTTCCCCGGGCCGGGCCTTGCGATCCGCATCCCCGGCGAGGTCACCCGCGAGCGCTGCGACATCCTCCGCAAGGCCGATGCGATCTACCTCGAGGAGATCCGCAACGCTGGGCTCTACGACGCGATCTGGCAGGCGTTCGCGGTGCTGCTGCCGGTCAAGACGGTCGGGGTGATGGGCGACGGCCGGACCTACGACAACGTCTGCGCCTTGCGCGCGGTGACCTCGACCGACGGCATGACCGCCGACATCTACCCGTTCGACGCGAGCTTCCTCAGCAACGTCGCCACGCGGATCATCAACGAGGTCAAGGGGATCAACCGGGTGGTCTACGACTACACCAGCAAGCCGCCGGGGACCATCGAGTGGGAGTAGGGGGAACGTGGCAACCGACCTGACGATATCGCGCGTGATCAAGGCCCCACGCGCGGCGATCTGGCGGGCTTGGACCGATCCGGCGAAATTCGAGCAGTGGTGGATCCCGGCGCCGCTCCAGTGCCGGGTGGTCGAGATGGACTTGCGACCCGGCGGCGCGTTCCTCACGCAGATGAGCGAAGACGGCGGGAGTTTCACGCCGCACCTCGACGCCTGCTTCCTCGCCGTCGACGATCTCGAGCGGATCGTCTTCACCAACGCCCTGGTGAGCGGTTGGCGTCCTGCACGCGAGCCCTATCCGGCAGCGCTGACCGCGATCGTCACCTTGCGCGATCACTCGCAAGGAACGGACTACACCGCGCATGTCCTGCACAAGGACGAAGCGGATCGTGATCTGCACGCGGAGATGGGGTTCCACGAAGGCTGGGGAGCGGTGTTGGCGCAACTCGCCGCGCTGGTCGAGAAGCCGGCGCCGTAACATTTTGTCGCAGGCGCTGGCGCCGCTTTGCGGTGGGCGGCTCCCGCCATATGCTCCGTCCGATAAATGGAGGGAGTGCCTGAGATGTCCTTGATGCTGCTGGTGCTGGCCGCGGCCACGGCGCAGCCGCCGGCGATCCCGCCGCAAGTCCAGATCATTGCCGAATCCGGCAAGTACGTGTTGCGCACGCTCGACGGTGCCAAGCCTTTGTATACGTTTGACAAGGACGCACCCGGAAAGTCGAATTGCGTCGATCGCTGCCTGGCCGCGTGGCCGGCGCTGGTCGCCCCGGCCGGGGCCAAGGCGACCGGCAAGTGGACGATCGTCAAGCGGGCCGATGGCTCAGGCCAGTGGGCGTTCGCGGGCAAGCCGGTCTACACGTTTGTCCGTGATCACGACAGCACCGCCAGCGGCGACGGGATGGCCGGCGTCTGGCACCTGCTGCCGACGTTTCCCACGCGCTGACCGGCAAACGAAAGCCCCGCCGGATCGCTCCGGCGGGGCCTCGTATGGTTCGAGCGGAAGCGAGATTGAGGCTTACTCGGCCTCGCCCTCGTTACCGGCCTGCAGCAGGTAGTCGCCGGCGTCGGCATCGGTGCCGTGGCCTTCGCCTTCCATCGCAGCCAGCGGATCGTCACCGATCGCCGCTTCGGGGCCTTGCGCAAGCTCGGCCTGGTGCTCCTCGGCCGCGGTCTGCGGCGCGATCAGCGCCTCCTGCAGGCTGCGGTACTGCGCGCGCAGCGCCGCGTCGCGGCTCGAGGCGGCGACCCGCAGGCGGTTCATGCCCGCGCCGGTCCCGGCGGGGATCAGCCGGCCGACGATGACGTTCTCCTTGAGCCCGATCAGCGTGTCCTTCTTGCCCTCGACCGCCGCCTGGGTGAGCACGCGGGTGGTCTCCTGGAACGACGCGGCCGAAATGAACGAGCGCGTCTGCAGGCTCGCCTTGGTGATCCCGAGCAGCACCGGCTTGCCCTCGGCCGGGCGCAGGCCCGGCTCGAGCTTGCCGTTGATCTCGTGCATCTCCTCGGCATCAAGCTGCTCGCCCGGCAGCAGCGTGGTGTCGCCGCCGTCGGTGATCTCGACCTTCTGCAGCATCTGGCGAACGATCACCTCGATGTGCTTGTCGTTGATCTTGACGCCCTGGAGCCGGTAGACCTCCTGGATCTCGGAGACGAGGTACTCGGCCAGCGCCTCGACCCCCATCACCTCGAGGATGTCGTGCGGGTCGGGCGAGCCCGAAATCAGGTTGTCGCCCTTCTTGACCCAGTCGCCTTCCTGGACGTCGATCACCTTCGACTTGGGGATCAGGTACTCGACCGGATCGCCCTCCTCGGGGATGATCGCGATCTTGCGCTTGGCCTTGTAATCGCGGACGAATTCGATCCGGCCCGAAGTCTTGGCGATGATCGCGTTGTCCTTCGGCTTGCGCGCCTCGAACAGCTCCGCCACTCGCGGCAGACCGCCGGTGATGTCGCGGGTCTTGGCCGCCTCGCGTGAGGCGCGGGCGAGCACGTCGCCGGCCTCGACCGCCTGGCCGTCCTCGACCGACAGCGTCGTGCCGGGGGCGAGCAGGTAGCGCGCCGCCTCACCCGACGCTTCGTCGAGCAGGGTCAGCCGTGGCCGCAGGTCTTCCTTCTTGGAGCGCGCGGCGCCGCGGTTCTCGGTGACCACGCGCTGGGTGATGCCCGTCGCTTCGTCGACCTGCTCGGTGATCGTCCGGCCTTCGATGAGGTCCTGGTATTTCACCACGCCCGGCTTCTCGGTGATGACCGGGGTGGTGAACGGGTCCCACTCAGCCAGGCGATCGCCCTGGGCGATGATGGCGCCGTTCTCGTGCAGCAGGTGGGTGCCGAAGGGCACGCGGTGCAGTGCGCGCTCGCGGCCTTCCGTGTCGATCACCACGATCTCGCCGTTGCGGGCGAGGCTCAGGCGCCGGCCGCGCTTGTCGGTGATCGTCGGGATGTCGCGGTACTGGACCGTGCCGTCGCACAGCGATTCGAGGTGCGACTGCTCGTTGACCTGCGCCGCGCCGCCGATGTGGAACGTCCGCATCGTCAGCTGGGTGCCGGGCTCGCCGATCGACTGCGCGGCGATCACGCCGACCGCCTCGCCGATGTTGACCGGGGTGCCGCGGGCGAGATCACGCCCGTAGCACTTGGCGCAAACGCCCTGTTCGGCTTCGCAGACCAGCGGCGAGCGGATCCGCGCCGCCTGGATCCCGGCGGCCTCGATCCGCGCCACCGCCGGCTCGTCGAGCAGGGTGCCGTTGGCGACGATGGTCTCGCCATCCTTGGTAGCGATGTCCTCGGCCAGGGTCCGGCCGAGGATGCGCTCGGCCAGCGAGGCGATGGTCGAGCCGCCCTGGATGATCGCGCGCATCTCGAGCGCGCGCTCGGTGCCGCAGTCGTCGATGACAACGACGCAGTCCTGCGAGACGTCGACCAGGCGCCGCGTCAGGTAGCCCGAGTTGGCGGTCTTCAACGCGGTGTCCGCGAGGCCCTTGCGGGCGCCGTGAGTCGAGTTGAAGTACTCGAGGACGGTCAGGCCTTCCTTGAAGTTCGAGATGATCGGGGTCTCGATGATCTCGCCCGACGGCTTGGCCATCAGCCCGCGCATCCCGGCGAGCTGCTTCATCTGGGTCGGCGAGCCGCGGGCGCCGGAGTGCGACATCATGTAGATCGAGTTGACCGGCTTCTCGCGGCCGGCCTCGTCGATCGGGGTCGCCCGGATCTCGTCCATCATCGCATTCGCGACCTGGTCGCCGCAGCGGCTCCAGGCGTCGATCACCTTGTTGTACTTTTCCTGCTGGGTGATCAGGCCGTCCTGGTACTGCTGCTCGTAGTCGGCGACCAGCGCCTTGGTCTGGTCGACCAGCTCGGTCTTGCTGTCGGGGATGATCATGTCGTCCTTGCCGA